>JANQJH010000121.1 GCA_028281705.1 Verrucomicrobiales bacterium
CAAGCGCGCGCAGGAAGATCAACGGCAGGCTGCCGGCGTCCTGGAAATGCACCTCCCGCCCAGCCGGAGCCAGGCCTCCTAGGAACGCAGGCTGTTTTCAATGGCTTGCGCCGGGCGATGCCACCCTGTAGACCTGGCCCATGCGCCCCATCATGTTCTCTCTCCTCGCCCTCGCTTGGTCACTCGTCCAGGCTCCGGCGGAATCCGGCTCCAGCCCTAACATCGTCTTCTTTCTCTCCGACGACCACCGGGCAGGCTTTCTCGGTTGTGCCGGCCATCCCATCCTCAAGACGCCGGCCATCGATCGACTGGCGGCCCGCGGCACCCGCTTTACCAACGCCTGCGTGACCACGTCCATCTGTGCCGCCAGTCGCGCCTCCATCCTCACGGGACTGCACGAGCGAACCCACAAATTTACTTTCGGCACACCTCCGATCTCCCTGCCGCATTCCGAGTCGAGCTACCCAGCCGTGCTTCGAGCCGCCGGCTACCGCACGGGTTTCGTCGGCAAATTCGGTGTCGCCGTGACCAAGGGACAAAAGGAGGCCATGTTTGATCGCTTCGTTCCCCTGGGGCGCAATCCCTATCACAAGAAACAAGCTGATGGCTCGACGCGGCACGTCTCCCAAATCGCTGGTGATCACGCCATCGCCTTTCTCCGTGAGCAAGAGAGCGACCATCCTTTCTGTCTCTCTGTGAGTTTCAATGCTCCCCACGCGGAAGACAGTGACAAGGAAAACCACTACCCGTGGCCCAAGGCGGTGGATGGGCTCTATGATGACCTCACCATGCCCGAACCGCGCCTGGCCGATCCACGCCTCTTTGCAGCCCAACCCGCCTTCCTTCGCCAGTCCATGAATCGCGATCGCTGGTACTGGCGCTGGGACACACCTGCGAAGTACCAAAAAAACGTCAAGGCCTACTACCGCATGATCAGCGGCGTGGATCATGTCATCGGGCGTGTGTTAGGCGAACTCGAAAGTCTGGGCCTGAACGATAATACGGTGGTGATTTTCAGCGGTGACAACGGCTACTACAAGGCCGATCGAGGTTTTGCCGGCAAGTGGTCCCACTACGAGGAGTCCCTTCGCGTGCCCCTCGTCATCTTTGATCCCAGACATGTGCGAGACCATGGTGTGGAACATCGCCCCGTCCTCAACATCGACATTCCGGCAACGATTCTACAGTATGCCGGCGTGGCCACCCCGCTGCACTACCAGGGGGCGCGCCTCAACGGCCTGGCTCGAGGACTCGGTCCGGGACCATGGCGGAGTGATTCCTTTCACGAGCATCTCTTTGACCGGCAGGAGATCCCCAAATGGGAGGGCATTCGGGGATCACGCTATGTCTATGCGCGGTACTTCGAGCAAGAACCGCCCTTTGAGTTCCTTCATGACCTTGAAGTGGATCCCGATCAGCGGCGAAACTTCAGCAACGAAGCGAGCCACAAGGATATCCTGACAATCATGCGCGCCCGCTGCGATCAACGCCGCGATGAATTGGGCGGCGAGTACAATCTGGAGAAGTTCCCCACGAACAGATCCCTCCGAGCCAAGAGGGATCAGAATCGAAGGTAAGCAACCGCAGACGTGGAGGGTCGCTGGATCGAGGTTTCGCCCCCGGGATGATTGGGCTTGTTTCTTTGGATTCAACGCCTAGTCTCCCGCCCTAGGCTAGAAGCATTGATGTATTTTCAGAGTCTCACTCGACGGCGTGGTATCGGCGCAAACTCCTACTTGCTCGACTTGGATACTCTCCGCCTCGTCTTCGATGCCGGAATGGATCCGAAAGCCGAAGGCCTGGACTCAGCGCCTAACTATGGATTGTTGCCTTACGACACCGTCGACGGCATCATCGTTTCTCACTGCCACCTGGACCACGTGGGCACCCTGCCCCTCCTCATGCGGCATCAGCCGCGGGCCGGCGTCTACATGACGGAGCCCTGTGGGGAACTCTCGGACGCGCTTCTGCACAATTCGGTCAACGTCATGACGGCCAAGCGGGAAGAGTTGAACATCATGGATTACCCGCTCTTTACCCACCGCGAAGCCGATCAAATCCAGCATGCCTGGCACTATGTGCCCGTGGATCGCACCTTCCGTATCGGCGATGCCCCGGACCCGGAATGCCGCTTTTATGACGCCGGCCATATCATGGGTTCGGTCGGAACGCGGATCGACCACGAAGGTCAGCGGATCTTTTACACCGGCGACGTCAATTTTGAGGATCAAACACTCTCCGTGGGGGCGTCTTTTCCTCGAGAGCCCATCGATCTCCTCATCATGGAGACCACCCGCGGCGGCGTGGCGCGCGAGCCTAACTACACGCGGCAAAGCGAATGCGATCGCCTCGCAATGGCCATTCGTGAAACCATGGAACGGGGTGGTTCCGTCCTCATCCCGATTTTCGCCATGGGGAAAACGCAGGAGATTCTCATGGCCCTGCATCTCCTGAAAAAGCAAAACCGCATCCCCTCCGCGCCCATCTTCATCGGCGGGCTGAGCACCAAGATGACACAGATCTATGACCGCTTCGCGGGCAAGGTGCTACGCAATCATCGGGATTTCGAGATCCTCGAACAAATGGAACTCACCGTGGCCTCCCGGCGCCGCAAGCGCGAGATCCGCTACTCACCTTACTGCATCTATGCGCTCTCGAGCGGAATGATGACCGAAAAAACGGTCTCGAATAAGTTCGCCTTCGAGTTTCTCGATAACCCGCGCAACAGCATTCTCTTCGTAGGCTACGCCGACCCGGATTCGCCCGCGGGAAAGATCCGGGCCGCCCAAAAGGGCGATCTCATTCAGTTAGACCCCGATCATGCGCCGATCGAGCTGCACTGCGAGGTGCATGAGTTCGATTTCAGCGGCCACGCCGTGCGCGAAGATCTGCGTCAGTTTGCCAACGATGTCTCGCCCAAGAAGATCGTCCTCGTCCACGGTGATGACGAAGCCTTCTCCTGGTTTGAGCACACCCTGGCGGAAGACTTGCCAGCATGTGAAATCGTCGCGGCCGCACCGAGCGAGGTCATCTCCCTGTCAACCTGAGCCGAGATCGCCGCGGCTAACTAGTGCGAGTGGGGCTGGGTCGAGCCGACAATCTCGTCAAGCCGCTTGGCCACTTTCTTGATATTGATCACATTGTCGATGATCACGGCCTCGGACTGCTCTGGAAAACTGAAGATGAGCCTACCTGATCTCACGAAGGGCAGGTAGTATTCCATCACATCGTGAATCTCCTTGGTGTAGCGCATGCGCATGGTGTCGTAGCGCTGCTGGCGCTCGAGCATCCCGCCGAAGACCACGACTTCTTTGGGCTCCACCTTCACGTAGTGGAATCGCGTGACCATGAAGGACATGGCCATGAGCACGAGCCAGACGAGAAACACACCGAGATAGAACTGCGCGTTGGCCATGGGCGTGATGACATCGAGAACGCCGAGGAGCTTGGGCATGAAGCCCATCGTGATATCGAGGATCCAGAGGAGGAGACACGCAATGACGATGGCCGAGGTGTAAATGATGGCCCAGCGCACATCCAAATCGACGCAAATGGCAAAGAGCGAGACAAAGAGAGCGATGAGGAAAATGACGGCCAGGGTGCGGTCGACCCGTTTCTTTTCCAGCTCCTCGGAGGACGATCCGGCAGCGCCCTCCGTCGTCGAGGCGGGATCGCCCTCTGGCGCCGCCGGGTCAGGCTGGGCCTGGGCCGCAAGCACCTCAGGCTGCCCCAGGGTCACCTGAGCCCCCTCGTCCCCAGCCTCAGCCGGCGTCGGCTCAGGAGCGGAAGCGTCCACCTCGGCGGCAGCCGGTTTCTCCCCGAAGGGATAGTCGCTCAAATCGCTGCTGCCGGCAAAATGGGCCACGAGGCAGCAAATCAACGCCACCAGGGCCATGGGATAAAGCACGGGCGTCTTGGGCCACATCCGAATGATGATGGTCCGATCCCTCTTCACGGGGCGTTGAGGTTCCGAGTCCGAAGACGAGGCCGAATCGGCAGAGACAGTGGGGTGTTCGTCAGACATAATGATGAGAAAGTTACGGCACAAGCCGGAGCCCGGAATGGACCCCCTTTGAATAGCAGCACCCGGGGGGTGATTCAACCGGAATGGCGGCCCGCAGTCTTACAAAATTGAGAAAGAATTCTACCACCGCAATCACTCAGGCAAGCAGATCCGAGATCACCCTTCCCCCCACGTCCGTGAGCCGAAAATCCCGGCCTTGAAACCGATGGGTCAAGGCCAGGTGATCGATGCCCAAGCAGCGTAGCGCCGTGGCATGGAGATCGTTGACCGCGACCTTGTCTCTCGCCGCATGAAAGCCAAAGGCGTCGGTTTCCCCATAGCTCACGCCCGGACGGATCCCGCCTCCCGCCATCCACATGGTAAACCCGTGAGGATGGTGATCGCGCCCCCACAACCGGCCGGCTCCCTCCACCACGGGCGTTCTACCAAACTCACCACCCCAGAGGATGAGCGTCTCCTCTAACAAGCCGCGTTGCTTCAGGTCCTTGATCAGCCCCGCGGTGGCCCGATCGATTCCCCGGCACTGGCGCGGGTGATCCTTGACGAGTGAATTGTGGGAGTCCCATCCCATGTCGTAGAGCTGGACGAATCGGACGCCCCGTTCCACCAACCGTCTCGCCATGAGACAGTTGTTGGCGAACGACCGCTCGCCCGGAAGAGCCCCGTAGAGGGCCAAGGTGGCGGGAGATTCCGCTGTCAGATCCGTGAGTTCGGGAACGGAAGATTGCATGCGGAAGGCCAATTCGTACTGCTCGATGCGTGTGAGGATTTGAGGATCGGCAAACTCCGCATGATGCCGTTCGTTCATCCAGCGCAGCAGATCGAGTTCCGAGCGCCGCCGGCTAACCGAGGTACCGCTCGAAGAATGCAGGTGCAGCACCGGGTCGCCCGCGGGCCGGAATTCCACACCCTGATGCTTGGCCGGCAGGAAACCGTTGCTCCAGTAATTGTCTAACAAGGGCTGCAATTTCACGCCTGAGGTGAGGACGACAAAGGCCGGCAAATCGCTGTTCTCCGATCCCAAACCGTAACTCAACCAGGCCCCCATGGTCGGCCGGCCCACCCGTTCATGCCCCGTGTTGAGATAGGTCACCGCCGGATCATGGTTGAACACATGACTATGCAGGGATCGCACCACCGCGAGTTCGTCCGCCACCTCCGCGGTGTGAGGCAAGAGATCGGAAATCCAAGTGCCGCTCTGGCCCCGTTTTCGAAAAGTGTAGGGCGAGGCCTTGAGCTTGGGCTTTCCCGACTGCCGGCTGATCTGTGCGAAGTGCACCCCCTTCGTGATCTCATCCGGCGCCGGCTTGCCATCCCAGACCTCGAGTTCGGGCTTGTAGTCGAAGAGGTCCACGTGCGACGGCCCCCCTGACATGAACAGCACGATGACGTGCTTGGCTCGCGCGACGTGATTTCCGGCGGCAAAGGCCTCCGGTTCAAGGAGCGAGCCCAGTGCCGCCAAGCCCAGGGCGTCGGCTGATCGCCCGAGAAAACGCCGTCTCGTGCTCATGGTCGAGATCGCTTCTGGAATGGAAGTCATCGGGCTCATTCATTCACGGGTGAGGAATTCATCGAGATTGAAAAGCACCGCTGCCATGATACGCGATCGCTCACGAGCAGGATGCCGACGAAGAAACTGATCCCATTTCTCCTCCTCGGAGGGATCCGGCTCCCGGGCGAGGGCACGCCGAAAGGCCCATCGGATCCGCTCCGACAACGGGAGGTGATCAATCGCTTGCGCAAAATGTTCCTGCGCCTCCACCATCGCCGGATCATTCAGCATGGCCAGGGCCTGGAGTGGCGTGTTGGTCGTCGACCGGGAAGCGGTACACCATTCGCGCGAGGGGGCACCAAATGTGGTCATGGCGGGATGGGGCGCCATCCGCTGCCAAAACGTGTAGAGAGACCTGCGAAAGCGGTCGCCCCCACGACTCACTTCCCACTCGCCCGCCGTGGCATCGCGGAACTGACCCACGCCCTCCGGCTGCGGCGGGAAGACACTGGGTCCGCCAAGTTGGTTTGTCAGGAGCCCGGCAACGGCCAGAGCCTGATCGCGCAAGGTCTCCGCCGGCAAGCGGAATCGCGCCGCCCGATCGAACCAGCGGTTCGCCCTTGAGGGTGGTTTACCCTGAACGGCCGAACTCTGCTGGTAAGCCGCGGAGGTGAGCAAGTCCCGGTGAAGACGCTTCATTGACCAGCCGCCTTCTCGAAAACGGAGAGCCAGCCAATCGAGCAAACGCGGGTGCGTCGGAGGGCTCCCATGCCTTCCAAAGTCGTTCACTGTCGCCACGAGACCTCGTCCGAAGAACTGCCTCCACGCCCGGTTCACCGTCACCCGCGCCGTCAATGGATGTCTCTCGGAGATCAACCATCGGGCAAACTGCAAGCGGTCCATGCTGGACGAGGCGCCACCGGTCTCAGCCTGAGGCAAGACAGCCGGCAAGCCAGGCTGGACCCGCTCACCCCGCATTTCAAAATTTCCCCTGAGGTGAATGTGAGTCTCTCGAGGACTCGACACCGTGTCCATCACCTGGGCCTCGACTTCCTGCGGCTGGCCATCAACGAGCCGCGTCACCGTGATACGCGGTCCATGCACTTCGAATTTCTCTCCGTAGTGTGGCACTTGATTGAAGATGGCGAAGAGCTGGTAGTACTCTTTTTGGGAGATCGGATCGTGTTTGTGATCATGGCACTCGGCACAACCCAGACTCAACCCCAGCCACACCTGGCCGGTGACTTCCAAGCGATCGACAATGCCGCGCACACGAAATTCTTCCTTCCGCGGGTTGTTCCCCAAGGCCTGCATCGAGTTGCGATGGAACCCCGTGGCGATAA
>JANQJH010000167.1 GCA_028281705.1 Verrucomicrobiales bacterium
TGGGCGCGGACGATAAATTGGACGATGCTCAATCCCAGCCCGACCCCGGAGGTTTCGCTGGCGAGAGACTGGTCGGCGCGATAAAACTTGTCGAAGGCCTGACGCCGTTCTTCGGCGTTCATCCCGATGCCGTGATCACTGACAAAGAGGCGTGCCTGGCTGTCCCTGGTCTCCAGTCCGAGATGCACGTTCTCCTGGGAGTATTTCATGGCGTTGTCGATCAAGTTCACCATGACGGTGGTGAGGGCCTCGCGATCACCTTCGAGAAAGATCGGGGTGGGATGGATCTCCTCGATGATCTTCTGCTCACTGGGCGAATAGCGCTCGCGGACAACTTGGGCGGCATCGCGCATGACTTCTTGAAGACTGACGGCCTCCACAGCGAAAGAGTGCTTGTGGCGTTCCATGCGGGAAAATGACAGGAAATTATCGATGAGGCGGCCGAGGCGTTCGTTTTCCCTGGAGATGAGACCGAGGTATTCGCGAGTCTCCGCGGGATCCCCGGTTTCCTTGCGCAGGAGGTTGTCGACGAGGAGTCCAATAGCGGTGACGGGCGTTTTCAGTTCGTGAGAGACGGCGGCGAGGAAATCGTTCTTCAGGCGGTTCAATCGGGCATCGTGGAGGATGGCGCGGGAGAGCCAGACGGCGACGAAGGCAGCGGCGGCGATGGTTAGCCAGGCGATCCAAGTCGTTAGTCGAGTGGAATGCCGGCTGCCGGCGGCGAAGGGGTTGGCCTCCGAGCCGACGGTCATGGAAATGTGCCAGCCGCGCAATGGTCCGGAAAGGGGCTGCTGGAGAAAGGACTCGGATTTGACGCCGGGTGCCTGGAGGGAGATTGGAAGTGATTCGCGCGGGGCGGTGGCGCCGGCGACGACGTGGTGCAGGGCCGATTCGGCGAGGAATACCAGGCTGCGGCGATCCGGGGCCAGCATTTTCCAGAGGCCGTCGGCGACTGGTGTAAGTGTGAGGGTATTCTCTGGCAGTGTGAAGGCGGCGTCCGGCAGGGTGGTGAGGAGTTCCTCGGCCGCGCGGGTGGGGCAGGCAATGCCTGCTTTTTCAAGCGCGGTCATCATGAGGAGTCTCTTGGAAATGGTTAGGCTGCTGCTGGCGCCTCCGGGATCGAGGAGCCAGCTCTTGACCTGGTTGCCCAGGTGTTTGGCCTCGGACTCATCAGCCACTTGCATCATCAAGTAGATGGCGGATTCCCAGAGTCTGACATGGTTTTCCTTCGCCGCCGTCTTCTTCCACAGATCGAGCGCCGCAGCCAGCTGATCGCCTTTGACCAGGCAGCGGAGGCGGCATTGCCAGGCCAGCCTGGCCTCTTCCGGGCGATGGGTTTGATTCTCGATGGCGGCGTAGAGTTCGGCGGCGGATTCAAAGGCGGATTCACGCAGTTCCAGCCATCGGGCCTGGGACCAGAGAGCGTGAGAGCGGCGCACGGGTGCGTCCGTTCTGGGGCCCCGGGGCCTGACGGGGAAGACCGGTTCTCCAGATTGGGGGTCGAGGAGGATCGCGGTTTGGAAGAGGGACTCCTCGATCAATTGGGGAAAATCGTCCGAGGATGCGAGCCAGTGTTTCTCCGCCTGCCGCCAGCGCTCCTCCCAGCGTTGCGCGCCCCGGTTCAGCTGATCCTGACAGAAGGCGCGAAAACGCTGTTGGAGGGCGGTCCGCTCATTGGTCACCGCATGGTTGAGGAGCCAGAGCAGGGTGATGCTCGGCAGGAGGACGGTGAGTCCCAATAGCCCTAGCAGGCGTGCTAAACGCCGTTTGGGAGATTCGCGAGGAGACACGTAGGGGATCAGATCAGAAGGCTTTCATTAACGTAGCAAGGCATACCAGCGCAGCGAGAGATCGTCGAAACGAATGTCTTCCGGATTGGTCCAGGTGGTTCGGGCCACGGAAATGGGGCGATCTTCGGAAAAGGGGACGAAGACGACAGGACCTGGTAAGCTCGGCTGATTCGGTCTCATAAGCGAATTGACACGATTCTGCCTCATGAGCCTGGGGAACGAATCGCTTTGGATTCCACAATGTATGTGAAGGCCAGCGTGTTCGAGGCTGAGAAAGGGAGGATCGCTACGCGTAGCCTTGACAACCTCCACGTTGACATTGCCCTCATCGTTTGGGGTGACCAGGGTTAGCGGAAGCGATTTGGGGAGTTTTTCCCAGCTCGTTGGCCCCTCGGATCTGAGGGCGAAGACCTCCTCTCCCGAGCGCAGAAGCAGAAAGGTTTCATTGGACAAGCAAGACCTGTGGCCGTTGTCGAAGGGCTCGATAAATACCTCGTAGACGAATCGATCATAGAGTTCGCGGGGATGCTTCCCGTGCGTTGATCTGCCATGTGCGGGTTGAGGCGGATCTTCTGGAAGGAAGAGCAAGAAAGGTAGGGCACTGTCTTGCGCGGGCTGGGCCACCTGCCATTGCCATTGACCTTCCTCGGCCGGAAGTGTGGTGATGACCTCGGCCAACTGATTGCCCAAAGTAGCCGCGATGATGGGATCATCGTGCGGAAACGCGGCGACAAAGACGTTTAGTGGATCACTCTCCGCGGCGACGGTGAGATTTCTCTCCAAGAGGGTGATGACTTCATCTGATGAAAGGTCGCCGAAGCTCTTGAAGAATCGGTCTTGAATCGTGGAAGGCGCCCGATCGAGAACCAGGCGAACAACGTTCTCGTCGAGAAGGTGTTGTCTCAATCGCTCGGCCTGCTTCTGGTAGGCCTGGATGTCCGGCCTCACTTTGGGGATCGGCGTGAGAAGAAAGCTGCTGTCATAGGCGCTGTGAAAGGGATTCTCCACGGCACGATCGTCATTGGGGGACTGAGTGAAACCGACGGAGTTGATTGTCGAGGCCAAGGTACGGCTCATGAGCAGCTCCTCGGTCTTTTCAAAGGCAGCAAGGATTGCCGTGGCTTTTCCGAGATCTCCTGCTTGTTGGGCGGCGTCCAGTTGTACGAGTTGCCTGAGGGCGGTGCGAGCAAGCAGGCCGGAGGTGGTCCCTTCGGTCATGGTGGCCACGTCGTGGTGGTAGTCCAGGAGGCGCTTTCGGATGCTTGCGTGGAATGAAAGGGTCGAGAGATAATACAAGACGCCGTGGTAACCGTTGAAGTAGTGCCAAAGATCGCGCTCTTGGAGTCCGGCATCCCTCCGGCGCATCCATCCGGCCTTTGTGCCTGTGTCATGGTAGAGAACCATGGAATTTCGATGCATCAAGAAGAGATACCATTCATCGGGGATGCCTCCCTTTTCGGCGAAGCCAAGGCGGTTCTTGCTGATATGATAGCGTGGCTCTTCGAATTCCCCTTCAAGATCGGGAAATTCGAAATGACCGTTCAGATGGAAGCTCATCTCGATGGGGCGTTCGTCGTCAGGAAAAATCCCCTCCCAGGCGCCTCTGATCGTCGAAACGTCGGTTCCGTAGGAACCCAAGAATGCCCCGAGATCGTCGGAATCCGCACGATGATTCCAATGCAGTTCTTCGATCACATCGAGGACTGATTTGGCGCGATCCACTTCGCCGGTTTCGAGCAGGTCGGTGGCCAAGTCTAACAAATTGAGTCCCGTATCGACAAACAGCTCCGCCGTCGTGCTGTTGGTCATCTGAAGCAGCTCGCTGTCGACGGGGCCGCTCGAGGCGAGGAGATCTGCGGCGCCCGTCGTATCCATGGAATCTTCGAGATAGCCTCTGACGGATCGGGCTTCGGCGGCCTTGAGATTGAGCAGGGCAGCCACTTGCCGAGGCTCTGCCACCTGGCGCGGAAAGCGAAACGGACGCCG
Organism: Verrucomicrobiales bacterium; assembly: GCA_028281705.1. Taxonomy (GTDB): domain Bacteria; phylum Verrucomicrobiota; class Verrucomicrobiia; order Verrucomicrobiales; family DEV007; genus JAACDM01. The sequence continues at coordinate 3,777 of JANQJH010000167.1, forward strand.
GGCACGCACACGGGAGATCTTCGCCCCATCAGAGCCTTCCAGGAGAAGCTGGTCCTGGCGCACGGTCCACTTGTAGGTGCGCTTCTCGGTGCCGGACTGCATTTCGAGGCGATCTTTGTCCACCTCATAGGTGCCCTGTTCCAGGGGCTGGCCTGGCGAGGCATCCAGAGGGTGAGGCAGCCGTTGGTATCGGTTTCCTGGCATGAATTCGAGATAGTTGGTGGACGTGGGGGAACTGTCTTCTCCGTCTTTCGCGGTCGAGGCCCACAATCCCAGAAGAGAAACGCGTCGAAAGAGTTCGGCGGTGTCCACCTGTGTGCCAAGGCGTTGATCGATCTCGGCGAGGTGCCGGCTCTCGGGGAAGGCGGCCTTGAGTTGTTGGAAGACGGCTTTGGACTCGTCGAGGCGGCCGACGTCGGCCAAGAGATCCGCCAGGCGGCGGTAGACAATCTCCAGCTGTCCCGGTGGCAGGCCTTGGTCGATGAGCTTGCGGTAGAGTTCGATGGCGGCCGTGGGATTGCCGGCGGGTTCCTCTTGGAAGAGGGCGTCCTCCAAGTCTGGGAATGAGGTGAACTGGTTCTCCTGAGCGCCCAGAGTTCCCGGCAAGAGTAGGATGGCCAGAAGAATCGCTGATTGGCGGAAGTGAGTGAATTGTTTCATCGTAATCCTGTCTGTTGGTCTTCGACGATGGCATCAAGTTGTTACCGAGTTTGGATCGTGGCGTTGGTTTTTCCGCAAAAGAGCCGTTTTAGAGCTGGCCGCCGGATCGTCTTCCGATCACGGTTCCCCCATGAGCGTCGTCGGTTTCACCCTCGGGCTTGGACAGATCCTGGTTCAAGGTGGCCAGCGGGAGGTGAACCTGGCGCGTGCGGAAGCGGCGGTGAAGGAGTTGGCTCGACGCGGCTCCGAGGTGGTGCTCTTGCCGGAGGCGCTGAACCTAGGGTGGACTCATCCCTCTTGTGGTGAAGAAGCCGAGGAGATTCCTGGCGGCGCGACTTGCGGGCGACTGGGCCTATTGGCCAAGGATCTCGGCGTTTTCATCGTGGCGGGTCTGGTCGAGCGGGCCGGTGGCGTGACTTACAATGCGGCGGTCCTGATCGATGACTGCGGCGAGGTGATTCTCCGTCATCGCAAGATCAATGAGTTGGAGATCGCGCATGACTGTTATGCGCGCGGTCTCTCGGTCCATGCGGTGGACACGCGCTTGGGGCGTCTGGGAGTGATGATTTGTGCCGATGGATTTGCCGAGAACCTCGCCATCAGCCGTGCCCTGGCCTTAATGGAGGTCGACGCCATTCTTTCACCGTGCGCCTGGGCGGTGAAGCCCGGCTTTGATCAGGAGAAGACGCCCTACGGGAAGGTTTGGTTAGACAGTTACGGCGCGGTTTGCCGCGAATCCAAGATCACGATTGCGGGATGTAGCAATGTGGGGGCGATGGAGGCGGGGCCCTGGGAAGGATATCGCTGTATCGGCAATTCCATTGTGATGGGGCCTGCCGGTAGGCCGTTGTTAGTGGGTCCCTTCGATGAGACCGCTGCATTGACCGTGCGGGTCGAGCGGAAGGTTAATCGGGCACGCTGTGACGTTTAGAAGGGCGTCCGTATTGAGCTGAGAACTGATTCGCGGGAGCGGAGATTCTGTTTGTCGGCCGGGTGCTTCGCCTGGCTGAATTGTAAAGTTGGTAAGCCTTCTCTTTGAACAACATGTGCGGATTCTCATTGACCAAATTCCAGTCAGTTTGGTAGCCCTAAGGCCTTCAGGGTATTCACCCACCCCTTCCTCTCATGAAAATGAACTCCCTTATCCGCCGGGGGAGCCTCTGCCTTTTCGCCGGGCTCCTGTATACGGGTTCGAGTCACGCCGACTTGACCGATGGTTTGGTCTCCTATTGGCCCTTGGACAATCTCCAGGGTGGTCGAGCGGCCGACGTGGTCAGCGGCATGAACATGGACGCGCTCAATCTTTCCGACGCCGATCTCGTGCAGGGGGTGGCGGGCAATGCGATCCACTTTGATGCCACGAAGCAGACGATGCTGGAGCGCATCCATGCCGCCGATGATCCGCTGCCGATTCATAAGAACGAGAACATCACGATCTCTTTTTGGACCAGGGCGGACGCCCAGGAGCAGTTTGATGAAAATGGGAATGACACCAATGACCGACGGTTTTTCTCTGAAGGGGCCACGGGTAACAACAACCCGCTGTTTAACATTGGGACGGCCAATGACGGGAGCAATAACGGGATCGATCTGTTCATTCGCTCCACGGGAACGGCCACGTTGAATCATACCAAGTCCGTGCAGGAACCTCTGGACGGTGTGGACTGGCATCACATTGTGTGGACTCAAGTGGGGGCGGACTCCAAACTCTACGTGGACGGTGTGCTGGATACGGCGGACTTCAATGCCAACGCCTTCAGTCCGGTGGAGCGTTTTACGGAGGACAATGGCACGCTATTGAACACGACATCTATTGGCGGTATTCGCCGGGGGGCGCCCTCGCACTGGGTGACGGGCGACATTGACGAAGTCGGCGTTTGGAGCCGTGCCTTGAGCGGCGATGAAGTGGTGGAACTCTTTAACAATGTGACACCGTTTGGAGGTGGCGGAGGGGACAGTGGTTTGCGCGAGGGATTGGTGTCCCATTGGCCTCTGGACGAAATCCAGGGTGGTAAAGCGGTGGATGTCGTGAGCGGCATGAATATGGACGCGCTCAATTTGTCTGAAGCTGACATTGTGCCAGGCAAGATCGGGAATGCGATTAGTTTTGATGCGACCAAGCAGACGATGCTGGAGCGGATTCACGCGGAGGGAGACCCGCTTCCCATTCATCAAAACGACAATCTGACGATCTCGTTTTGGACCAATACGAATGCGCAGGAGCAGTTTGACGAGAATGGGAATGACACCAATGACCGGCGTTTCTTTTCCGAGGGCGCCACGGGAAACAACAATCCATTGTTTAACATTGGTACTGCGAATGACGGGAGCAACAACGGGATCGATCTCTTCATTCGGTCGACGGGAACGGCCACGTTGAATCATACCAAGTCCGAGCAGGAGCCCTTGGATGGTCTGGGTTGGCATCACATTGTGTGGACGCAGGTGGGCGCCGAATCAGTGCTCTACATTGACGGGGTGGCGGACTCGGCGGACTTCAATGCCAATGCCTTTGCGCCGACGGAGCGATTCACGGCGGATAACAACACGCTGCTCAACACGACGTCCATTGGCGGGATTCGTCGCGGGGCTCCCTCGCACTGGATCACTGGTTTGATCGATGAAGTCGCGCTATGGAACCGCGCTCTTTCAGCCGATGAGGTGCAAGATTTGTTTGAGAATGGTATTCCGGAGCAAGGGGGCGGACCGCTGATTCCCCTGGGAATCGAGGTGGCCGCCGAACGTCTCACGGTGCCCAGGGGACAGTCAGCCATTTTGATTTGGGAAGGCAACCCGGATGCTGTCTTCGAGGTCGATGGCGTTGGCGAAGTGGAAACGGAGTTTGGGGTGGGGCGATTGGAGGTTCCGATTTCCGAGGAGACCGAGTTTACCGTGACGGCCACCCGGGGAGAGGAATCTGTGAGTGGTTCCGTCACCGTGCACGTGCGCGAGAGCGTGGTGCCCGGCTGGTTCCTCTTGGATGACTTCAATGATTGGGATCCGGGTTTGTTGGCCGAGAACACCAAAGTGGGCCGCAGGGAATACTGGACGGATCCAAGTCCCAATCCCGCTGGAACGATCAAGGATCTCGATGGCAACAATGTCATGACCCTGAATCAGGAGGGCGAAGAAACCATCTTCACGCTGTTGCAGTCTCAGGAGACGAAGGACAACGAGGCGCGTACGGTTTATTTCCGCATGATGCTCAGCGGGGCCGATGACGCGGCCGCCGTGTTTCACGTGGGCCTGACAAACAAGTCGATGCGCGGTGACGGTTTTGGGGGAGATACCAATGGCGATCTCGGCGGGTGGGCCATCGTGCGTGGGGGTGACGCCGGTGATCCCGGAACGATTTCCGTCGGGCCCTCGGGTGACCCCTTGGATCTCGAGATCATTCCCAACACCTGGTACAAGGTCTGGCTGGACATTACCAACAGTCCGGGGGACAGCGACGACACGATCTCGATTCACATGGCGGAGGAGAACGGCTCCCGCTTCACCCTGGTGGAGGATGCCGTGGGCGATCGCGGGAACGTGATCAACCACGATCGTTTTTACGTTGCCGCCAAGGGGGAGAACACGGGCGTGGAATCATTTTTCATCGACGATATCTTTGTCAGTGAAGACGGCATTTTGGACACGGATCCCCTGGATACCGACGATCCCAATCTGGCTTCGAGGACCCGCGGTCTCTTCAGCGACGTGGACTCCAGTGGCGGCCCCTTTGTCCGGACCTTGCCCATTTTCAACGTGGGCCAGACCGAGACACTTACCATCACCGGCGCCGAACTCACGGGAGCCGATGCGGATCTTTTCTCCTTCACCCCGCCGCCGGCAAGCCTGGAGCCGGGAGGCCAGGGAGAAATGACCGTGACCTTCTCGCCCGGGACGCGGACGGGTGGTGTGCTGGCTTTCTTGGAGATTTCGAGCAACGACCAGAGCAATCCCGTGGTCACGATCGATCTTTCAGCGGTGGTCCCGTCGACGAACCAATTGATCGGGCATTATCGGATGGATGAGGCTGATGGGGAAGTCTTGTTAGACTCGGCTCTTCTCAGGCACGGGACTTACGTCGCGGTCGATGGCGGTTCATTTGGGCTGGGAGCGGCTGGTTTGGCCAGTGGCACCGGCGTCGATTTGGGGCGTTCCGGGCAGACCGGTGGTGGTTATGCGCAGGCCCGCCTCTCCGGTGGCAACCTCACTTCCTTCAGTGTGAGTATGTGGATCCAACCGGATGACGGCGAACAGTCCAGTCTCTTCGCCAAAGGGGAGCAAGGGGGCTCGCCTACCTTCGCGCTGCTGCACAATGGAGGTACTGTATTCTGGTTCAACGAGGACAATGAGTTGACGGATCCCGTGGGCTCGATACCCACGGGAGAGAAGAGTCATCTGGTGGTGGCCTACACGGACCGCAATGGAGCGGAAGCCGGCGCCGACAACTTGCGGATCTACATTGATGGGGCGGAGGTCTTGAATCAGGATGACCCGCCGGCAACGGTCGACACCGCGCGAAATCCACTCTTGATCGGCTCGTATTTTGGCACGCTGAGTTTCGATGGCATCATCGACGATGTGCAAGTCTATGCCAAGGCGGTGACGGCGGAAGACGCGGCCTTTCTCTTTGCCAATCCGGGTGAGCCACTGGGAGATAATCCCCTTCTCGATTCCGATGATGACGGCTTGACCGACACGGAGGAGCGTGAACTCGGAACCAATCCGGCCAATCCGGACACCGACGGCGATCGCGTCCTCGATGGCGTCGAGGTCGCTGCGGGATCGGACCCGCTCTTGTCGGACACGGATGGCGACGGTTTGACGGACGGCGACGAGGCCGCGCTGGGGACGGACCCAACCGTGGCGGACACGGATGGCGATGGGGTGGGCGACGGCGCTGAAGTGGCCTTCGGTTCTGATCCCAATGATGGCGGGAGCACGGCGGTCGGGGCGGCCTTCACCGGCTTCGAACATGCGCCCGTCGGGGCCACGTCCTTTGCCTATAACGGCGTCGAGGTCGGCTGGGACGGCACTTCTACCGGAGATGTCGGTGTGGTCGGCGGTCTCATAGTCAATGACGAGGAGGTGATCCTGGCAAATCAACAGCTCATGGTGCACAATGGCAGTCTCGATGTGACGACTGATCCCGTGGCCATCGATTCACCGGCCGATGCCGTGGTTTCGATCGACGTGCGCGTCTTTCAGAACAGTGCTGGGATCGAGAACAACGACTTCATCGATCTCTGTGTGCTGACGAGCACGGATGGCACGAACTTCGACAATGAGATCTGTTTCCTCTCCGTCGAGGGCACGGATGGTGGTCCCAGTGAAGAGAACCCGCGCGATCCTCTGGAGGATGTTTTCGAAACTGATCCGGCCGAGGCACCGGCTGATGGTGAATTTGTCAATATTAGCACCAACGCGGGGGACATTCCCGCGGGCACGACGCATGTGAAGCTGAAGATCACGACGATGAACAACAGTGGTTCGGAGTACTTCTTCTTCGATAACATTGCGTTCAAGGGCAGCAGCGGCGAGGTCGATGCCGATCCGGTGGTCGATCCTCCGGTGGGTGACCAGTACTACGAGCAGGACTTCGAAGGCTTTGCCGACGGGACCACCGACCTGGGAGACGGATCCACCATCGCGAGTAACGATGGGACAAACTCGGTGCAAGGCGGTGTCCTGCGCATGACGGCAGCCGGGACCAACAGCACGGCGGCCTCGTTTGTTTTACCGGACTTTGATGCCTCCGGGGGATGGACGGCTACCTTTGACTTCACCATCGAGCACACCGGCGAAAACACCCCGGCCGATGGATTCTCCTTCAACTACGGGGCCATCCCCGAGGGAGACAACTTCGGCAATCCCGCTGAAGAAGGCTACGGTGACGCCACGCAACACGTTTCCTATCAGGTGGACACCTGGTTGTGGAATGATGCCGCGGGTCAGGATGCCGGTGTCGGCATCGAACTCACGGGCACGGAACTCGTCCTGACCAAGGCCGCGGATGACGACGCCAACTTCAAGCCGAACGAACGCGTCAGCGGCTCCGCCAGGATCTCATGGGATCCGGTGAACGGTGCGAGCTTCACCACCACGGGTCTGCGCACGAATGCGGACTTCGCCAACATCGCCACGGATGGGTTTGCGCCGGACGCCAGTTACGGTTTCTCCATCCTGGCGCGGACCGGCGGGCATAACGAGACGCTCGAGATCGACAATCTCGTGGTCGGCCCGTTTGATGGCGGTGGCGTCGGGGTTGATCGCGCGGCTCTCGGCGCGGTGGCGATCTCCAGCGGGCCGCAGACGGAACCTGGCCTGGTCGATTTTGGTGATCTGACAGGCGACAGCACCTATGAGTTCTTCTTCAATGCGAACAAGGGCGGCGCCTCCACGGCCATCACGGGGAACGACGCCTGGGCCATCAAGCTCGACCAATGGAATGAGCAGGGGATCATCGGCACGACGCAGTTCGGCGTGGCGGACAACCTCTTCACCGCACTCGATGGGCAGAGCGTGGCCTCCGTTTTTGGCGAGGACGTTCATCTCGTTGTGGTGAACGATGTCACCGCCGGAGAGACGCGGCTCTACATCAACGGGACACCGGTGGGTGTCTGGGCCGGCAATATCGAGCTCGCGGGGATCGTGAATCTCATGGCGGCCCGGGTGGAAAACCCGGTGGATGCCATGGGTGACGGGAGCGTGATGTATGGCTGGGCGACCTACAACAACGTGGTGGCGGATGCCGACATCGTGGCCCTCTCCGGGACGCC
>JANQJH010000199.1 GCA_028281705.1 Verrucomicrobiales bacterium
GGGATCTACCGGTCCCGGCGGTGATCCCGACGGCGATGGCGTGCTCAACGCTCACGACGCCGATCCTCACCATTCCGGCATTCGTTGGCTACAGACGAACTTCAACCGCTACCGCGTCGCGCTCCTGGGAGATCTCACCGATGTGCCAGTGGACGTGAATGATGAAGGTGTGGTTCTCTTTGAACAGAAGGTTTGGCGCTACGGAGAAAGTAGCCCCGTTGATCTGGCCGTCCCGGGAGCGACGACCTACCTTCGGATCACCGGCACGAGCCAACCCATCGAGGAAACGGTGCAGGTCAACACGCTGGCATCGTGGGCAGCCGTGGCCATCAACAACGGCGGCGCCATCATCGGAGGCGCTACCTACAACTTCGACCCCGATTATCCCCGGGGCCTCTACTGGCCAAGACATACGGAAGAGCCCATCGTCGTGGGACCGCGATCGGCTGTCGAAGATTCCGCCGTCTACTTCTACGCCTTGACGCAAGATTCAAAGATCATTGGCGTGGACACTCAAGTGACCCACCCCTCTTGGCCGGAGTTCTACCCGGGGCGTGAGGACTTGGTGACCTGGAGCCCAAAGGCTTCCGGTCCATCCCTGCTCAAGCCTCTCTCCGATTTCGGACTCACGTCCTCAAACCTCTTTGCTGGAGATCATCAGGGGATGGTCCTGTTGGACAACAGTGTCACGATTGATGCGATCGCCAATACATCGTCAACCAGTAGTCCGGACTACCTCGATGTCGCTCGAATCGGAGAGCAAACCGTGGCTGTCGGCAACTCCAACGGGCTCATCGACGGTGTGACCGCCGTGAGCGAACTCGCCGGCGAACATGTCAGTGCCAGCGGCATTGTGCTCGGTGCTGATTACCAAATCCCTTCGACTGGGTACACGAGCACGGAAACCTGGATGAACGGCCTCAAAAACTTTCTCGACGAATGGGTGGAGCCCATTGAAACGCGCCGCCAATGGAACGGGATCCAAGGCTATGCCATCAGTGATGGGGGCACCATCGCCGCTTCAGCCATTGATCCCGGCGGCAATCAGAAGCTTGTCGTGCTCTTTCCCTACAACGGCGGGGAAGAAAATTTCCAAGCCTTGGCGGACGACGCCACCGGCCCGCGCTACCGCAAGGTGTCCCTCACCGGCTTGCCCCTGCCGGACGAAGAGCCGCAGGCCACCGAGGAAAGTGATCGACCCAAGGAACAGACGTATGTCGATGCCTTCAATCGCAGCCTCAACCACACGGCCACCGATATCTACATCCCGATCGGTGGCAGCGAACTCGCCTTGCAGGTGACCCGTACCTACCGGGAAGAAATCTGGAACAATCGCCACGGACTGCGTCCTCCGGAGCGCCTCGATCGGCCGTTCGGGGCGGGCATGCAATCGAACATCAGTTCCTACATCGAGTTCGTCGAGCGAGAGGAAAACCGTTCCCTGGAGCCTATCAGCGTCACCGTGCACGACGAAGAAGGGCGCGCCCAACGGTTCGGCAGCTACGACAACAACTACTTTTTTCCCATGCCCTCGGGCTACGTGGAAAAGAAGACCTTTCTCAACACGCTCACCTCACTTGGAAGCGGTCTCTATCAGTACAAGAAGAAGTTTGGCACCACATTGACCTTTTCCACCGTCGATACGCCGAGCATGACCATTCCCATCGACCGGATTGCGCTCACCGGGACCGGCCTGCAACGGCATTCCTATGCCCGGCTTGTCAAGGCCGAGGACCGCTATGGGAACAGTCTCAACTATACCTATGGCCAGGGCGGCCTCATTCCCACGGAGATCTCAGTCAAACAGGGAGCGAATTCCGAGATCCAAAGCAATCTCAAGCTCACCGTTACCCTGGAACCCGTGTCGCAAAACATCGCCTACTACCCGAATGTGCAGCGGGTCAAATCCATCACCGATCCCCGGGGCAAGGTGACGAGGTATTACTACGGCTCAAAATCCGATATCGACCCTCCGGCAACACTTCCCAATCACAAAATCGTCTACCTTCAGCGGGTGGGGGCTCCCGGCCATTTCTACAACACTTGGTCGACGAAATACGTCTATCATCTCAAGAAGGAGACTGATCAGCATCCCCGCGTGCTCGAAGGAAAAGCGGCGCATCCCAAACACTTTTTCATGTATCACATCACCGACGGTAAGGACGCCAATCATCCATCGGGGAACATGACCGTGTTCTATCATCTGTTTGATACAACCAAGTGGGCCTACCACACCTCCGCCCCGGGCAATACCTACCAGCAAACGGGGCTGCCCTCCCTGCTTTACCGCGTGAAGCTGCCGGACGAGAAGAATACCTACTTCCGTTATTCGGGTGAGAGTGGCTTCGTCGCCCCTACGGGCGTCTCCGTGCCCGCGACCCATCTCACCATTGGCGGCAGCCACGGGAGCGGCGTCTCCGCCTACAAGATGACCTATGTGAGAGACCCCCTGGGCAAGATGCGCTGGTATGAGTTCACGCAGAACGACGTCCTCGATCTCGCCAAGGTGCCGGGCAACCAGCGTCCGGATGACGACGGTAAGAGCAAGAATCTCATGGTGTCGTACCTCCAGATGTCCATCCAAAGCGCCGACCTCGGAACGGAAACCTACCACTTCAATCCAGCAAGCGGCTACGCCCTCTCCCAATCCGTCGACTTCAGTGGCAACACCACTCAATACCACTACACCGAAGGCTGGGACGCCCCCGGTGACTTTCGCAAGATCGCAGGAAATACCCGCTTCACCGTCTTCGACGATCCTCTCGCGAAGATTGATGCCCTGGGACAGGTCGAGACCTATGCCTACACCGGCGCCGATCGTTACCGCATGATGGAGCGCATCACCCATGTCGACGGCAGCGAGACCGAGTACACCATTGATGGATTAGGCAGGCGCACCGACGAATTCATCTGGGAGAACCAGTCCGGTGTCCTCAAGAAGATTCAACACACGCACTTTGACTATCACACCACGTTCCCCGCTTTTCTCACCAAGCGCACGGTCAATCGGCTCGAGGCAGGGAGTGAGATCAGTTGGGCCACAGATCGGGTGACGGAGTTTGATCCCTACGTGGCGGCGGATAATGATCTGTTTAATCTCGGGCGCCTCAAAACAGAGTGGGTCGACACCGGAACCGAGACCTTGGAGACCACCACGGTCTACGATGAGAACGGCAATCGCAGGTTCGTCACCGATCCTCGCCTCCACACCACGGAGTTCGTCTATGACAATCGCAATCGAATCACCGAAGTGATTTACCCGGACGCTACTAGCATCGAGAAGATTTACGATCCCAACAGCAATGTCATTTACACGCGGAATGAGAGAGGCATCTGGACACAACAA
>JANQJH010000274.1 GCA_028281705.1 Verrucomicrobiales bacterium
GTCGCGATGGCGATGACCATGCCCTCACGGGCCTTGACCTCTTCGATGTTGCCGAGGGTTTTCTGATAGGTCAGCTTGTCGTGCGGGGCGATGACGACGACGGGCATCTGCTTGGCGATCAGCGCAATCGGGCCGTGCTTCATCTCCGCGGCGGGGTAGCCCTCGGCGTGGATGTAGCTGATCTCTTTGAGCTTGAGGGCGCCCTCGAGGGCCACGGGGTATTGGTAGCCGCGACCGAGAAAGAAGGCGTGCTGGGTCTCGGCCCAGCGCTCGGCTTCACGGGCGATCTGATCGTTCTTTTCCAGGACGCGCTCGACCAATTCGGGAATGGCCTCGATGGCCCGGGCGATCTCCTGGCCGCGTTCGCAGGAGAGGCGTCCACAGCGTCCGAATTTCAGGGCGACCATGAGGAGCACGGCGACCTGGCAGGTGAAGGCCTTGGTCGAGGCGACACTGATCTCGGGTCCGGCGTGGAGGTAGATACCACGACCGGTTTCACGGGCGATGGTAGAGCCGACGACGTTGCAGAGGCCGGAGACCCAGGCGCCTTTTTGAATGGCCTCGCGCACCGCAGCCAACGTGTCCGCGGTTTCGCCGGACTGACTGATGGCGATGACGAGATCGGTCGCCTTGATGATGGGATTGCGGTAGCGAAACTCGGCGGCTTGTTCGACTTCGGCGGGCATGTCGGCGAAGTTTTCGAAGGCGTACTCGCCCACCATGCCGGCGTTCATCGACGTGCCGCAGCCGACGATGATGGCGCGCTGAACCTCGGAGATCTCGCGCGGCGTGGTGCCCAATCCTGACAGAACGGCGGTCCCATTGTCGAAGTCCAGGCGGCCGCGGATGGCGTTGCGGATGGAGTCGGGCTGCTCGTGGATCTCCTTGAGCATGAAATGCTCGTAGCCGCCGAGTTCGGCGGAGGTGTCGGACCACTCGAGCTCGGAGATCTCCCGATTCACGGGGACATTGTTCAGGTCGCGGATGTCGACGGAGCCGGGCGTGACCACGGCGACATCGTTGTCATCCAGATAGACGACCTGATGCGTCAGGGAAATGACGGCGGCGGCGTCACTGGCGATGATGGATTCATTCTGACCCACACCGATGACGATGGGACTGCCGCGCCGGGCGGCGATGACTTTGGTAGGGTCGTCCTGACAGATGGCGGCGATGCCGAAGGTGCCTTCGACTTTCCTCAGAGCGGCACAGACGGCGCCAAGGAAGTCGCCATCGCCATCGAGATAGTCGCCGATGAGGTGGGCCAGCACCTCGCTGTCGGTGTCGGAGTGAAAGGTGTGTCCCTTGGCTTCGAGGTGGGAACGGATGTGCCGGTAGTTCTCGATGATCCCGTTGTGCACCAGGGCGACACGCCGGCCTTCATCGAGGTGCGGGTGGGCGTTGGCCTCGGTGGGCGGCCCGTGGGTGGCCCAGCGCGTGTGAGCCACACCCACCCGGGAAGCCGTCTCACCGCCGGGGAAGGTCTCATGCACGGCCTTGCTCAGTTCCGCGACCTTGCCCGAGCGTTTGATGACCTGGAGACGGTCTTCCCTCGTGAGGGAGATTCCCGCGGAGTCGTAACCGCGATACTCGAGACGCCGCAACCCGCTCAGAAGGACATTGGTCGCTTCTTTTTCACCGATGTACCCAACAATTCCACACATAGATGTTTTTCTGAATTCCTTTCTCTTAAAGCTTGAGGTCCCGCTGCACGACATCGCCGGGACGCGTGGTTGTGTGGGGCCACATTTTCCGGCCGGGATAGATGCTGGTATGAATGCCAGTGTGGACGCCGTCGCCAATGATGGCGCCGAACTTTCGCCGGCCGGTATCGACTAACTGATCCTCGATCATCGAACGATGATTCTTGCCGTCGTGCCGGAAGTTGGAAACGATGGTGCCGGCACCGAAATTGACGCCCTGACCGACCACGGAGTCACCGCAATAGCTGAGGTGTCCCATGGCGGTCTTGGAATAGATGATCGAGTTCTTGATCTCGACCGCCTGCCCGACATGACAGCCGTCACCGATCATGGTCATGCCCCGCAAGTAGGCGTTGGGCCCAATCTTGCAATCCTTGCCAATGACGGCCACGCCCTCGATGTAGACACCTGGTAGGATGGTGGTTCCACTGCCGACTAGGATCACACCGTCGACGGTGGCGTGCGGGTGCACCTGGGCCTGCGCATCGATGCGGGACTCGGTGCACTCTGCCAGGAGTCGTTCCTGAAGGGTGAGAAACTGCCAGGGATAGCGGATGAGGAGACCGTTCTGGCCAGCGTCGACGGGATCATCGGACGCGGTGTTGCCATTGCCGTTTCGAGGAAAGGCGAGAAGCGCGTCCCCGGAGACGAGCCGGGGTGGAGCGGGGGACACGAGGGCGGCGAGGGCCTCGCTGGAAACCCAGGCGTTTTCGTAGAGCCGGATGTCTCCGTCGGTCTCCACCCATTCGAGACCGGCATTACGGCAGGCCTCTTCCTGAAGGGACTGCAGAGTTCGCCCGGCAACGAGGCATTGACCCAGGGGGCGGGTCGAAGTGAGGGGTTCGGTGTGAATGTGGGGTGCTGGCTCCAGCGAAACCGTCAGGCGCATAACTGCTCCTTGATGAGGGATTCAAACCGTGCGGCGTAGTCCTCCACGAGGTCGCCGTCGCTGCATTCGAGGAGGATACGGATTTTGTTTTCCGTGCCGGAGTAGCGAATGACGTTCCTGCCCTGATCGCCGAAGGTGGTCTCGCACTGAGCGATCAATTCGTTCAGGCCGGCGATCTCATCGAGCGGACGTTTTTCGGAAACGGTGATGCTGATGAGCCGCTGGGGATATTCTCGCATGCAGTCGGCCAGCTCTGCCAAAGTCTTATTCTTGGACTTCATCCAGGAAAGGATCTTGAGGGCGGTGAGAATGCCGTCTCCGGTGGTCGAATGGGCGCCAAAAATGACGTGGCCGGAGTTCTCTCCGCCAAACTGATAGCCGTGGCGCCGCATGCACTCGATGACTTGGCGGTCGCCCACGCCGGTGACTTCCACGGATATGCCGCGCTGTTTGAGGGCCTCGATGAGACCGAGGTTGGTCATGGTGGTGACGACCACGGTGTTCCCCGCGAGCTGATCCTCTTCGTGCAGTCCGATGGCGGCAAGACAGAGGAGCCGGTCGCCATTGACTTGGTTGCCCGTGGCATCGACGAAGATCACGCGGTCGGCATCGCCGTCGAAGGTGACGCCGACATCGGCCCCGTGCATTTTCACCAGGGCTTCCGCGGTCTGGGGATGCAGAGCGCCGCAGTCCTGGTTGATGTTCAATCCGTTAGGCGCGTTGCCGGTGGCGATGACTTCGGCACCCATTTCTTCGAGAATCAGGGGGCCGAGGTGATAAGCGGCGCCGTGGGCTGCATCGACGACGACTTTCATCCCTTCGAGGTTCTGATTCCCGATGATGCCCTTGACGTATTCGATGTAGCGGCCCTTGCCATCTTCGACGCGGAAGGCCTTTCCGATGCCCTCACAGGGAGGGGCGTCCTCTTGGGGAACGCCCTCGGCGATGCAGCGTTCAATCTCGGCTTCGAGGTCGTCGGAGAGCTTGAACCCATCGGAACCGAAGATCTTGAGACCGTTGTCCTGGGGCGGATTGTGGGAGGCCGTCAGCATGATTCCCGCTGCGCACCCCATGGATTTCGTCAAGTGCGCGACGGCCGGCGTGGGCAGGGGACCCACGAGCAAAACGTCCATTCCGTGGGAGACGAGCCCGCTGGTGAGGGCCGTTTCCAGCATGTAACCGGAGATCCGGGTGTCCTTGCCAATGACGACTTTACGTTGCACTCGCGTGTCCGTGCCGAGGACGCGAGCGATGGCCTTTCCGACCAAGAGCGCGACGTCAGGAGTGATGGGGTAACGGTTGGCCATGCCCCGAATGCCGTCCGTCCCGAAAAGTTTGCCCATGCTTGCCCTTGTTAACTCTTCTGCATCGGTCCGCAACCAGAAATGCGCTGGCGATGGTCTTGATGTTCGCTAGGATTTTCGGTAAGCGTTTTGTAATTAGGGAGTTGGCGAAGTAACTGGAGCGGTTGCTCCACAAGACTGGATTGTAGGCCGGGAGCTTCGCCTGGCACCGCGGCAACCGGAGCGGTTGCCCTACAAGACTAGACCACAAAAGCTCTACTACTTGTTACTTCTGCGAGGATGCGTCCTCCTCGAGCGATGGGCGGAATCCCCAGGCGCGTGCCTGGTCGAGGCAGGCTTGGCCGGGCACCATGGCGTCGGATGGCGGCCCGGCTCCAAGGCTGATTGCGGCCGCGGCAACTCCGAGTTCCAGGGAGTCCGGCCAGTCCCAGTCTTCGTGCAGGCCATAGAGAACGCCGGCGGCAAAGGCGTCCCCGGCTCCGGTGGAACCGACGATGTGGTCTTGTGGTACTTGAGCCGAGGCCTGATGGAAGACCTCGCCTTCGCGGGTCGCCGTGAGTGCTCCCTCCTGGAAATGGAGTACTACGGCCCGTTGGACGCCCAGCTCGAGGAGAATTTTCGCCGCCTGTTGCGCGAGGGGGACGTCGAGACCATCCGGAGTGCGGAGCTTCAGGCCGGTGACCATTTCGGCTTCGATCTCGTTGATGAAAAGGACGTCGATGTGAGGAAGGCTGGCCTTGGCAATGGCCTCCACCCGATCGTCGGGCACGCTGACGAAATCGGCCGCGGTGTGGAACCCGGCGGCCTTGGCCTTGCGCAGAGCCTTGCCAGCGTCCGTCGTGCCGTCCTCATGCACGACGTCCATGGCGTCTAACAAGAGGAGATAGCCGAGGTAAAACCACTTCGACCGACTGGCGCTGAGATCGATGTCCTGTTCGCAAAGAACGGCATTGGCGCCCCGGTGGTGGAAGAACGTGCGTTGACCGCCACTGGCCACCGTCATGGCATCGGTGTAGGAAGTGGCGGCGGCGTC
The DNA here is from genome assembly GCA_028281705.1 of Verrucomicrobiales bacterium. Taxonomy (GTDB): domain Bacteria; phylum Verrucomicrobiota; class Verrucomicrobiia; order Verrucomicrobiales; family DEV007; genus JAACDM01. The sequence goes on from JANQJH010000274.1 coordinate 4,930, forward strand.
ACAGCGCTTGAGACCCCAGGTGGCGATTCCGTGGCGGGCGCAGTCCTCCATGATCCAGGTGCCGTCGGCGTCATTGCCGATCAAGCCGATGGCTTCCAAGGGAAACGGGGCATCCATCTTGGCCAGGTCCTTGAGGACATTGTAAGGGCCGCCGCCGTTGCTGCTCGATTGGGAGCCGATGTTGGCCAGCATTTCGGGTGCGGGATAGGCATCGATGATCTTGACGTGATCAATGATGAAATTGCCCGCTGCGAGGAGACCGTGACGATCAGGCATAGGAGGGATGCACGACTTTGCTGCCGTGTTCGGAGTCGAGTGCCGCCTGGAAGATCTGGTGACTGGCGAGGGCTTCCTCGGGAGTGACGCAGCCGAAGTGATCGCCTACCAAGTCGGATCGTTCCAGGAGGAAGGCGGCCCACATCTGCTGGATGACGTCGGGGAAACCGACTTCGAAGATGCCTCCGG
>JANQJH010000297.1 GCA_028281705.1 Verrucomicrobiales bacterium
GTCCCATCCTGGAACGCTGGCATTGGCGGCCGCCACCACGGGAGTCGACGGTCTCGAGGTGATCATTCCCATCGCCCCCAACACGTCGCCATATCACTATTACCGTTCCAACGGCCTGGTGCGGCATCCCTTCGGCTACCTGGGGGAGGACATCGACAACCTCTACGAGTTTGTTCACAGCGGGAACGATGCCAGGCGCGACTACTGTGATAGCACGGTGCGTGATGACGAGATGCTCAACGGCATCGACCGGGCCTCGGGCGATTACAACGCGTTTTGGGAAAAGCGTGATTACCTCAAGGACTTGGGACCCTTGAAGGCAGCTGTGTTGATGGCCCATGCTTTCAACGACTGGAACGTGGTCCCGGAGCACAGCAACCGGATTTATCAGGCGCTCAAAGGTAGGGAAGGGATCACCGCGCAGGTGTTTTATCATCAGGGAGGGCATGGCGGCGAACCCCCATCGGAGATGATGAACCGGTGGTTCGCGCGGTTCCTGCATGGCGTGGAGAACGGGGTGGAAAATGGGCCGCGCGCCTGGATCGTAAGGGAGAACGATCCCAGAACCAAGCCGACGGCCTATGAGGACTTTCCCAATCCCGAGGCGGCCCCGGTCACCCTGCATCTCGTTTCCGGGAGCCCGCAGCGAGGGCAACTGAGTCTTGAGCCCGTCGACAACCCGGAGAACGAAACCCTGGTCGACAACTTCTCCTTCTCCGGCGTGGCTCTGGCCCAGGCGGATTGGACGGACCACCGGCTGATCTACCTGAGTCCGACGTTGACCGAACCCATCCACCTTTCCGGCACCGCGAGCGTCACGATCAAGCTGTCGAGCAGCAAGCCGGCGGCCAATCTCTCCGTGTGGCTGGTTTCTCTGCCGTGGAATGGGAACCGGAAGGCCAAGGCGACTGACAACATCATCACGCGCGGCTGGGCCGACCCGCAAAACTACCGTTCCCTCACTGAGGGCGAGCCCCTAACCCCGGGACGTTTCTATAAAATGACGTTTGATCTGCAACCGGACGATCAAGTGATTCCCGTCGGCCAGCAGCTCGGCCTCATGATCTTCTCCAGCGATCGCGACTTCACGCTCCACCCGGATCCGGGAACGCGGTTAACGATCGATCCCAATGCCACCACGATCACGCTGCCGGTGGTTGGAGGAGCCGGGGCGTTCACGAGCGCATTCGGTAGCAATAGCGATGCCGAGTGATGCGGACACTCGACGCCCGATGCGCGTCCTATCTATCGAACGCTACCGTCGGTCAAGATTGAGATCCTTCGAGATTAGCCGAGGGACTGAAGTCCCTCCCACATTCAGGGAAAGTGGCAGGGACTTTAGTCCCTGTTCGTTGTTTCCGGGCTAAGACCTGTAGGAATATGGCTTTGGCTAGCTAAATGAGTTTGGTGATGCCGGGAACAGCCGGGGGATCGACTGGCAATTTGCCGAACCGGTACTCTGCCGGCCCGAGGTCGAGCTGAGATCTTTGCAAGGCCCATTCCCATTTCATGGAGCGGCCGGTGTAGGCAGCCATGCGGCCGGCAATCGCGCTCATGGTGCTGCGCGCCACCTGTTCGCCTTCGTTCACCGCATCGCCATTGCGGATAGAATGAATGAGATCGGCATGTTCCTGCACATAGGGGTCGTTGCGTTCGCCTTCATACTCGTAGGCGTTGGCTCCCGTGATGCGGCCAATGCTTCCATCGAGGTAGACCTGGCCCTTGGTGCCCACGAGGCGTTCCGCCACATTGAAGGCGGCGCCGGACTGTTGTTTGCACATGCTTGTGACGCGGACCCCGTTCTCGAACTCGAGTTCCGTGGCAAAGTGGTCGTAGCCGTTGCCATACTGCGGCTGGACGCGCTCCTGGCGGCCGCCCATTCCCATCACCATCTTGGGATCGCTCCCCATGGCCCAGTGTATGATGTCAATGTTATGCACGTGCTGTTCGCAGATGTGGTCGCCCGAGAGCCAGACGTGGAAGAGCCAGTTGCGGCACTGGTACTCCATGTCGCTCCATTTGCCGGTCTGATAGGTTTCCCAGTACTTCTTGGCATCCTCGACCCAGAGAGGACCCATGTTCCAGTAACATTGGCCGGCCAAGATCTCGCCGATGGCACCGTCGTGCACCCGCTTGAGGATCTCCCGGTAATGATTCTGATGCCGGCGCTGCGTGCCGGCGACGACCGAGAGTTTCTTTTTCCGTGCCTCCTCGGCCGCGGCAATGACGCGGCGGATGCCGGGCGCATCCACGGCCACGGGCTTCTCCATGAAGACATGCTTGTTCGCCTTCACCGCCGCCTCGAAGTGCTGGGGGCGAAAACCCGGTGGCGTGGCTAGCAGCACGAGGTCCACTCCGCTATCGATCACCTTCTGAAACGAATCGAAGCCGGCAAAGCGGCGTTCCTTGGGCACATCCATTTTCTTGGTTAGCGGGGGGAACGGCCGGCGGTCGTAGCGTTCTCCGGCGCCTTCACTGAGAACCTGGTGACAGTTCTCGATCTGGTCGGCAAAGAGATCACCCAGGGCGATGAGCTTGATCGGGGCATCGGAGGCGATCAGTGCCTGAGCGCAGGCACCCAGACCCCGGCCGCCGCAGCCCACGAGCCCGATCTTGAGTTCATCGCCGACGTCCGTATGGACGCCTTGCCCCATGGCTGAGGCCAGGGCGGTTAGCGAAGCCGCCGAGGCCGTGGCGGATGAAGTTTGCATGAATTGGCGGCGGGAGAGGGTGTTGGCTTGGTCTGACATCGGTCTGGATGGATTTTGGTGGAGTTCAGGAGTGGGAACGGTGATTCGTCCCGAGTGTATGGACCTGCGGCGGTTTGGCCAGCTTTGCTTGCCGGTTTCCCGGCCTGGAGGGCAGTGACTATCATCTTCCAAATGGGACGTCCCAGTCATGCGGGCACTCTTGTCCGCCTTCGGGCGTTGCCATGATTGGCAAAGAAGTCGGCGCCTGCTATACCAAGGCTCTAGAACCATTCATCGACTAACGTCAATTCCCATTTTCATGAACTCGAGGCCCGCCATCCATTTCCTTCTTTCTTCGATTCTCCTTTGCCTATTCGCGGGGGCGTGGGCCAACGCGGAACGCATCCCGAAGGAACTTCTTGGCGATTGGTCGCTCATCATCGAATCGGGCGAGGCGGGCTGGCTCAGCATCGGCGAGAAGGACGGGGAACCCGAGGTCGCGATGATGGTGAACGTGGGGACGATTCGCCCGCTCAAAGGGGTCGACGTGCGGGAAGGCCAGATCCACATTCCCTTGAAGACGATCCGCAAGGGCGGCAGACAAGGGCGGATCACGCAAGAGACCCGAGCGGCGGTCTGGTCGGAGAAGGGCGAGTTGAAGGGAGAGATCCGCACGACCTTTGCAGACGGAAGGGAGGAAGTGCGAGACCTGTTCACGGCCAAGTCCATTCCTCCGATGCCTGCCAAGGCGCCGGATCTATCCAAGGTGCGCTTTGGGAAACCCATCACCCTCTTCAACGGCAAGGACCTCGCTGGATGGCGATTGCGGCGCCCGGAGAAAATCAACGGCTGGTCGGTGGAAGACGGCCTGTTGGTCAATAGCACACCGAAGACCGATTTCAGTGCCACGGGGGCCTATGGCAACTTGAGAACGGAAGCCGTCTTCGGCGACTTCAAATTGCACATTGAGTTTCTCGTCGGGAAGGATCGCAACAGCGGCATTTATTTGCGCGGCATGTATGAAGCCCAGGTCGTTGATCGCGACAGCCGGATGCAGGGAAAGCAGGGCGTCGGCGCCATCTTCGGGCGCGTGGCCCCGACGAAGAACGCCGGGTTTGAAGGCGGCCAGTGGCAGAGCTACGACCTCATTCTGGTTGACCGGCACATGACGGTCGTGCTCAACGGTGAGAAGGTGATCGACAATCAGCCCGTGCCGGGACCGACAGCCGGCGCCATGCACACCGACCCCATGGCGCCGGGGCCGATCTACCTCCAGGGCGACCACACTTCGGTGAAGTATCGCAACATCGTGCTGACGCCTGTGGAGTAGCCAGAGGCGAAAGGCCCATTTTTTTCACTTTTCAGATTGGGAAAGAATTTTCGGCAGGTTGAGTTACTACCACAATGGCTTGGAGAGACGGCTGACGAACGTGCAGGGGCACGTTATCAAGTAGGTCTTGGCCTAACCACGATTCCCCAATGTGGGAGGGACTTCAGTCCCTTTCTGACTGGTCCCTCCCAGTATTCACGAACGCTCTTCGAAGCAGAGCAGGCAAGTGTCTGCCGAGATGAGCCTGATCGATTGACGGCATCATCATCGGGATGATAACAGTGCCGTTACGTAATCGGCTTTTCTCCACTCACGGTAGCGGAACGGTTTCGTCTTCCAGCTGTGTGAAAAGCGTGAAGGTCTCTTCCTGCCAGCAACTCGGCTCGAACGGCGTCCACGAACCGGAGTACCCCTCGCCACCCGCCTCAGCGCGTGCATAGAGCCCGACGTTAACGCACACGCCCTTCCAAGTTACCAATCCCACCATGCTGTCCACCAAGTAGCCGTCGCCATCGAGGAGATACTCAAACCGGAAGTTCACGTTGACCAACTCCGCGTTGCCTTCGATGCCTGCCGAAACGCCATCGTCGTCAACCGTGACGCCGACACCGAATCGAAGATTGAGTCCGGCCTTGCCGCCCACACCCACTTTGAGTTCGCTCTCGTTGGCGGAGTTGTTGCTTGGCCATTTGGCTTCGCCGCCGATGCTGAAGTCCGCGTACCCGTCCAAATAGACGGTCCAGGGAAGACCCAACCAAATGAAGTTCTTTGCCGCCCCGCTCCAGGTCTTCTTCTTTGACCATCCTACCCAATCGCCGGGGCTGTTGCTGAAGGCCAACTCGCTCCCCAGCGTGGTTCCGCCTATCGGAAAATTGACACCGATTTTCAGGCCCTGGGCGATCTTTACGGTTTCCCAGCCAAACCCCTTGATCTGGAGGCCGAAGGCCTTGAGGTAGATGTCGCCATAGGTTCCGTCTTCCTCTGTGTCAATCCCGGCGTCGCACTCGACTTTCGAATTGCCGAAATTGTAGTCCGAGCTAGCGCTCAACGTGTCTGCAATGAGCGCCGAATACCATCCCGGCGTTCCGGGCTCGCCGTGGTGCCGAACATGATACTCGGCCGGCGTGGCGCTCGCGCTTCCCGTTCCCGGGCCGTTCGACTCATGGTAGGCATCGGGGTCGGACGCGACGAGGCCCGGTAATCCGGGCGTGCCCGAATAGCCCGTGGGCAGACTTCCAACGATGTCCGGCGGATTCGCGGGTGTCCACCCGATGATGCCGTGCCAGCTGGACGGAAGCGCCTTGTGGGACTTCGTTTCCACGCCGAGGAAGTACTCGGTCAAGCCGGATGGCGTGCCGATCGCGCGGACGCGGATTGAGTACCCGCCCGTGGTGCGCGAGGTGAACCGTACCTCGTTGACGGCAGTGCCAGTCGACGTCCAAACGCCCATCAAGGCGTAGTCATGATCATACAGCGTCACTTCCAAGTTGGTGCCGGAAACGCTTGAGGTCGGAAAGAAGACCACGCGTATGAAATTCGGACCACCGGTGGCGGTGAATCGATACATATCATAGGTGTCGGGGCCCAGTTCGATTTCTCCCAAACCGGAGCTGTTAGGCGAAATCGCCGTCGCTCCGAATCCTGGAGAGGAGAGATCCGCCGCGTCTCCGCCAGTGCCCAGGTCATCTTGGGATGCGTGCGCGGGCAAGGCCCAGAGTGCTACTGTCAGAGTGGTTATTTGTTTTACCAATCTTGTTATAGTCATTTTGTTAGTTTTCAGCTTATTTTAGTTCGAACGCGCAAGGGATTCTTGCGCAAATCGCATGATTCGGTCGTCGGGATCGGTAACTGCCAACGATTCCAAGACCGGCCTTGCCACCTCAGAGCCGACCTTGTCCAAGGATCTCGCTAGGAAGCGAGCCGCCGCCTGTCTCGCGAGAAAGGCCGCCTCCGTATCCGAAGCTACTAAGGCCATGAACTGCGTTACCTGCTCGGTTGGATTGACGGCGTTCGTCGCTACCGAACGCACGGCCATGTGGCTTAAGTCTATTGGAAGCGAGTTCGATTCGTACCAGTCCATCAAATACTGATGCGCTTCCGGCGTTGCCACTTGCCCGATACTGGAGATGGCTGTGCGCCAGGCCCCGGGCGAGCTCTGCGCGATTGCGGTATTGATAATGTGTTCGATCGCCTCAGTGCGTCCTGTGTTGCCCAGCGCGGTCATGAAAGTCAGGCGATCGGTGGCACTTTGAAGCGTGCGGCCATAGGCGACCAACTCTTGAAAGACGGCGTCCGAATCCAACGCCTCCGCCTCCCGGTTGACGTAGGATCCAAGGGTCAGGACCGCCGCCGACACCTCCTGGTGTCCCTGAGCCGGCCCGCCTCGTAGCAGATTGCTTAGGGAGTCTACTAGACCTTCCGGCGGATCGGATAATTGCATGGCGGTCGAGATCGCGGTCGTCCGTTCCTTCGGGCTTCCGGTGGCAATCAATTCCTGGAGCAACAGGCCGCCCTCACGGGTGTCTGACGCCCCCGCCGCCTGGATGAGATGCGCTCGCAGATCCTCGTCGGTCTCTTGATCGCGAATCATCTCCTTGAGCCGAGCCACCTCCTCGGGATGCATTTCAAGACGGAAAACCAGATCGGAGAACGCCAGAATCTGCTCGTTGCTGTCTTTTCCCGCGCCTTCGTACCAACGCACCAAGATATCTTCCATCGTCGGCGTCGCGACCGGCGCCAGCGGTTGAGTCATCATCACCGGAACTCGGCGGGCAAATTTCGACTTGGTGAGGGCCTCCGATTCCGCGTTGAGACTGTGGCGGACACGCCAGTGTTGGGGTGGTCGCCGACCCTGTCCCTTCTCCACGCGGGTCAAAGTCAGAGCCGTCACGTTCGTCGAACGCACTCTGATCGTACCTCCGATAAGCGCCTCGATCTCCCCGTTCGCGCGTACTTCTCGTAGAGCGTGGCTCATCGGATCCACCTCGAATCGAGCTGCATCCGATTGCCGAACGATGACTGCCGTGTCCGGCCCAGGGGCGGTCGATACCGTCATGCCTTGAATGGCTCTGTAGTTCCGTTTCGTTCGTCGAATCGCATCGCCCTCGCGCACATAGTCCGCGATGTGCGGTCCCAGCGTGTCCATTGTATTCACCGTCCAAGCATCCGTTTTGCCGGCCGGAACCAACGGAAGAACGGTTGCAAAGAGAGTCTGCCAGTAATTGAGAACTTCGATCCGAGGCTTGTGCTCGAACAACAGCTCCTCGACGTCGAAATCCCTATTGAGGCGAACGAAGATCTCCGTCGCAAGCGCGCCGTCTTCCAAGTCAACAAAGCCGCCTGCGGCGTCGCGTGTTAAGTCCACTCGCGCGCCTAGAAGCAGCCCCACGTGCGAGCGTTCGTAGACGGACAGTGTTAGGTCGCCCGAAATATCGTAGGCCGCCTTGGTTCCCTCAGGCGAAATGCCATGGAACGTGACCGAGGCATTGAGATCGGTCTCAGCATGGAATTCCAGACGCAGTCGCGTAGACAAGTCGTAGACATAAGTCGCCCCCGGCTCAAATTTCAGATAAGCCTCCTCCCAATCGTCTGAGGATGGCGGCTTCGCCAAAGCTGGAGTGTGGCCGTTCTGATGGCGTGCCAGAAAGGCGGCTGCCATCGCGAGGCCGACGAGGCCACCGATCCAATAGTATCTCCCTTGCATAGTCAAAGTCACGAATATGCCCCGTAGCGAATTTCAGCCTCGTCAGTAAATCCTAACGGATTGGCAGATCCAGCCCATCCGTGAAAAACGATCCATAGCGTAGTTCCTCCTAAGAGCGTTCTGACATTTAGATCGCAATTCTGAGCTGTCAAGCGTTACATGAGATTCGCTTTTCGATTATGGATAGTCCGTGATGAACATTCTTTCTCGATAGTCGGCGTATGGTGAAGTCCATGAAAGGAATTGGACGCAGAAGCCATACCAAACAATGTATGATAGCGCAATGAACTCCTGTACATTGGCTTATGGGGATTACACATCTTCCAAGCTGGCGGTGGTGTTTCATAATGGAACGAAACTGTGCGTTTGCGGGCAATACAGCTCATCAATTTCTCGCATGAAACACTGGTGGTTCCCGATGATCGCCAGGCGTCCCCATGTTGGATCTCTAACGGACAGTCGTCGGGCCTTCACTACCGCCTGTTTCACTTTCTTGCGAAAAAAAGGCTTGCATCAATTGATTACAGGTGTAGTTCTAAGGTAACGATTACACCTGTAAGCATGGGCCGATCAAGAAAGATACCACGGATTACGGACGCTGAGTGGAACGTGATGAGTGTGCTATGGGATGCGAATCCGCGCACGTCATTGGAGATTGTGGAGGCGCTGAAACAACACCCCAAGACAGTGAAAACCTACATTACCAGACTGCTGAAGAAAGGAGCGATTCGTGCAGAGAGAGCCGGGCGCGCCTATCTCTATTCTCCAGCCTTCAGTCAGGAGGAGTGTCAAAAAACCGAGTGTGAAAATTTCCTGCAAAAGGTCTTCTCGGGATCTTTGCCGCCCATGCTCGCGCAACTGGTTGATGATAAGAAACTGACTGACAAGGAGATCGATGAACTCAGAGCAATACTCAAGAAGAGGGGGACCAAATGATGGAATTCTTTCAATGGATGTTCGTGAGTTCACTGCACGCCACGGTTCTGATTCCGTTGATTCTCGTGTTTCAATGGGCATTCCGAAAACGGCTGTCGGCGCGTGCGCGATACTCCCTGTGGTGGATTGTGTTGATTCGACTGTGCATCCCCGTTTTCCCCGAGAGCCCGACCAGTATTTTTAACTGGTTGGAAATCGAGTCCGGCAACATCGAGGCGCGCGAATCCGAGGGGGAGAGAAGCCAGATCGCCTCAACCGCGACCCGATCACAGCAAACTGAAGCCCCGAGGAATTCGACAGAACATGAGTTTGGTTTGGAAGATAAGGCAGCGGCGGGCGAGGAAGTTGAGGAATCGATCAGGCCCGAGTTGAGGACCCCGGAAGCCGTTGGTATGCCGACGCCCGTAGTGAGGAATCCAGTGGAACCGCGGTCCAAGATGTCGGATCCGTGGGATCACCTCTTCTGGGCCTGGCTGATTGGGATGGCTGGGATATCCACCGGGATTCTTGTTCTTACCTTTCGAATCCGTCGTCGTACCAGCGCAGGCGTTGAACTGTCCGATCCAGACGTTCTTCGAGTTCTGCAACAGTGCTGTTGTGTTATTGGTATCGCAAAGGTACCGCAGGTGCTCCTGGTGCCGGGATTCAGTAGTCCGGCGGTCATCGGCGTGAAGAATCCGAAGTTGATTCTTCCCCAGCAAATGATCACTCAGTTCTCTCCGGCCGAGTTTCGTCTCGTCTTTTTGCACGAACTGGCCCACATCAAGCATCGCGATATCCTGGCCAACTGGATTCAAGCGGTTTTGCAGACGGTCCACTGGTTTAATCCTGTCATCTGGTTTGCCTTCCACAGGATGCGTATGGACCGAGAGTTAAGAGCAGACGAACTAACGCTGTCGGTATCCGGGAAAGCAAAATCGCTCGCTTACGGAGACACCATTCTGAAAGTCCTCAGCCTACGTTCTCGGCCGATTTTCGTGCCGGGAGCCGTTGGGATTCTGGAAAAGCGTTCTCAATTGAAAGCTCGAATGATGGCGATTGCCGCTTTTGGTCAGAGGCGGCCATGGAAATGGTTGGCCATCGCTTCCATTTCGATTTTTGCGATTTTTTGTCTCACAGATGCCGTCAAGTTGTCCGCCGAACCGGGCGGTCCAGGCGGTCCATCCGACAACCATACGGCATCGCCATCGAAGCCCGCAAACAGTCGATCTTTGGGATTTCGGCTCCTCGAATACGATACCAGTAAACCGGTCCCCGATGTCAAAGTCGTGGTCAAGGTGGAGAAGTATGAGACGGATCCTTTGATAGAGACCTTGCTGACCGATGCGAACGGCGAATGTGCATTCCGTTTTGATCCTCAAGGATCCTCGAGATTATCCTATCACTTCGAGAAGGAGGGCTATCTCTATCAAACTGGAGAGTGGATCAAGCATGAAGTGGACTTGCTTCCGGAAACGCTTGAGCTGGTGATGAGCCAAGGGGTCGCGATTGGCGGTGTTGTCACGAACGCGCTGGGGGATCCCATCGAGGGTGTGGAGGTCCTGAGAGACCGGCCGACGGGACTAGTGATCGGAGGGGACTACGCCGAAAGAGCTCTTGTATGGAAGTCCAAGGCGGAGGAGAAACTCGCGGTGACGGATGGTTCAGGCCGATGGACGGCACGGTGTCAGTGGCCAAGTTCGAGATCGGTTTCATTGAGACTCCGCCACCCGGACTATGCCGATACCGTTTATTCGACTGAAGTCACCAAGGCGATGGAAGCAGAGGGCAGAGGACATTTCGTTGAGTTTGGCGAGCTGGCGGAAAACAGGTCGCGGCTTCAGATTAACGAGGGTGTGGCGATCTCGGGGAAGATTGTATCTGAAGCCGGGAAATCGCTGCAGGGAGTCACCGTTGCCTGTATCGATGATCTTGAAATACTAAATTGGAATCCACATACGATCCGGACGCTGGCGACTACCGATGCCCAAGGCGTCTTCCAATTTTCTCATTTACCGAGAAAGGTGGTGAAGCTTGTGGTGCAGGCTCAGGGATTTGTTCCTGCGGTCAGAGATCTGGATTTGAATGGGGCGGACGAGTCCGTGTTTCATCACGTGATGCTGGAAACGGGAGAGACATGGGAAGGGGCGATTCGGGACAATGAAGGGAACCCGGTTTCAGGTGCACGCATTACCTTCGAGGATTGGGGGCCGTGGAAAGGGGTGCGCTGGGAATCGGAGAGTGACAATGATGGCCGATTTGTCTGGAGGGATGCCCCTTCCAATCGATTTCGGGTCAAGGTCAGCAAGGCGGGTTTTATGAAGCGATCCAGAATTCTGCAGGTTGGCCAGCCTGCAGAGTTTTATCTAACGCGGACACTAAAGATCTCAGGAAAGGTCATCGATGCGGAATCGAAACAGCCGGTGGAACGATTCCGGTTGTATTGGAGTGGCGAGGATGACATGAGCAATTTTCGCAGAAACGATTCCGCTGCCTTTTCGGGTGGATCCTATGCCATCGATGTGGGAAAACTCCATGCTCGATCGCGGGTCGACGGCTATTTTTACGATCTTTTCCTACGGGTTGAGGCTGATGGATATGTTCCGTTGTTGTCTCGAGAGTTTTCCCCTCGCCACGGAGAGGAAGGGACCGTTGAGTACGATATTGAATTGGAAAGAGCGCGCCGCATGGAAGGTCGGATTGTCGACCAATTCGGTCGTTCGGTGAGTGGGGCGCAGATTGCAGTGCACTCGGATGGGTCAAGGCCTCGCCTTGAAGGTGGATCCGGCTTCGTGAACCTTGACCGTATAGCATACACTACCAGTGATTCCGAAGGGGCGTTCCAGATCTTTGTGGATTCGAATACCTATGGTGTCGTCATCGCGGCTGAGGAGGGATTTGGGTATGTTTTGCCAGAGAACCTAACGTCTGGGGCCGTCATCGAATTGAAGCCGTGGGCAACGATTACGGGAACGCTTTGGCAATACGATCGGCGTCTTCCTGGCGAGGACGTTCAAATGGGTGTGCACGCGGACCCTGGAATATTCCATAGCCATTTCAAGGTGACGACGGATGAGCAAGGGCAGTTTTCATTCCGGCACGTTCCGCCGTTGAAGTGCACCCTCTATCGACTGATTCCATGGCATCGAGGCGCCACGCCCGCGGTGCGGAGTGTCTATTTCCCGGAAGCTGGCGAGACACTTACGGTCAATTTGGGCGACCGGGGTCGGCCGGTAGTCGGTAAGTTGGAGGTGGTGAATGACTATGTGGAAATCGATTTCCGGCTAGGAGAAAGACGCATCCATGCCGTGCGTCCCAAGCCGCCCAGGACTGTCAAAACGGCGGAAGAGTTCCAGGCCTGGCGGGAACTTCCCGCCGTTAAGAGAGCTTTCGACCAGAACCGAAGTCATCCTGTCCTCTTTTCCCCTGACGGTTCGTTCCGTATCGATGAAGTCATCCCCGGAAAATATGCCTTCGATTTGAGTTTTCTTGATCCCCGCAAAGAGAATCCCGGGGGTATGGGCGAATACATCGCCCGTTACACTGCTGAATTTGAGATTCCCGAATCTCCGGAGCAAGACAGCACGGTTCCATTCGATCTAGGAAAGCACATCATGGCGCTCCAATCAAGTGTTGGGCAGGGCCAGACACTGGCCCCGGCATTCACGGCCTTGGGCTTCGACAACAAACGATTCAATTTGGCTGACTATCGAGGGAAATACGTCGTGTTGGATTTTTGGACCACATGGTGTGGACCTTGCATCGAAGACTTGCCCACCCTGCGCAAGGTGTACAAGGCATTTGGAAACCGCTCTGACTTCGCCTTGATCAGTCTCAGCGTCGACAGATCGATTGTCGAGCCCCGGAAATTCGTCGAAGAAAATGACATGCCATGGATACACGGATACCTGGGTGAAATGAATTCGGTCCCAACGCCCAGAGAGTACGGAGTCCGTGGTATCCCTGCCATCTTCATCATCAATCCCAAAGGTGAGATCATTGAGAGAAATCTCCCTTCCGGATCTCTCATGAATGCGCTCGAGACGCGGTTGAAGTAGGGCCGTGGTCGACGTTGAGGGTCGTGCCGGCATGGTGAAACGGGCGTTCCGCCCGTGAATAACAGGCGAGACGCCGGCGTCTCGCCGGTCTCACGTTGCGCGGAATTGGGGACGTGTGCTGAATTAGGGACGGGGTACTAAATCTGATCGCGACTGCCAGGGGCCAGCGGGACGCCGGTCTCACGTCCAGAGATGAAACAGGTGCGTCGCCGATGGTAAACCCTTGTGGCCTCACGCTGATCCGGGGTTTGTTGGCGACGGATGCCGGTTTGGGCGGTTTCACCCAGTGATTTGAGAGCGCTGTCGTTGTTCGAGAGAAAAACCGTCCACTGGGGATTGGCCCTTGGCACTGTCCTGGCATCCCTCGTGTCCACCGTGCAGGGGCATCCCGGTCAGGAGGCGCCCGCGGAGGCCAAATTCTGGGCCTTTAGAGCGCCGGAACCGGTGGTGCCACCCGAGGTGCGCGATGAGGGGTGGGTGCGGAATGAGGTGGACCGGTTCGTTCTCGCGGGGCTCGAGGAGGCGGGGATGAAGCCGGCGCCCCGGGCGGATAAGGGGACACTCTTGCGCCGGGCTTGCTTTGATCTCACTGGATTGCCGCCGACTCCCGAGCAAGTGGAAGTCTTCATGGCGGACGAGGCGGAGGGCGCTTTCTCCCGCTTGGTGGACCGGCTCCTTCAGTCGAAGGCTTACGGTGAGCGCTGGGGGCGGCATTGGCTCGATCTGGCTCGCTATGCCGACACCTCGGGGGACGCGACGGACATGCCCATTCCCGAGGCCCATCTCTACCGGGACTATGTGATCCGGGCGATGAACGAGGATCTTCCCTATGATCAATTCCTCATGGAGCAGTTGGCGGGCGACCAGCTAAACGCACTGGAGCCGGATTCGCCCCGCTGGGAAGATCGCGTGGTGGCGACGGGGTTTGTTGCCATGGCGCAGCGTTTCGGGAATTCCAAGTTCGCCGAGATGCACCTCATCATCGAGAACACGCTGGACACGGTGGGGCGGGCCATGCTGGGGATGTCGCTCACCTGTGCCCGCTGCCACGATCACAAGTTCGATCCCATCACGGCAAAAGATTACTACGGACTTTATGGGTATTTCGAAGGGACGCAGTATCCCCACGCGGGCACCGAGCACGCGCGCTACCGGGAAAACTTCATCGCTCTGGAGAAAGATCCGGAAAAGGCCAGGCGGTACCAGGAGTGGAGCGATCGAGACGTGAAACTGGCGACGGATCTCAAGGCGGCGGACCGGGCTGCGGACCGGGATCGGAAGAACGCGGCGTTGAAGCAGAAGGTGGCAGAACTGAAGCGGGCGGTGGAGGAGCATCGCGAGGCGGCGCCGCCATCGGTTCCGATGGCCTGGGCGGTGACGGATGGCACGAGTACGGGAGACTCCCGCATGCAGCGGGCGGGGAACCCGGGCGACAAGGGTGATCGGGTGGCGCGTGGTTATCTCCGGG
>JANQJH010000306.1 GCA_028281705.1 Verrucomicrobiales bacterium
CGTTCTGGCGGTCGAGGAACTCCTGGAGGGACAGCCCCTCGATCAGCGGCATGGTGAAATAGGGTAGTTCTCCCTCACGATTCACGGCATGTACGGGAAGGACGTTTTCGTGGTGGATGCCGGCCGCCGTGCGCGCTTCCTGGATGAAGCGTTCGCGCGCCCGCTTGGTGGTGGAGCGACTTGGGGAGAGCACCTTGATCGCAACCTCACGTTCGAGTTCGGGGTCGAGCGCCCGCAGCACGAGCCCCATGCCGCCGCGACCGATGAGTTTGCGGATCTCATAGGGTCCCAGTTTCCCCAGACTATCAGGAGTGTTCGAAGGCAGGAGAAAGGTGAGTTCGTCATCCGTCTCCTCGGGCTCTCTCTCAGCAGCGGTTGCCGTGGAAGGCTCCCGCTTGAGTTCATCGAGGAATTCTTTGGTCGCTTGAAGATCGGTTTCTGATTTTGCTGGGGGATCCAGCAACTCCATGCGGAAGCTTCTCGTTCCGCTGATGGCGTCCAGTGCCGACCGGCATCGCGGGCAGACACCAAGATGGGGCAGCAAGACGTCGACACGTTCGTCCGGCAGAGCTTCGTGCACGATTGCCTCGAGCTCTCTCCGGCTGGGGCAGTCGGATTCGGGATCCATGGATTCGATGGGAAGCTCGATGAACGAGCCGGCCATTTCAAGCGGATCTGTAGTGTCACGTTTCTCCTGCCTGGCATTGGAAGGAAACCAGTTCTCCCGCGGTTTTACAGCGGACTTGGGCGGCGATCGGTGCGGTGAATGCTCATCGCTGTATCCGTCTCGAGGGCGCCGGATCTTACACGGAATCGTGTGGCAATCCGTGCTCGACTCATTTTTCGAGACAACCGGAATCTTGTCGGCTAGTTTCCGGCGTGGATTGCTCCAAACACATCGTTCTCTATGACAGTGATTGCCCGCTCTGTACCTTCCAAATGCGGTTGTTGACGTGGCTGGACTGGCTGAACAAGGTTCGGTTGTTGCCGATTGGCGTGCCTGAAGCGGCGGGCGTCGCCCCTGAACTCACGCGCGAGGATTTGCGTTCCGCGATCCATTGCGTCACGCCGGGTGGCACTGTCTACCGGGGCGCCCGCGTGTTCCGCTTTCTCGGTTTCCGCCTGCCGGCACTGCTGCCGCTTGGGTTGTTCCTCTGGATTCCGGGTGTGATCTGGGTGGCGGAAAGATTCTACAATTGGGTGAGTCGTAACCGGCACCTCCTGAGTCGAATGTTCGGATGTGAAGGCGCCTGCGCCATCCTCCCGGAGCGCAAGCGGGACGGCGAGATTGGCGAGTGAGGCCGAAGGCATTCCGGGGCTCGACCCCTCGCTCCGATGCGTCGAGGGAGCCGATTGAGCCCGCAGCCTGTCCGGATCCCGGATCTCGAGTTTCTTCTCGCTTGGGATTTTTGATAGTTCCAGAAACTCTATCCTTAGTGCAATTAGCTCCGCGTCTGAATGAGCTGTCGCAGAGAACTTAAACAAGTTTGGGTTTCCCAATTGTTCCTTCGCTTCTGCCTTTATCAGCTTGCCACCGGGCTCCGCCCACACGGCTTGTGCAATAGCCATGCCGTTATCTAAGGCTAACGGTATAACTACGCTAAGTTCGTGATCTGCTTTTTTCAAAAGCTTGTGTTCTTCTGCGCTTGACAGTGTATGAACTTTGTATGTAACCTTCCATCGTTCGAATGGGAGGTCACTAACAAACATCAACTCATACTCTTCCCCTTTCTTCACAACCAGCGAGGGATACCCCAAAGGAGTCAAAGAGTCTAACTAATCCTGATTTCCTTCTGGCAGTTTTGCGAGATCGATCTTGAAGGCTCGAAGGCCTTTCTTGATCGTGACCTGCTTTTCGTCGCGGGAGACGTAGGTGGCGTCTGTATTTCTGCCGTCGGTGCCGGTTCAAATGCGGGTGATCTCGGGCTTACCGATCCCCATAACCGCCACAATCATCGAAATCCAGCACACGAACACTCCTATCCGGGGAATCTACCGGTCGGAGGGTGTGTCGGCAAGAAAGGTGTTGCGCGGCCTTGGGTGGTGTGTAGAGTGTGTATACCCAATCCCAAACCCCACACATCTAATATGAGAACTCGTCCAAGAAACCACCGGCTCAGACTAAATGAAATCTCAGGAGGTCATCCGTCGCCTCAAGGCAGACGGGTGGAACTTAGCGCATTCGAAAGGGGTCACATCAGCAGTTCAAGCACCCTGAGAAACCCGGGAGGGTGACTGTACCCCACCCAAAGAAAGACTTACCGAAAGGCACGCTGCGGAATATTTTCCGGCAGGCTGGGTGGCCGTGGCCGCCTTAGTGACTAGGACATGAACACAGAATTAGATGATTTACCCTGTAGCGATCCATAACGATGCTAGATCGGATTACGGAGTTTCCGTTCCGGATCTCCCGGGCTGTTTCTCAGCAGGGGAGACAGTAGAAGAAGCTCTAAAGAACGCGGTAGAAGCAATTGAATGCCACGTAGAAGGGCTTCTTGTTGATGGCGAGCCAGTACCGCCTTCACAGCCAATCGAACAGCATAAGAGCAAGAACAAAGGAGCAGTCTGGGCACTTGTTACCGTAGACTTATCGAAGCTCTCCGGCAAAGCGAAGAGGATCAACATCACTCTCCCAGAGAGAATCCTCAACCAGATCGACCTGCACCTAGAGAGACGAGGTGAGTCAAGATCGGGTTTCCTCGCTCAGGCTGCGATTGAGGCGATTTCAAGAGATGTGCAACGCGATTGAGCTAAACTGCACCATTCGGTTTGTCGTACCCTCGATCTTCCACTGGGCGCCCCCGATGGCTCAGAGAGCGTGTTCCGTGCCGATGCCGAAGGCAACGCCAATTTCATCCACACTTTTCAGCCCGGCCTCGAGATGTCGGATGTGTGGACGACGGCCATTCTGGCCATCAACTATCATAGCGATGGCAAATCCCACCGCGGCCATCCCAGCGTCTTTGGATTGAATGCTCATATCCCCTTATTCGCCATGCTTCCCAAGCGTAGCGGCATCGAGTAGCGCGCACGCTCTGACAGAACACTGTGATGATGCTACAAACTGTTGCAGAAGATTGGCGAAGGCGGGTTTGGCGTGGTCTACATGGCGGAGCAGAAGGAGCCGGTGAAGCGTCGTGTCGCCTTGAAGATCATCAAGTTGGGCATGGATTCGAAGCAGATAGTCGGCCGGTTTGAAGCCGAGCGCCAAGCACTGGCGATGATGGATCATCCTAACATCGCCAAGGTTTTGGATGGGGGACGACGAATTCAGGGCGTCCCTATTTCGTCATGGATCTCGTGCGGGGTGTCTCCGTTACCAAGTACTCGACGGAGTGCCTGCACCCAAGGTGATCGACTTCGGGATCGCCAAGGCCACCCAACAGGAACTCACCACAAAAACCGTCGTCCTTGTCCGAGTCCAGCCGAATGCCTTCCGTCAAGAAAGTTCTCGAAAAAGGTTTTGCGATGATGACTGGCCTTTGTGCGGATAACCGGGAATGTTAGGTGGCCTGGGCTGGAGCACCGGTTCAAACGAAAGAGAGGCAACAGTATGTCAGATAGCAAAACGGACTTTCACGTCGCGGCAGGAACCGGCAAGGCGTTCTGGGGGCCTGGCGATAGGTACACTTTTCTAATCTCCGGAGAACAAGCTGGCGGTGGCTTCTTCGCCATGGAAGGGTTCGTGCCGGCAGGTGGCGGGCCGCCTCCGCACATTCACGAAAGGGAGGACGAAACGCTCTATATTCTGGAAGGCAAATGCTGCGTCCAAATCGGAGAACAGCAGTTGGTGGCCTCGGCGGGCGATTTCATGTTCCTTCCCCGAGGCGTGGTGCACGCTTTTAGAAACGACGGGCCAGAGACGCTGAGGCTGATTCTGACGTTTGTTCCTGCCGGGATCGAAGAATTCTTTGAAGAGGTGCTGGAGCCCGTCACCGACCGGACCGCGGTGCCTCCGCCACCGACGAAAGAATTGATCGATCGTCTCTTGGCTGCCGGGCCGAGATACGGAATCAAGTTTGTTCTTCCGGAGTAGGCCGGTTGGAGCGACGTTCCGATTGAGCGGAGCCAAGTGATGCGGACACTCATGTCCGCCCAATGCGCCTCATCAAATAGCAAGCGCCATCAGAGAACTCCAGGGGGCGAACTTCGCGGAGGATGCGGGATCGAAATGTTGACGCTTGACGAAGAGCCTTGGTTCGCTCAGCGAAGTGGGGAGACACGGCCCGCGAATCGGGCCCTCCGCCATGGATACCAATGAAAGCTCGGGAGCTCGCTGTGGTGGATGTGGCGCGCCTCTGAAGGATTCGGTTGCCGGGGGCCTGTGTCCGAGGTGCCTGATTGCAGGATGCGTTGCCTCGACGGGCGACATGCCCTCCTGCGAGGAACTGGCGGAGTTGATTCCCGGCTATCGCTTT
>JANQJH010000311.1 GCA_028281705.1 Verrucomicrobiales bacterium
CGATAACCCGAACGCTTTCTGCCTCTTGGGTGGACCGCAGATGGGATAGATTTTCGCAGATTGATCAGCGATGGTGGGAGAGCGGACGGGATTTTTAAAAGGTATTCCGCGAAGCGGACCAGAATTCTAAAGCCTTTTGGCTAGACTTAAGCGACTATATCCATCGAATCAATTGTGACAGACCACTAGCCTATTCCATGCCAAGTTCTCGCAATTCCATAGCAGCTGTCTTCGCTCTGGCCGGATTGGAGTGCTTCCAGGCTTCGGATAACCGTGTCATCGCTCTTGAGCGCGCCTTCGCATCTCCGATGGATTTGATCCATTCGAAGGCGGACTCTGGATCGATGAAGCGGAGACGATCCACCAACGCGATGGTTCCTTGATCTCGCGAGGCGGAAGGAGGCAGACCCTCGAGCCAAGACTCCGCACTGGCAAGGTCAAAGCGCGTCCAATTGTCGACTAGGTTCTGCACCGCGTAGGCCCGTTCCTCGTTTTCAGCCAAGGTATTGACCCAATCGGCAGCGGCGGTGGGATCACGAGGCGTCCATGACGCCACTAGGTGCTGGGTTGCCGGAAGTCTGGAGTCGTCTACGGGGAAGCTCTCGAGAATCTCCGAGGTAAGATGGGGATCGGACTTGGCAAGACCTCTGGCCAGCCCGGCGAGAGCGGCCCCTTCCGCATCACCAGAGAGCTTGGCGAGCAATTCTCTGGAAGTTGAAACATCGTCGGTCGCTAGAGTGTGAAACATACTGATGAGCGATTTCTCGTCTTTGAACGCCCCGGCATCGTCCAGCATGTCGAAATGCTTCAAGAGTAGATCGGGGGGAATGGCATTTCGAGTTCTTTTGGCAAAGATGGATTCCAGAACTTCGGGAACCCAATCTTCGTTCAATGAAAGGAGAGCGTCAGGATCCTTCTTCAAGAACTGCGTTCCGATTTCGACCAACATTGGCCTGAGCCAAGCGCTGATGGTTAGGCTCAGCCTGTCAAATTCATGATCGACGACCGCATGCTTGGTCACCTCGCGCGAGAACGCCATGGCTTCATCAGCGTTTGAATGCGTCCAGGTCAGCATCACGGCGGACCAGACAGTCTCGTTATCCCAGGTGTCTGATTCGATGATGCTCGTCATCAATTGCGGCAGTTCTCCAGGTGAACAAGATGCGAGATACCCTGCCAGTTTCACATAAAATTGGTGATCGGAGCTGACAAGCACGTCCTCCATACTCCAGGAGATCCGGCCCGACGCGCTGTTGGTTATCTGTCGGCCCGGGAACTCGTTTGCCGGATCCTCTAGAGTGAACCTGGGTTCCGTGGCGACCACGTCGGGAAACGTGGCGACGCGCATTACGAAACCAATCAGGCCGGCGACGAAGAATCCCCCGATGAGCAGCCATGGACGCCGCCTCGCTCCTCGATGATGTTGCTCTGATGCGGACATTTTGGATCGGCGTTGTATTATTGTATTAATAGATTAATACAGAGCTTGATGGGGCTGTCAAGAACTGCCCTGAAATCTCTTTGGGCTCGTGGTGGTGACGGGCACGGCTGAGGGGTGGAGGAGTTGGACCGATCTGGGTATATTGGCAAACCGAGTCGCCCGGGCGTGGCCCCGATTCAGTGTTAGCGGGTCCGACCGTACTCTACTCTAAGGTCGTGGATCGAGGTGTCGGACTGGTTTTGGAATGTTGACGCCGTCGGAGCGGTTATGTTTCAGAAATCGAAACGTGATGACAGATGTCAGCAAAGATGCTGAAGCTGAATCCGGAACTGCTACTGAGATGGTGATCGACCTGCTCTGGAAGTGCTGGACGGAGATCGACAA
The DNA here is from genome assembly GCA_028281705.1 of Verrucomicrobiales bacterium. Taxonomy (GTDB): domain Bacteria; phylum Verrucomicrobiota; class Verrucomicrobiia; order Verrucomicrobiales; family DEV007; genus JAACDM01. The sequence goes on from JANQJH010000311.1 coordinate 1,826, forward strand.
CGCTACGGTTCGCCTCTCCATGGGGAACTGGGCCAGTTCGTGCATGCGCCACAGCTTACGTTCTGAGCGCAGAATTCTTCCTCCGTTGTACACCAGAACGAAATCGGATTCGATTCTGGGGAATCATGGCCGTTTCTTGGCAGATCATCCGGGTGTTTCTTCGATGGCTTCATTCGGTGGATCGCAGCGTTAGTGATTTGCGGAGTGCGCAAGTCGTTTCAATCGAAGGCCCGCGTAGAAATAGAGGAAAGCAGCCGAGAGAAGATTGACCGCCGCCGTTGAGAGTGCCACCCCTTGGACTCCGTACCAGCGGATGAAGATGGTGTTTAGGAAAATGTTGACGACCAAACCGCTAGTGGCGAAGAGCAGGACGATGTAGTTAGCCTGCAAGGCCATGACCACCCGAGTTCCCAATCCCAGGAGGACCGCACCGGGAACCTGGAGACCTGCGAATTGAAGTACTTGGGCGACCTTGGCGGTATCCTGGGCGGTGAACTCGCCCCGTTCGAACACGAATGAGACGATTGGCTCTGGCGCGCTCCAGCAAATCACGACCACCGGTAGGGAACACAAGACGATGAGGCCGCTATATCCCAGGACGGTCTTGATGAGCCTCTGCCACGATTCTCTCGCCACCAGATCGGAGATGTGGGGAAAGAGAGATTGCACTGCGGCGATCCCGACGAGGCAGAAGACCCCGGCGATCCTCTCCCCGTAGGTGAGCACGGCGACATTTCCAGGCGGAAGCGGCGTCACCATCATGGTATCGACAAAGAGGTAGCTCTCTAACACCATGGTCCCTGCGAGAAGCGGGAAGATGTGGCGCATGACGGAACGCGTGGCATCGTCCATGGCCGGTCGCTGCAAGAGGGGTTTATCTTCGAGTCTGCGGGAGGCGCAGCCGAGCAGGATGAGGAGTGCTCCGGCTCCGCCTGCGGTGCCGTAGGCCAGCCACACGCCCTGGACCGGACCGGGAAGGACGAACAAGAGCAGAATGGTGAACCCGGGGATGGTCACGGGAGCGAGAGCCCCAATGGCAAAGCGTTCGTGGGCCTGCAGGTAGCCCTTGAGGATGTTGCCCACGCCAACGCAAAGCATGTAGACCGCGACCCACCGAAGGAATTCAGCACTCATGGCGGCCTTTTCGGGGGAGAAGCCGCGGCACATCAACCCCATTAGCGGATCGCCAAAGAGCATCACGGCCAGGGTGGTCGACGCCAGGACACCTCCGCAAATCCAGATCGTGTTCGACGTCAGTTTGGCCGAATCAGCCGCGCTTCGCAGCCTTAGCTTGGCGTAGACGGGCAGCAGCGCGTCGCGGAAGGCATTGCCGATGGCGAGGGCGATGATCGAAGGGATCAACATGGCCACGACGAAGGCGTCGACGGCGTCGGAAGTCCCAAAGCGCTCCGCCACGACCAGTTCCTTGAGAAAGGCCGTACCCTTGACCCCGATGGTCATGAGGGCGACGATCATCGCGCCTGAGAGCATCTCGGTTTTCGCAATTCGAAGCATTGGTCTGGACAAGAGGGATCTCGGAAGCCGGCCGGTCACCGATTCACGGGACCATCATGGCGGGAAACACTGTCTAGTTTCTGTGTAAAATAAAATTAGTAGTAATTTTTATGAAGTATCATAGTATCTTGTCCAAAGAATGCCACGACTAATGTCTAGCTCATCCAGTTCAAGGCACGCGGTGATCCTTGCCGGGGGCAAGGGGCGTCGTCTGCAACCCTACACCGTCACCTTCCCCAAGCCCTTGGTCCCGGTCGGCGAGATGCCGATCCTCGAGATCGTGGTGCGGCAGCTCAAGGCATCCGGATTTGAGAAGCTCACCATCGCCGTGGGTCACCTCGCGGAGCTGATCATGTCCTACTTCGGTGACGGCTCGAAATGGGGGATTGAGATCGACTACTCTAGGGAAGAGTCCCCGCTTGGTACCGTGGGTCCGCTGGCTCTCATTGACGGGCTTCCGGAGACGTTTCTCGTGATGAACGGCGACGTACTCACGACGGTCCGCTATCGCGAGATTTGCGAATATCACGTGGCGTCCGGGGCGGATCTCACAATTGCGTGTCACCGCTGCAATTCAAAGATCGACCTGGGCGTGATCGAATTTGACGGACGCCTGCAAGTGACGGGATACCGCGAAAAACCTGTCCTGCCCTACGACGCTTCCATGGGGATCTATGTCTTCCACCGCCGTGTGCTGGATACCTTTGCCAAAGGTGAGTATGTCGATTTTCCGTCAATCGTCCATTCCCTGATCGAGCGGGGCAGGATGGTGAAAGTTTATCTATCAGATAGCGAATGGCTGGATATCGGCCGGCCTGACGACTACGCCAAAGCGACAGAGCGGTTCTTCGAACTCAAGGACCAGTTTCTTCCGCAATCAAGCGTGGAGCCGCGAGCATTGGCCTCCTTATCCGAGACATCCTCTCACTAACCAGACGCGAATGATGAAGACACTCGTGATTGGTGGAGCCGGATATGTTGGCTCGACGCTTTCCCGCATGCTTTGGGAGCATGGACATCGAGTCACGGTCTTGGACAACATGTTATTTGGCGGCGAGTCGCTCATCCCTCTGCAAGGAAAAGAGCGCTTCCGCATTGTCCGGGGAGACATGCGCGATGAAGAACTGCTAGATCGCGTCCTTCCAGGGCATGATGCGGTTTGTCTTCTGGCGGCGATTGTTGGCGAGCCGGCATGCAATCGGGATCCCGGGAATGCCGTGTCGACGAATTTGGGAGGAGCGCTGAAAGTACTTTCCGCTGCTCGGAAAGCCGGGGTCAACCGGCTTCTCTTCGCTAGTACTTGCAGTAACTACGGCGCCGTCGATTCGGATGACTTTGTCGGCGAAGACGCGGAACTGCAGCCCCTCTCGACATACTCCGAGACCAAGGTGAAGGCGGAAGAGGCCATCCTCGAAGCGGCTTCCGCCGACTTTTGCCCCACGGTGCTGCGACTGAGTACTGCGTTTGGCGTCTCGGGTCGAATGCGATTTGACTTGCTCGTGAGCGACTTTACCGCGGCGGCGGTTCGGGACGGCAAGATTGTCATCTTTGGAGAGCAGTTCTGGCGGCCATTTGTCCACGTGGAAGATATTGCCCTGGCATTCAGACTGGCAGCCGAGGCGGAGCCCGGCGTGGTGTCCGCGGGAGTCTTCAATGTGGGGGCTAACGAGAACAATACCCGGAAAATTCATTTGGGTGAGATGGTGCAGAAACAAGTTCAGGGGACGGAATTGGAATTCGTAAAACGCGAGACCGACCCGAGAAGTTATCGCGTCGATTTCTCCAGAATTGAAAAAGAACTGGGCTTCAAGGCCAAGTGGTCGATCGAGCGTGGGATTGAGGAGGTTCATCGGAGTTTGACGTCCGGTATCTGGCCCGACCCTGCCAGCGACCGCTACAAGAACTAGTTTTGCCATGAGGAAATATCTCCTTTCCGATGTCGACCTGGGAGAAGAAGAGGCGCATGCCGTGGCGGAGGTCGTTCGGAGCAAGTGGCTCTCGTTAGGCCCCCGGACCGCGGAGTTCGAGAAGCAGTTCGCCAATGCCATGGGCGCTAAGTACGCGGTAGCGGTCTCCAGTTGTACCGCAGCCATTCATCTGGCGCTCCAGGCTGCCGGTGTCGGGCACGGCGATGAGGTGATCGTTCCCAGTTACACCTTCGTCGCCAGTGTGAACCCGATTCTCTATCTCGGCGCCAAGCCCGTTTTTGTCGAGCTGACCGGGCATCATGATCTCAATCTCGATCCTGCCGATGTCCTTCGCAAGATCACGTCCAAGACCAAGGCGATCATCGCTGTCCACATGGCTGGATTTTCCGCGGACATGGATCGAATCATGACGATCGCCGCGGAACACGGTGTCACGGTCATCGAGGACGCCTGCCATGCCATCGGTGCGAGTTACACGGGGGCGGCGGGAAGCCGCCATCGTGATGCCAAGGCGGGGACCATGGGGCACGCGGGTTGCTTCAGCTTTTTTGCCAACAAGAATCTCGTCACGGGAGAAGGAGGGATGCTGGTGACCGATGACGAGGAGATCGCGAACTCGGTTCGACTCGCACGTTCACACGGAATGACGAAGAGTAGTTGGGACAAGGCCGCGGGCCGGGCCTTCGGTTATGATGTCGCCAGTTTGGGATACAACTATCGCGGGACAGAGCTGACGGCCGCCCTCGGCGCCATCCAGCTTCGGAAGCTTCCTGCAGCCAACGCGCGACGGCAGGAGCTCGTCGTGCAATACCGGGAACACCTGGTGGGCGTCTCGGGGATCTCGATGCCGTTCGCCGACAGGATCGAGGATAGCGCGCACCACATCTTCCCGGTTTTGGTAGACGATCCCATGTTGCGTGAGCCGTTGAGACAGGAGCTGGACGCTCGGGGAGTCCAAACGAGTGTTCACTATCCGCCGGTACACACCTTCACCCACTACCAGTCCAGCCGGAAGGAGCCGCTCGAGTTGCCGGTTACCGAGGATGTCGCTGCGCGTGAGGTGACCCTGCCACTTCACCCCCTCCTGACAGATGAAGACGTGGTGGACATCTGCGCCAGGACGCGCGATTGTCTGCAAGCACTCCTGCCGCGATCGGTGGCGAACAGGGGCTAGAACAAGTTTTCCTTCACCGTGAGCTGATCGCCATCTTGGATGTAGATCGGCCGATATCGCTCAGGAGAATCCATCATGGCTTTGACATTGATCGCCCAAGATTGGGGTTTGCCCTTGACGATACGGGTCAGAACCACTTTGCGTTGGTTGGCCACGTCGGTGAACCCTTTGGCGATCCCGATTGCTTGAACGAGTGTTAGTTTTCGGTTGGCCGGCACTTCGTAAGTGTCAGGAGCGTTCACCTGGCCGAGCACGACGAACCGCATCTTGGCGTAACTCAGGACAGTCACGGTGACTCTGGGGTTGACGAAATAGCCGTTGCGCAGAGCGGAGATGAATCGCCGAGCGGCTTCGCTCTCCGTGAGTCCTGCCACTTTGACGTTCTTCAGGTAGGGGTGCTGGATGGAGCCGTCCTTGGATACTCGAAATTGCCCGCTGCCGTCGGGATCCTTGTAGATTTTGATGTCTAGTAAATCATTGGCTGAGATTTTATAGTCCGCGCTGAGCGTCGTTCCACCAGCGCCCCTGCCGGCTGATGGCGTGCGGGATTCCTCTCCGCTCGCCGAGGTCATGGCGAGTACGGTGCCGCCAATGGCGAGGACGACGGTCACGATCCAGCTCCGGGCAGCGATGTTCATTTTCGTTGAAGCATTGGTTGGTAAATTCATTTGAACCCGCGCCTGCTCGGTCGGTGGGTGGGGGACCATCTGAGAGATTTGTGGCAGTTTGTATGAAAAATGATTGAAATCACCATTATTGCAACTCAATTCATATAAAAATTACATTATACGTTGAAATCATTGTATTGATATTTAATTGGTATGAAAATTACACTCGTGCGGTGTAGAAATCACCATGCCGGCCGGAGTTTTCAGAGGGGCAGTCCACCTTGGTTGCCTAGAGCGTCGAATTGAATCTGTCTTGATGCCCTCGCAAAACTCTCCTCACTCAAAGCACGATCGGAAATCCAATTTCGATCCCCATCCAAGATGAATATTCTCGTTACCGGTGGCGCTGGCTTTATCGGATCGCATCTTGTCGAGACCCTCGTTGCGCGGGGGGATCGGGTGACCGTGATTGATGACTTCAATGATTTTTACTCGCCTGCGGCCAAGCGTGCAAATCTCGCCGCTGTTCGTGACCGGATCGAACTCTTTGAGGATGACATCCGCGATGAGAAGGCGGTCCGAAGGGTCCTCCGGGCTTCGAACCGTGACGCGTCCATTGATGCCGTCATCCATCTGGCGGCTCAAGCCGGTGTGCGGCCTTCGATAGCCAATCCCCGGTTGTACGTCGAAACCAATATTGGGGGAACGCTGAACCTCTTGGAGGCAGTGCATGAATTCGAGGTCCCGAGATTCATCTTTGCTTCAAGTTCCTCGGTTTACGGGCTCAACAAGAAGATCCCATTCTCCGAAACAGACCTGGTCGCTCAAACCGTCAGTCCTTATGCGGCTACCAAGTTGGCTGGCGAGCAACTCTGTTCTAACTTTGCCAGGCTCTACGGGATCGAGACCGCCTGTTTTCGGTTTTTTACCGTCTACGGCCCGCGACAACGGCCTGATCTGGCGATCGCCAAATTCGTGAACAAGATCAACCGAGGCGAGCCCATTCAACGCTTCGGGGATGGTTCCACCTCGCGAGATTACACCTACGTGAGTGATATCGTGGAGGGAATCGTCAGTAGCTTGGAGCTCAAGGAACTGGACTTTGAGATTCTCAATCTTGGCGGCTCCGATCCGGTCACTCTGAACCAGCTCATCGCGACGATTGAGAGGGCGTTGAAGACCGAAGCTCGGATCGAGCCACTTCCAGAACAGCCTGGTGACCTGCCCCGCACCTTCGCCGACATTCGCCGGGCCAAAGAATTGCTAGGCTACGCCCCGCGAACGAGTTTGAGCGAAGGGATTCGGCGTTACGTGGAATGGCAGATCGAGCACGGCTCCTAACAAAAAGACGAACCAAGTTCCTTTTTCTCCCTGAAATCTTGAGTTTTTTTCAGGGTGAGAGCTCCGTTTGCTATCGATCTCGATCGTCACTCGGGGATTTGTAGGGCAAGCGCCTCGCTTGCCGTGAGGCGAGTGCCGTGTGAAAGCGGCAGACCTATTCGGATAGGCGTTTATCTAGCTGAGCAGTATCACAGCAGGTGTGAACGAGCTCAAGTTTGACTCGCAAGACCGAGGATCTGCGCACGCCTTGGACTCAGTTCGGGGAAAAATAAGGTTCATTCATATAAATTATGTGGCCTGGAGAGTGCCGTGGTGGATTCAACTTGAGGAAGATTTTCCATAATTTATATCAAATATAATATTTATCTCTGGGTTTCAATCTACTCTATCGATGAAGTTCCTCTCTCGATCTTCTTACCGGGTTCGGTGGTTCCCGATCCTCGTTTTATTCCTCTTGAACGGTTCGCATGTGCTCTCGCAGGCGGCCTTGTTTTCCTACGAGAACGCTACCGGCGGCACTTTTGACGATAAGGGAGGTTCTTCGCAGAATCCCTTGGTTCGCACGATTGAGGTGACGGATGACGTGCTGGTCAATGATCTCAATGTGGGGGTGAATCTGCGTCATACATGGCGTGGTGATGCCCGGGTGACGCTCATCTCGCCTAGCGGAACCTCGGTTGATATTGTGGCGTTGCCAACGAGCGATAGTAGCGATCATCTGGATGTTCTTCTCGATAGTGCCTCTAGCAATGCGCTCGACAACAATCTAACGAACAACACGAATTCGCCTTACTATGAGCGCACGGCCGGTCCGTCCAATTCCCTGGATGCCTTCAACGGGGAAGCGGCTCTGGGCACTTGGACTCTGCAAATCGTCGATCTGCAGGCGGGAGCTTCGAGCGAACGCGTTGGGACCTTCAATCGCGCGCGCCTCGATATTGACGGTACCGCGGTCGGCGCTCAGGTGATCGAATATGAAACGACTCTCTCCGGCACCTTCAATGACAAAGGCGGCGCCTCGCAAAATCCATTGGTGCGGACGTTTACCGTGACTGACAATGTCACGATCGATGACTTGAATGTCGGTCTCAATCTGGAGCACACCTGGCGGGGCGATGTGCGCGTGACATTGACCTCGCCTGCGGGAACGTCGGTGAACATCGCTGCTCTCCCATCGAATGACTCCAACGATCATTTTGACGTGATCCTCGACAGTGATTCGGGAAATCCGCTGGATGACAACACGAATAATGCGACCGGCTCGCCCTATTACGAGCGCACCGCAGCGCCGAGCAACAGTTTGAGCGCCTTCGACGGCGAGCTGGCTCAGGGGACCTGGACGATGGAGATCTGGGATCTTCAGGTGGGCGCTTCGAGTGAGCGTGTGGGGACTTTCAATCGAGCCAAGCTGGTCATTGAAGCGACGCCGAACCTTGAGACCTTCTGCGATTCCGAAGTCTTTGCCTACGCCGTTCTCGTCACCGGTTCCCAGTTCAACATGTCGAATCAGAATTCCGCCATTCTGGGAGATTTAGGAATCGGCGCGGGCGTGGCCATCGGTGCTGGCGATGGGGCGGTGACGGGTGACGCCTTCGTGGATCCCTCGGCCACGGGCAATCTCAATAGTCTCGATGACACCCCGGGATTCGGAGGCAGCGCGCTGACGGTGCAAAGCGTGGCGCTCTCATCGGCGGTCTCCGACGCGCATTCTCTCGCAACGTCCGTGGGTAGTCTGGTGCCGACGCAGTCCTTTGGGACCATTTCCAGTTCCACAGTGATTTCGGCCACGGCGCCGGATGGCGACAATGTCATTGCCATCGACACTCTTCAGCTGCCCGCAGGTGCCCAGCTCAACTTGCATGGATCTTCGACCGATTACTTTTTCATCAATGTGGCTGGCAAGATGAGTTTTCAGGGAGGCAGCGGGATGGTCCTGACCGGTGGATTGCAAGCGTCTCACATCATTGTCAACATGCTCCCGGGTTCGACGGAACTGAACCTGACCAGGGCGACCTGCTATGGGACATTTCTCGCGGTCGATTCCGGGACTCCAACGACGATCGTGGGTGGCTCGACGCTCTTCGGAACGGTGGCGGCGGATGCGCTCACCCTGAGCGACGGGTCGCAGATCGATGGGTCGATCGGCAACACGTTCGTTTGTCTGCTGCCCACCATCAGTGTGGCTGATGTGAGTGCGCTAGAGAACCTCGGCACGGTGAGTTTGACCGTCTCGGTTGATAGTCCCATTTCCTCCGACATCGTCTTCGATTATGCGACGGCGGACGTTTCAGCCATGGCAGGAGCCGACTACATGCCGACGTCGGCTTCGGGCACCATTCCGGCTGGAGCGTTGTTTACCAATGTCAACGTGACGCTGATCGATGACGGAGTGGATGAGTCATCTGAAACCTTCACCGTCGATCTGACGGCTCCCGTGGGGGTGGCCATTGGCAACGGGCAGGCGGAGGTGACGATCACGGACGACGACGCTCCGGTTCACTCTTCAAGCAGGATTGGCGATTTGGTGTGGGACGATATCGACCAGGATGGCGTTCGAGATGGGAATGAGGCCGGAATTTCCGGCGTGACGGTGCAGTTGTATAGCGGGGCCGCGCCGATCGCCTCGACAACGACAGACAGTTTCGGGCGATTCTCCTTCGATGGCTTTTCCGCGGGAACTTACCGGTTGAGAGTGGTTGAAAGCGGTGGGCTGGCCGGGGCCGTCCGGACGTATGATGAGGACGGCGGCGTTGGGGCGCCGAATGGACAGAGCGTGGTATCCCTCATTGCTCAGGGGCAGCATTTGACGGCTGATTTTGGCTACAAGTTGCCTGCCGGATATGCGAGTTTGAAGAGTGTGGTGGCCCAGGAGTACTTTGTGCCGCTTCCTGAAGCCCACGTGCGCAGGGCTTTGAACGAATTGGATGCGAACAGCGGGCGGGTAGGCAATCAGATCGAGAGCGTGGTTTCGGTGGTGGCGACGACCGACGGGACGATCGTCTGTTATGATCACTGGGAAGATGGTTATGAAACGGATGTGGCCAATCCGGGACAGAGTTCGACGGAGATCTGGGGGGACAACGACCCATCGAATGGGATCCCTCCGGGCTTTGGCGTTGATCTTATTGCGGCCAACGATGTGGTTGCTCTGGAAGATCAGGTCTCGCTCCCTCGTAACGCCTCGGTGATCCGATACGATGGCCGGGACAAGCTGATTGCGACGAACACGGTGGCCGTGACCCGTGCGGCATGGGGTACCCAACCAGGAGAAGTCCTCTCCGGAGCGGTGGAGGTGTCATCGGTAGACCAGTACGGGACACGTTATGAGTCGCCGGTTGGCGAGGATCTCCATGCGAATCAAGTATTCGAGTATGTCGCCATGCATGTGATCGCGGCCAATGACGGCACGAGCTTGACGATTGATACCGACGGCGATGGCGCCGTCGATATCACGACGTCGCTCAACCAGGGAGAGGCCTATCAAGTGGACGGCGGCGTGCAGACGGGAGCGACAGTGGTGGCCAATCAGAGGGTGCAAGCGCATTTGATCACGGGAGACGTTCGCCCCAGCGGCTATTTTGAAACCCGTTGGTACACGCTTTACCCAACGGAACAATGGACGGCCGACTACTATTCGCCCGTGGGCTCGACGAACGACCTGGACACCAATGTCTTCGCTTACAATCCCAATGCGGGCACGTTGACAGTCAATTATACAACGGAGGCAGGATCGGGATCGTTCTTGGTCGGCGCCGGGGAGACCAGTAAATTCACCATGCCGGTGGGAGCCGGCGCCCACTTTTACAGCAGCAGTGGCGAGCCTTTCTTTGCCATTGCGGCCGTTGCCGCTGAAGGCGATGTGGACAATGACATTTACGATTGGGGGTTCAGTCTCGTTCCCGACGGCAACCTCACGGCGGAGGCGGTCGTCGGTTGGGGGCCTGGGTCGGGGAACCCCAGCCAGAATGGCAATCCCATTTGGGTCATCGCGGTGGATTCCACGACGCTCTACGTGGATTATGATAGTGACCCCACGACAGGTCCGAGGACCGACCCTCAAGGGGAGCGCTACAACGTTGACATTAATCTGGATGCTCTGGAAAGCGTGAAGGTCTTCGACAACACGGACAAGGACCAAACGGGGATGCGTCTTTATACCCTGGACGGCACGCTGATCACGGCTGCCTGGGGGCAGGATCCCGATGAGGCCAACCCGGGCAATCCCTTTCTCGACATGGGAACGACGATTCTTCCCTTTCCCGTTGCGGCGGTGAGCAAGGAGGCAGCCCTTGTTGTCGATGGCAACGCGAATGGCGAGGCCAACTGGGGAGACACGCTGGAGTACACCATCACGGTGGTGAACCGCGGCTCAGTGCCCGTGACCAACATTACGGTGACGGACAATCCTCCGGCGGAACTCGCCTATGTGGGCGGAACGACGACACTGGATGGCGCGCCGATACCCGATGATGCGTTGGGGACGCTGTTTCCGCTCGATGGTGCCGGTTACCTCGTTCTCGATTTGGCTCCGGGAGAGAGCCGCGTGATTGTCTACACGGCGGGAATCAACGTGGGCGCTTCGGGAATTATCAACAATGTGAGTGTCGCGACCAATGCCGGTAGTTTTGTGGCCACCAGTGAGGTGTTGGTGCCGCCGAGTGACAGTATCACACTCAGTACCCTATCGCTAACCGATATGAGCGGGACGCCGGTGGATGTCTACTTGGAGGAGGAGACGATCTACATCAGCGTCACGGATGGCGATCAGAATACCGATCCCACCGTCGCCCAGACTGTCAGTGTGGTGCTGACCAATGCTTCGGGCGACGATTTGGAAACGGTCACGCTGACGGAGACTTCCGTCAATTCCGGGGTGTTTTTCGGGAGCCTGCCGTCCTCGGCAACCGCTGGTCTGGTGGATCAAGACGGGACACTCCATGCCATCGGAGGGGAAGTGGTGGTGGCGGACTATGTCGATCCGGTTTACGGAGACAGTGCTAGTGATTCTCTCATCTTCGGTGTCCCTTCGGCGACAAAGACGCTGTATTTCTCCGATCCGGAACAGAGCATGGACCGGATCGATCCGGTGGCAACGGGAGATACGAGCACGGCAGCGGTTTCCTTTGGCCTGGGCAGTGTTCCGAGCGGGACGGTGGACTTAGCTGCCTTTGAGGACACCTATATCGACGACAACAATGCCACCACCAATTATGGAAGTGACACGGTGATGATCGTGGATACGAGTGGTGGTGGTCTGGGTGAAGGAAGGCTTCTGGTGAAGTTTGATCTCAGTAGTATTCCAAGCGGAGCGACGATTGATGATGCGACCTTGATTCTGACGAAGACGGGAGGGGACACCGGAGGAAAGGACGTCGAAGTTCACGAGGTGACGACGGCGTGGAGTGCAGGTTTGGCCACATGGCGGAGTCCCTGGGGGACGGATGGGGGTGACTACGATAGCACGGTTTTGGACTCGCTCGCGATCAGTGCGAACCAGACCTATAGCTGGAACAGCGGTTCCTTGAGGGCCTTGGTTCAGGCTTGGGTATCCGGGTCAAAATCGAATCATGGATTCCTCTTGGGATCACCGAATACTGGTGGCGATGATTACATTTTTGCCACGAGCGAGGCCGCGAGTGGCCAGCCTGTCTTGCGCGTGACCTATTCGGGCTCGGGAGGAGGCGGTAGCGGTACTGCCGAGGACGGATTTGATAGCGTGAGTTTCTCCGGAGGATCGGGCTGGACCGGCGCGTGGACCGAACTCGGCGAATCGAATGGGGCCGGCTCCGGTCGAGTGCGAGTTGTCTCCAGGTCGGGCTATTCGACCAACACCTTTCGGATCGGAGGCGATGAGGTCTCTCTGAATAACCGCGGGATTTCCCGTGGGGTTGATCTCTCGGGAGCAGATTCGGCCGTCTTGACATTCATCCACGGCCAATCGGGGGATGATGATGACGAAGGGGGCTCGATCAGGCTGGAAGTATCCAGTGACGGTGGAGGATCTTGGAGCCGTTTGAAAACCTACCGGTTGGGCGACAATATCCCAAATTCACCCTCCGGGCAGAGCTTTGACATCAGTGCCTATGCCAGTGCGAATACGCAGATTCGATTCATTGGATCGGGTTCGACGGATGACACGGCCTACTTCTACGTCGACGACGTCTTGATCGACTACACGACGAGTTCCTCGGCACAGACGGCACTGGCCTCGGACGGTTTTGATAGTGTGAGCTTCTCCGGTGGCCTCGGCTGGAGTGGGAACTGGACCGAGGTGAGCGAGGCCGATGGGCCATCCTCGGGAAATGTGCGGATCGTGAGTAACGAACTGAGGATGATGCATACGGGATACGGCCTTCAGCGGTCGGTCGATTTGTCTGCGGCATCGAGTGTTACGTTGGCCTTCGAGACTTCTATGTACGGAAACGGAAACGATGATTTTGTCGTCGAAGTGTCGACTGACGGCGGAAGTGTGTGGACGACGATCGACACGTTGCAATCGCAGACGACCGATGGCTCGATCCAGCTATTCGAAGAAACCAAGTCCTACAGGTTGGAGAACTATATCAGTCTGGGGGCCGATACTTTGATTCGTTTCCGGGTGACCGCGGGATTCGGTGACGGCACGCAGTATGCTGGGGTGGACAACATTGAGATCACCGGTTCGGGAACCGGAGCGGATGTAACGACCGCAGCCTTTGTCCAGACGCCCGTGATGGCGAAGGATTTTGTGGTTCTCGGCGGTGGCCTCATCAGCACTTCTGCCTATATCGACGTTACTGCCGGGTCTCTTTCCGCCAACCCGGACATTGGGGCAACGATCTACTTGGGAAGTGACTTGATTGTGTCCCTGGGCAATCCGGTGGCGACCAGCTTGGGAGGTAGTCAGTATCGTTTGGACTGGAGCGGAGTCTCGGTGAGTGGCGAACTGGTTCCGGCGGGAAAGGCCTTCCGCTTGATCTTTGAGAATCAGGACCCCAACTTGGCTTTCGATCTCCTCTATGATAGCAACACGGCGCCCTCGAAGTTGAATCTGCCGACGCAGACAATCATCAACGTCGATGGCGTCGAGTTTTTTGATGCCCCTTATCCCGGGGGAACGAGCATCTCTTCAGCCGGCGTGGGGCAAACCGTTTACATCCGGATCACGGTGAGCGACCCATTCGGCGCTTATGATATCACCAGCATCGACGTCGTCATTCCGCCTTCGGTGTCGACCAACTTGATTGACACGTCGGTCGTCGAGACGACCGCTTCATCCAAGGTCTATGAATTTGCCTGGAACACGGGATCGGAGGAGGCCGTCCACCAGATTGGCCTCACGGCCTATGAAGGAACCGAGGGGATCGTTCATACCCTTGCCGACGAGTTCGCGGTCACTTCACAGGATACGGGGACTGAAAGTTACGCCAGCTTTACGGATCCTGTCGGAACTCCCTTGAGTGCTCTGTCGCCCAACGAACAGGCCTGCGTGCAGGTGATCGATCACGATCAGAATGAGGATCCCCTGGTGGCGGAGTCCTTGCTCGCGGTCATTTCCTCCTCCACGGGGGATCTCGAAGCGGTCACGCTGACGGAGACCGGCATTGACACTGGCATCTTCACCCACTGCCTGCCGAGCAGCGTTTCAGGAGGAACCGGGGTTGATGATGGGACGGTCAACGCTCCCGTGGGCGCGACCCTGACGGTGAGTTATGTGGATCCGGATGATCCCAACGACGCCTCCGAAGGCACGGCGGTGGTGCTTTCGCCATCGGCGGCCATCTCGGTGTCAACGCGCCTGTCCGAGCCCGTCGATGGTACCGCCGTGGTCGGCCAGTTTGTCGCTTTCGAAGTGGTATTGACGAATAGCGGTGCAACGACCATCACCTCGGCGACGGTGACGGATAGCTTTGACCCGGCCTGTTTTGCGGTTAACGGCGACACCACTCCCATCCCTGATACCGTGGCCGCGGGAAGTCTATCGTGGGCCAGTATCGGACCGCTGGCGCCGGGGGCGAGTACGCAGGCCACGGTGTATCTCGATACGGTCGGGGCCTGTGATCCGGGCGTGAACTCGGTATCCGTGACCGCCACGGATGAGTTTGGAACCGTCCTTCTTTCGGGCCCGTCCACGGCGGAGGTCACGGTGACGCAGCCCGAGGTGCAGGTGACAACGACGGTGGTGTCGCCGGGATCGGGGCCTGCGATCGAGGGTGATCTCGTGACCTTCCGGGTGGATGTGGAGAACACCGGCACGACGGGCATTGCAACGCTTCCGCTGTCGCAGTCGTTTTCCTCCTGTCTGACGCTCGACTCTGCCTCCGTGAGTCCGAGCGCCTCGGGATCCGGCTCTCTCCTGTGGGATGATCTGGGTTCACTGGCTCCGGGAGGGACGGCTTCCGTCGATCTCGTGTTTCTTGCCACTGGGGCCTGTGACCCGGCCACCGTGACCTCCGATGTCTCCTTCGCTCTCGATGTCAATGGCGATGCCGTGCCCGGCTCCAGCTCAAGCGCCGATCTTGTCATCGATCCGTTAGTGTCGGTGGGTGACAGCTATTTTGTCCATGAAGATGCCAACGAGATCTATACCATCGATATCGAGACGGGCGCCACGGCCTTGTTAGGGGCAACGAGTCCCACGGGCAACATGAACGGATTGGCGTACGACGACGTCACCGGGGTGAGTGGCACGCTTTGGTACGTGGATAATGTGAACTACGATCTCTACAAGTTCGATGTCGATACGGGATCCGAGATTGGTGTGATTGGAAATCTGGGAGACTCGGGATGGACGGATCCGGTGAGTGGCGGGAAGACAGATGGTGGTGCCTGGTTCGATGGCGCCTACTATGTGGGCGCCGAGTTGACGGACGATATCTGGCGAGTCAGCTTCAACGCGGGCTTCACGGCGATCACCGATGTGGTGAAAGTGGCCGACGTGAAAGTGGATGTGGGGACGAACGTCTGGGGCGACTTTGTCATTTCGTCCAGCGGCGTGCTCTACGGAGCGGAAAACGGCAGTATCTTCAGTTACGATCTCAACATCGGCGGGACCATGGAGGTGGTGGTGAGCGGTGCGACGATCACCGGTCTGCGGATCGGGAGCGACGGCTTGCTCTATGGAATCGGATCCACCGATGCCAGCGCGCCGCTTTACCAGATCGATCTTGCGGCCAAGACGCTGGCTTCCCATGTGGTGACCAATCTGACGCCGGGACCGGGTGATCTGGCCGGGCCTGTGACCGCCGATCCGGTGGGGACGGTTTCGCTGGGGAACTTGATCTTTGATGACGTCAACGCGGATGGAGTTTTTGATAGTGGCTCGGAGTCGGGGATCGACGGGGTGACGGTGCAACTCTTCCGCCAAGGCCAAGCGTCCGGGGTGGATCTTCCAGTGGATGAGACCACGACCATCAATGGCGGCTACTACCTCTTCGACGTGGAGTCAGGAAACTACTATGTGCACATTCCAGCGAGCGAATTTGCCCCGGGGGCCCCGTTGGAAGGATTCCTTTCCAGTCCAGGGTTTTCGACGGATCAGACACTGGATGATGACGCCGATGAGAATGGGGTGGACCTTAGTTACCCATCTGTCTCGGGAATCAACAGTGTCGTGGTTTCGCTCAGTTTGGGCTCGATGCCGGTCAGTAGTGGTGCTTTTGCGACGGAGACCGGGGCGGACAATGCCTCGGATGATTTCAGAGATTCGAATGGCAATCTCACGCTTGATCTCGGCTTTACCACGGTTCCTCCCGGCGGTGTGCTCGTGCCCGATCTGGCAGATTGCTATCTGGCTTCGGATGAAGGGAAACGGCTGACTTCTTTTGATCTTGTGGGGAATTCAGAAATAGATATTGGCTCCCTGCAGATTGGCGCCTTTGAAGCGATCGAGTTTGATCCCACCACGGGGAAACTCTACGGGGCAGCGGCCCATGAACTCTATGAGATCGACCGGGAAACGGGTGCCATCACCCTCATGGGCGAGTTTAGCCCGGCATCGGCGGCGGCACCGACAGGGACATTGGGCGCGATTTCCTTTTCCGATGTCGACGGGCTGGCACGCGACACGATCAACGACATCTGGTATGGCGTGGCCCGTATCGATGATGATGTGGCCTCGGGCCTTCCCGACCTGCTCTTTCAGTTTGATCCTTCGACGGGACGGTATGTGCCGGGGGCTTTTGGTGGCGATGACTATATCGAGATCCAGAAGGTGAACAGCGATCTCCATTTGATCGATGATCTGACATTTGATCCTCTCTCCGCCACCTTGTTAGGCGTGGCCAACGGCAATGGGGCCCACAATTTCTCAACCACGATCGTGGAGATCGACACGGCGACGGGCGGGACGACGGATTTGGGTCAGGTGGTGTTTGACCCGGATGGTGCGGGTTCCAATCCTGCGGAATCGCTGGGCGATGTCGAGGGATTGGCGCTCACGCTTGATGGCGCCGTCCTCGTGATCACCGGTGATAGCGGCAACTACCCGGAAACGGTTTTCGCGCTCGAGGGTGTGGGCTCGGGGGCCCCGGTCGTGGCGACGAAACTGGGCGAGCTGGGATTCGGCGGGCTCTACATCGATTACGAGGCCATCACTTGCACGGTCTACCTCAATCCCGGTGAAGTGAGCGGCAAGATTTACGAGGATATTGACGTCAACGGTGTGTTCGGCGGATCGGACTTTGGCGTGGGCGGCGTGGAGTTGGAGCTGCGAAACGGTGAGACCGGTTTGGTGCTTGCGACTCAGCAGACCGCGGTGAACGGCGACTACCGGTTCTCCGGGCTGGCCGCGGGTTCTTATGATGTGGTGGTGCTCGCTACGAACTTTGATAGTGGCAGCTTTCTTGCGGGACGCACGCAGACGGGTGATCCCGAGGGAAACTTTGACAACGAAGGCGTTTTTAACGCGGTTTCCCTTCCCGATGGTGGGTTGGGAGCGACGGTGACGTTTGATGGTGATGGCGACTATGCGGAAACCGGCACGGGTGATTTTGGCAGTGCGGCGGGAGCCTTCACCATGACGGCTTGGGTTTACCCGGATCTGGCCACGCAGCAGGGAGGAATTGTGGGAACCTCGCATAGTGGCGGCGACTCTGGCGAACTCATCATGCAGGATGGCAATCAGTTTGCCTTTCAGTTTGCCAGTGTGCTTGACGTGCTCCGGTCGGACACGCGTGTGACGGTGGGTTATTGGTATCATCTGGCGGCGACCTTTGACGGCTCGGAGTTGCGTTTCTATGTCAACGGGCGTCTGGAAGACTCAAAGGCCACGTCGCAGAGCGCCTCGAGCAGCGATGGGATTTCGGTCGGTCGCGTCCAGACCGGGTCGTCCGATGTCGATTTTGCCGGTGATATGGATGCCGTGAGTTATTGGGATGCCGCATTGACCTCGGTGCAGATTCGAAGACTGGCACTTTACGGGGCGACTGGGATCGAATCGGGATTGAATGTCTACTGGAACTGGGAGAGCGAATCGGGATCGAACGATGGCCGGGACCTTGTGAGTGGGATCCGCAACATCACCCTCTATGGCAATGCGACTCGTGTGGTCTCGCCCTCGGCAGCGACAACGCGATTGGACTTTGGGTATAGCGGTCGCGCCAAGGCGGGTGATTACTCGGCATGGCAAGTCAGCTTCGGGTCTGAACTCGAGGGATCGGATCAGCCGGGGGACAACGTCGACGGCGATCTTTACGACAATCTCATGGAGTATGCCATCTGCCTGCATCCGGGAACGGGCGTTCCCGGTCCGGGCGGGTTCTTCGTCGTGCCGAGTGACGATGGCTTGAATCTCGACGCCCTGTTCTATCGACGCGCCGGCGGATTCCCTGATGTGACCTACAAATTGGACGCTCTGGCAGAGCTGCCCTTGCTTGATACCGATACCTGGGACGTCATCAGTACGATTCCTGGAACGGGTACGCCACCCAACGGCGTGACGGTGACCGATCTCGGCAATGGGATCGAAGAAGTCCGGATCAATGACATTGACACCATGACGCCTTTGAGTGCGGATGTGGGGTTTGTCCGGCTCACCGTGGAACTGGACAACGGCACGCTTGTGGCCGTGAGCTACAGCCAGGTGCACGGTTGGAAAGAAACGCTGATTGAAGCGGGACACTCGGAGACCTTTGCCTCACCGTTTAACAAGACCGAATCGCTTTCGGGAACGATCCAAGAGGTGACGGGAACTCATCAGCTGCGCGTGACGCGGGCGATTGGCAATTTTGCCCTGGATCAGGTGATTGATGTGGCGAACAAGGATTACTATTTGGAAATCATCGCCGGGGACCAAGCCGGCCATCGTTTTGACATCGCGGATGCGTCGGGAGACATCTTGACTCTGGCCAGCGATGCCGATGTCACGCAGGGACCGCCGCACAACACGACGACGACCACCGTGGGCATTCCGGATGATTTGGCGGGTGACCAGTTTGTCCTGCGGGAACACTACACTTTGGCCGAATACTTCCCGCCGGCGTCGCCCTTCGTGGGTCAGACTTCCAATACGAATCCGGAGAATCCGGCGGACAATGTTTTCTTTTTCGATGGCGGCACGTGGGACACGTATTGGTTGTTTGATGACGGTTTCGGCACCGTCTATTGGGCCTCCCATGGGGACCTGACATTTGCCGATCGCGGAGATCGGGTGATCGCGCCGGGAGAGGGGCTCTTCCTCGCAAAGAAGGGGAGTGACGTCACCATGCTAGCCCTGGGAGTGGTGCGGAAAAACGATTTTTATCGTCCGCTGCCTCAGGGATACAGTCTAGTGGCGCCGGGATTTCCCATCAATCAGAATGCGCTGGCGCGTGTCCTCACGCCGCTCGAGTTCGAGGGCAACGCGGATCCCGATCTGGCCGACCGCTTCTATGATTGGAACGGTGACAAAGATGACTATGAGGCGGCCTATCGTTGTTTCTTCCTGCTGGAAAACGTCGAGGCGCAGACACCGCGCTGGATCAATGTGGACGACGAGTTCATGCGCGCCGTGGACTTTGACACGACGCTGTTTCCGCAGGATCGATCCAACTTTTACTTCCGGGCCAATGCGGCCAAGGAAGGCTACATCATGCGGCTTCCGTGGTGTATCGGGCTGATCGGTGAGTGATCCCCCTCGTGACAAACTTAATAGACCTTGAAAATATAGAATTCTTGAGGTTCCATTTGCCGACAGGTTCGATGACCATGAAAGCGTCCCTATTCAGCGTAGTAATCTTGCTTTTCTTGATTGGCAGCGGGGCGCCCTGCGCCCATGGGAGTCAGATCAATTGGCAGAGCCGCCCGTTTGCCACGCATCAAACGAGTGAGGGAACGCCGCTGGACGAAACCTACCTGTTTGAGTTGGGGGCTTTTCGTGATGGCTTCACGCCGAGCGCGGCGAACACCGGGAGCTGGGCTTCTCACTGGGTGGTGGCGGCGCGCAGTTCTTTCAACGTGGCTAATGAGGTGTTTGGCGGGAGCCATATTTTGGAGAACAATGAGGCTCCATTCACAACGACGAATCGGGGCTACATTTGGGGGTTTGCCACGAGCGGAATCAATGAGTGGGTCTTGATTTCTGATCCTTCCTGGCTCTGGCCGGAGACGGGTGATCCTCTTACGTTCCCCGAGGATTGGGCCGTGAGTACGGCAACGGAAATCATTGTCGGCCAGGTGGATCCCGATGAATCGGCCTTCTTTCTGCAAACGGCACGCATTGACGCAACGGCGCTTTCACCGCGCATCACGGGTGACCAATGGCTTCGGATCCATTTTTCGGAGGAGCAGCAGGGCGATATTTCCGTCAGTGGATGGGATCGGGATCCCGATGGTGACGGCATCGACAATCTCACGGAGTTCGCCCTGGGGACGAACCCCTTGATGCAGGAGCCGGCGGAAACGCTTTCGCTAGTAGACATCGTGCGTGTGGGAGGGTTGGACTATCTCCAGCTCACGGTGAAGCGACCGGCAAATGTCACGTTGGCCTACACGGTGGAGGCGACGAGTGGTTTTGCCAATTGGCTGAGTGGCCCCCTGGTGACGGAAACCCTGGTCGACACGCCTAACATGCTTGTCGTCCGCGACAGGACTCCG
Organism: Verrucomicrobiales bacterium; assembly: GCA_028281705.1. Taxonomy (GTDB): domain Bacteria; phylum Verrucomicrobiota; class Verrucomicrobiia; order Verrucomicrobiales; family DEV007; genus JAACDM01. Next base: position 22,444 of record JANQJH010000311.1, read on the forward strand.
ATCGATTTTCTCGACAGCCGCTTTCTCAGGCTAACGGTTGCGCTAGAGGACTAGTAGCGATAGATGATTGGCGTGTCGGCTATTGGATGGGATCGTACGATGGTGACACCATGCGTGGTTACCTCCGCGGGTATCTGACGGTGCCGTTTGTCTCAAATGGATGATGCCCCCGAGTTGCGGAGCGATGGCGGGTATCGAACGATAGGAATAGAAAAGTTTGTGAGAGGAGGGAGGAATGCTCACGCATTCCGCTCCGGTCATCAATGACGTAATGGAAGCGGTGACGCTCCCCCAAGGAATGCTCACGCATTCCCTACGAGGGCATGCTCTCATCGGTGCGAAGCAGAATCGGTGAGTTCGAGCAGGGGCGAGAATGGTGCGCTTGAGCGCATTGCTGGACTGAACGCATTCTTGTTTTTACGGAAATTTGATTCAGTGTGTTCAGTATTTTTGTTTCTATGAATATCGCGTCTCCCGGGCTCCTGAAGCCATGCTGTCGGTGGAGGGTTGCTTGCTGGCTGATGACGGGATTTCTGAGTACGCTCCTTCATCTCCAAGCCAATGGCGGCGGAAGTGCCCAGCAGTACCTCGTGCCATTGCCTGAGAATGAAGTGCGCATTGCTTTGGAGTCCTTGCTGGAATCAAGAGGGAACAATCCCGTCGGTTCGGAGATCAATTCGATCATTTCGATTGTTGCCGGCCTCGATGGTACGGTGATCTGCTATGATCACTGGGAGGATGGTTATGAATCCGACCTCGCCGCGCCGGTGCAGCCTTCCACGCTGATTTGGGGAGATGGGGATTCCTCTAACGGAATTCCGCCCGGGTATGGAGTCGATCTTCTCGAGCCCGGCGATGTCATTGCATTGGAAAACACCATGGATGTCCCGCGAAATCCGACGGAGGTTCGCTATGACGGACGTGACCGTTTTGAAACCAATCGTCCTGTAGCGATGACGCGTGCCGCCTGGGCGGAATCGCCCGGGCCGGTACTTGCCGGTGCGGTGGAAGTGATGCCGACCAAGGATCTGGGATTGCAATTCGTCGCGCCCGTCGGCGAAGACACGGACTTGGATCAGGTTTACGAGTATGTCTCACTCTTCGTTCAGGCGACTGAGAATGCTAGCAGTGTTACTATTGACGCCGATGCCGATGGCTCGGCCGACTTTACGACGACGCTCCAGCGAGGCGAGACCTACTTCCTCGACGGCGGCATCGATCAAGGGGCCACCATTTCTTCGACCCAGCCGATACAAGTGCATTTGTTGACCGGTGATCTCTACCCCAGCGGGAGTTACGAAACCAGGTGGTACACCTTGTTTCCGCGATCGGATTGGTCCAGCGAATACTATTCGCCGGTGGGATCGGCCGATAAGGCAGACTCGTCCTTGATCATTTACAATCCGCATTCGAGTTCACTCGCCGTGCGCTATGTCACGCGCTCGGGTAGCGGTTCGATACAGGTCCCGGCTGAGGATACGAGGGACTTGGAGCTTCCCTTTGAATCCGGAGCGAAGCTCTTCACGCAGGATGGTCGGGATTTTTCGGTCATCGCAGCCGTGGCCTCCTCGGGTAATGTGGATAATGACGTTTACGATTGGGGATTCTCGCTCGTGCCCAACGGCAACTTGACTCAGGAAGCACTGGTGGGCTGGGGGCCCGGAGTTGCCGGAAATGCAAACCTGAACGGCAATCCGGTCTTTGTCACTGCGGTGGAGGATACTACGGTTTACATCGACTTCGATGGCGATCCTCTCACGGGATCGAATACCGATCCCTTGGGGCGCCAGTACGACGAGACGCGTTCGGTCAAAGCCCTGGAGTCGCATCGGATTTTTGACGACGGCGATGATGATCAAACGGGAATGCGCCTCTACACGGTGGATGGCGTCCGCATCACGGCGGCATGGGGACAGGATCCGGATTCATCGAACCCGGGCAATCCCTTCCTCGACCTGGGGACCACCGTACTGCCCTTTCCCAGTGCCTCGGTGGAGATCGTCTCCGCTCTGGTGACGGATGTGGCCGGAAACGGCGTTCCCGATGTCGGTGACACCGTGGAATACGTGGCAACGGTATCCAATCTCAGCGACACCTCGATCTCGGTGAGCAACATCGCGCTTTTGAACACCATTCCGGCGGAGATTACCTACATCGCCGGGAGCTCGACGTTGAATGGCGTCTCGGTTCAGGATGACGGCGTCGGCACTCCTTATCCATTTGATGCGGGCGGCCAGGCGGTGTCGGACTTGGGGCCGGGCGAGTTTCACGAGGTTCGTTATGAGGCGATCATCACTTCGGGTGGAGGGACCGTGACAAACATTTTCACTGCCGTGACGGACATCGGCGACCTCACTGATTCCGATAGCATGGATGTCCCCGAGCCGCTGACTCAGGCCACGGTGGTCCAGGATGTGACCCTGCTGGTAGACGCGAATAGCAATGGCTTGGCAGAGTTGGGTGATGTTCTGCAATACCAGATCACGGCTTACAATAGTGGGGCGGTGCTCCTGACCGGTGTTCGATTGCTAGACACGTTGCCCGGGGAGCTGACGTATGTGGGCGGCAGCTCAACGGTCAATGGCGGGGGTATTTCGGACGATGGAGCGGGGACGCCCTTTCCCTTTGATGTATCGGGCTACGCGACACCGGATTTGGCGGTGGGGAGTTCGCACACCTATTCCTTTCGGGCCACCGTGGCCGCGAGCAATGTGACCATTGTCAATCAGGCTGATTTGATCACCGATTCGGGCACATTCGGTTCGACGAGCGAGGTCGTGGTGGCGCCGGCCCCGGCTGTGCCTACCGTGACCGTGAACGCGGCAGTTCTGGTGGATCACAACGGAAACGGCCAGGCGGACTATGGCGACGACGTGCGCTACACGATCCATTTGTACAACGGCGGTCTTGGACTGCTGACGGGAATCTCCCTGATCGACGATCTACCAGCGGGGCTGGCTTATGATCCTGCGACGGCCACTTTGAATTCGGGGCCTGTGAGTGATGATGCCAGCGGGACACCTTTTCCCTTTGATGGGCTCGGAATCGTGCTCGCTGATCTGGCTTCGGGATCCTCTCATATTCTCACATTTGACGCCGGGGTGGTGGTGTTTGGAACGCAGATCGTCAACGAGGCCGTGGTCTCGACGAGCGCGGGCGATATCTCGGGCAGTCATACATTGAAGGTGCCGGCACTTGCGGGAACCGTTGCCAATCTGACACTGACCGATGCGGGCGGAACTCCCGTGCTCGTCTATACCGAGGGTGACACCGTGTATCTCCGGGTGGAGGACGCCGACCAAGATGTCTCGTCCTCAGTGGCGGAGAAAATCGACGCGACTTTGAGCAATGTGGACGGTGGTGATGTCGAAGGGGTGGTCCTGACCGAGACCGGTCTGGCGACGGGTGTCTTTGAGGGATCCATCGCCTCATCGGTATCCACTGGATTGAGCGCCCAGGATAGCACCTTGAACGCCAAGGGAGGGGACACCATCGAAGCCCAGTACGCGGATCCCAAGTTTGGCGATGAAGCGAGTGCGCAAGCAGACTTTGGCAAGGGGACTTTGATCAAGACGTTGTATCTCTCGGACGGGCAGACGATGGATCGCCTTGATCCGGTGGCGGAGGGAGATCTGACGACGGCAAATGTGGCACTCGCCGCCGGCAGCACGCCGATCACGGTGTCGATCGCGGCATCGCACGATACCTGGCTGGAAAAGGATGCTGCGAACACGGTTCATGGTAGCGAGACCACGATGTCGATCGACACGTCTGGAGGAGATCTCGGCGACGGACGCCTTCTGGCGAAGTTTGATCTCAGTGGCATCGCACCCACCGCTACCGTGACCGGCGTGACCCTCCGTTTGACCAAGACGGGGGGATCGACGAACGCCAAGGATGTCGCCGTCCATCAGGTAACGACTGGTTGGGACGAGGCTTCCGCGACCTGGAACACCCCGTGGGGAACGGCGGGAGGCGATTACGATTCCACGGAGCTCGATTCCATCAGCGTGTCCTCAGATCAGGAGTATCATTGGAGCAGCCTGGGACTAACGGATGTCGTCCAGGGCTGGGTTGATGGCTCGCAAGCAAATCACGGCCTGGCCATCGGATCGCCTTCCACTGGAGGTGAGATCTACGTCTGGGCCTCGAGTGAGGCGGCCGCGGGGCATCCCGTGCTCGAGGTCACTTACGCCGCACCCGGAACCGGCGAAGGCCTTTCGGTTTGGTCGGATTCATCGACCCATGAGTACAATGTGTGGGATGGAAGCACCTTCGGCACGGCTGCCAATGGGGTGACGTCCTCCCGATGGCGCATCATGAATGGTGCGGCCTCGCCCACGCGTGATGAGGCAATCGTCGCCGGCGTTGAGACGGGCGGTACGCTCAGCGGCATGCTGTGGGACGGAACCAGCTGGGACAACACCGATCTCACGGCACTCTCGACCGTGAGCGAAACCTTTTGGTGGTCGGTGGCCGTTGCTTATGAACAGCAATCGGGACGTGGGATCATCGTGTGGGATGACATTGCGGCGCCCTATCTGAGTTACAAGATCTGGGATGGGACATCGTGGAGTGCGACGATGAGCGTCGCGGCCTACACTGGCGGATTCGTCAAGCATCTCCGGTTGGCGGCTGATCCCGGCTCCAATGAGATGGTGCTCGTGGTCAACGCCTCGAATGAAAGTGACTACGCCTTGGTCTGGGATGGCAGCAGTTGGGGAAACGAGGTGACCCTGGACATGTCGACCTCACAGGATCGCACGGACATCCATGTCGCCTACGAATCGCTCAGTGGTGACGCCATGGTGTTCTATGACAACGACACGGACAGCAGTGTGCATTATCGCCTCTGGGATGGCACCGCATGGGGAAGTGAGGGGACCATCACCGCGCCGGCTGGACCGAGCGGATACGGTCGTTGGGTGACCTCGGCCTCAGATCCCGGCAGTGACCGGATCGTTCTCGGTGTCCAGACCTCCGACCCCGGCGGATGGGTCAATGTTTGGGACGGCGATGGCTGGGGAGTGTCCCAGCTGGTTGCGACGTCGCTCGATGCGACCACGGCCCCCAATCTCGCGGTGGCCTTTGAGTCGTTCACGGGCGATGCCTTGGTGGTCTACGGTAAGGCCGGCGAGCACGAGTTCTACTACCGCACCTGGGGTGGATCGAGCTGGTCGGGTGAGCAGACAGGGGAAAACCTGGGCCAAGACACAAACTCCATGGTTCTCACGTCGGATCCGAGTTCGGATCGGGTCATGCTATCGATTCAGGACGACGGTTCCGATTTTTCCAATGTGTTATGGGACGGTGAGTCGTGGGTGGGCGAGATCGAGCATTCGAACAATACCAATGAGACGAAGAACCAGCCGTTCCTCTTTCTCTACCGCTCGAACTTCTCTACCGGCGTATCGTCGGCAACCTTCACGCAGGCACCGTCCATGGCCGAGGATTTCGTCATGCCCGCGGGCGGCGTCATCAGCGCGTTCGCCTATGTGTCGGAACCTTCGGGCGTGATGGGACCGGCTCCTGCCGTGACCGCTCATCTCCTGGAGAACGGTGTGACCATTGCGACGATGTCTGCGCCGGTGGCCACGAGTTTGGGAGGGAGCAACTTTCGGCTGGATTGGAGTGGTGTCGTTTCGGCCGACACGATGGTCGAAACGGGGAATACGCTAGAACTCGTCATCGAGAACCGGGATCCCGTGTTGCCTATCGGTGTGCTTTTCGATAGCAGCACCTTTCCGTCCAAAGTGGATCTGCCGACGCAGACGGTGATCGAAGTGGAGACCGTTGAGGTTTACGACGCTCCTTTCCCCGGCGGAAGCCTCTTGTCTTATGCCGGACCTGGCCAGACGGTCTACGTGCGCACCTTGGTGAGCGATCCCTTTGGCGCCTATGATATCACGGGGCTGGACCTGGCGATTACCACGCCCGGCGGGACGTCGCTCCCGGTGGTGAATCTCGATGATGCCTCGGTGGTGCTGACGACGGCTTCGAGCAAAGTTTACGAATATGTGTGGTGGTCGCCTTCAGAGGAGGGAGATTCGACGATCTCGGCTACGGCCCATGAAGGCACCGAAGGGATCACCGATGTGCGGGTCGAGGTCTTTCCCTTGGTCGCCGTGGATTCGGGGACCGAGGGTTCGATGGTCTTTGCCACGGCGGCGGGCGTGGTGCAGAAAAACTTTGCGGCGACCGATGCGATCCAGATTCGACTGACGGACCTCGATCAGAACACCGATGATGCCACGGTGGAAACGGTCAGCGTGGATGTCGCCAGTACCGGTGGATTTGCGGAATCGCGTGTCTTGACGGAGACGGGGGTAGATACGGGGATTTTCACCTATCTTTACGCGCCTTCGACTTTTGCGGAAGGTGTGATCATCACGGGCCAATACGTCGATCCCCTTGACGCCACCGATGAAGCCAGCGCTTCGGCCGTGATCAATAGTTCGGTAGCCCCGGGAACGCCCACGGCTTCGGTTGAGGTCCAACGATTGATTCCGGCGGATGGCGCGGCGGGTTCGGGAGAGGGCGTTGTCTTCAAGGCCACGGTGGGGAATCCCGGCACGGTTGTTTTGAACACGGTGCGACTCGATGTGGCCTATCCGTCAGCAAACCTCATCTATGACCACGCGACCAGGCCGGCGGTCGTCCCTGGGCCGGGAAGTTTGAGGTGGCCCAATCTCGGGCCGTTGTCGCCCGGTGATTTCGTGACCATCGAAATCACGTTTACGGCGGCGGCCGCGACACCGAGCGCGACCGTAACGACATCGGTCTCGGGTTCTGCCAGTGCGGGGCCCGACACGGCGACGGTGACCATCACGCGACCGCAATTGGCCATTGGGATCAACATGACCTCACCGGTTTCCGGGATTGTGGTTGTGGATGACAACGCGGTGATGCAGATCTCCCTGACCAATTCGGGAACGACGGATCTCCCAACAGTTCCCCTGGCGCTGCAATATGGTTCTTGTTATCAGTTCGTTTCGGCCACTTTGACGGAAGATGGCAGTGGTGGCGGGATTGTCGTCTGGGACAATGTGGGGCCGATTCTCGCAGGAGAGACAGTCATGCTGAACGTGACCCTGATGGCGGTGTTACCCTGCGTCCCGGTGGTGAGTACCGCGACGGTAAGCAACGCGGTTGATGCCAATGGAGACAGTGTTCCCGCGGTTCAGGCGAGTTTCTCGTCGACGATCATCCAGACGGTCTTTGCCACGGACGTGACTGTCAGTGAGGCCAACGGTACGGCGGACGTCACCATCTCCGTGCCTCTGGCGTCACCGACTCCCGTGAGGGTTGATTACGCAACGAGCGACGGCACGGCAGTTGCGGGGGCGGATTACACGGCTCAGAGCGGAACGGCGACCATCCCGGCTGGGGATACCTCCGTTGTGATTTCAATTCCCCTAACGAACGACAGTCTCTATGAGCGCAACGAGACATTCGCCATCAATATCAGCAATCCCGTGGGTGCGGCATTGGGGAATGGGGCCACCGTGACCATTTGGGACGATGAATGTGAGGATACGGCCTACTTCCTGGATTCGCCGGCTTCTGACATACACGCCATCGATTTTGTGGCGGCGGCAGCGAACTTGCTCGCGGCGGGGATTGCCGCCGACCAGATCGATGGTATCGGCTACAATCGCCGGGATCACTTCTTGTGGGGATTCAAGAAGGCGGCACTGTGGAATACGGTGGTCCGGATCAACCCGGATTACTCGGTGGACGAGTTTGTCGTTCCGGGATTGGCGGCGGATGGATATCACGTTGGTGATGTCGATGCCGCGGGGATCCTTCATCTTGGAAAAGCCTTCGATGCATTCATCAAGCGTGTGGACGTCAATCCATCGTCGCCAAATTACCTTCAGGCCTTGCCCGATCTCCCGCTTTCATCCGCTAGTTCCTGGGGGGACTGGGCGTTCAACAACCAGGATGGGCATCTCTACACCGTCAATCGGTCGGAGGAACTCGTTCGCATCAACACGACGACAGGATTGGTCTCCAACTTGGGCAATCTCGAAGGCGTGACGGGCAGTGGTGATTTTGGAGCCAGTTACTGTGATAGTGCCGGCGGTTTCTATACGGTGCGGGAGGAGACAGGGGTGGTCTACCATCTGCCGGCCGTGCATTTGCTCACAGGAGCGACGTTGCCCGCGGTGGAGTTTTTCTCACGGGTGACTCCGGGAATCTTCAGCGATGGCGCCCGCTGTGCGTGGGCTCCGCCTCTCGCGACTTCGCGCCGGGTGAGCATCTCCGATGCCTTGGTGGCCGAAGGCGGGGGAACGACGAAGGTGACGGTCACGCTGACGGGAGCCCTAGGTTCGACGACGACCATCGACTACGCCACTCAGGACAACACGGCGGCCGAGGGTAGCGACTACACCGCCACGTCCGGGACGCTGACCATCCCCGCCGGGAGCCTCTCCGCGGATATTCCGTTGACGATTCTCCAGGATTCCATTCCAGAGGGGCAGGAAAGCTTCTTTGTCACCATTTCGAATCCCAGTGGGGACACGATTCTGGCCGACGACATTGGCGTGGTCTCCATCACGGACGATGATTCGGTGGATACGGACCGGGACGGTGTCCCGGATATTGACGATATCGATGACGACGATGACGGCATCCTCGACGTGGACGAATCGCTGGTCTCCGCGGGATGCCCCAATGACATTGATTTCATCATATTGCTAGACAATTCGGCTAGCATTAGTTCTAGTGAATGGAATGATCTTTCCGACTTTACCGACGATATCATCGACGAATTGGGAGCCAGTGGGACGGTGCGGATGGCGGTGGCGCACTACTGGACCCGTTGGGATGACGATGACGATGATGACGACGATGGAAATGACGCCTTCCTCTATCTAGACAACGACTTTACGGACGACACCAGCGCGGTGAAGTCGTTTAAGCGGCGCGGTAGTGGTCGAGATGAATTGCACCGAGCCATCCCGTTGTTGGGTAACGCTCTCAATGGATCGGGAACGGGAGTGAGCGGTTCCATCTCGACGCTGACGCGGACACCGGGATCTGCTCTCCAAGTGCTCTTGATCACCGACGGCTACCGGGACGACGACGGGAAGAGCACCTTGACGGATCCCGATGATTCCAGCGATCCCTTCCATTTCATGAACGACTTCAAGACGGCGTTCAATGCGACGGTGACCACGGTCCGGTTCAACGCGGGCAAAGCTTCGGATGACTCCAAGGCGAATGCGGCGGCCGCGGCCTTGGCTTCGGTGGGTGGCGTTTATTCGGGCAAACTCGATAGCAATCCGACAGATCCTCAGGGGTCCGGAGTGACGCCGAGGCGATTTCACAATGTGAGTGATTTTGATGAGATCCCGGGTACGCTCCCGGCGGAATTGGGGGACCTGGTTTGCGGAAGTGCGCAGGACTTCGACGGAGACAATCTCCCGGACCACCTCGATCTCGACTCGGACAACGACGGGATTCCGGACAATATCGAAGCACAGCCCACCGAATCCTATCGACCTCCGAATGGAGATGCCGGACCGGCGAATATGGGACTTGATACGGCTTATACCGGTGGGCTCACTCCCGTCGATAGTGATCAGGATGGGACACCCGATGTGTATGACGATGATTCGGATGCCGATGGAGTCGCCGACATCGAGGAGAACGGAGATACGGACAATGTGATCTCGGGAAGTGATACCGATGATGATGGATTGGATGATGTCTTTGATAGTGAAAATGTCTTGTGGGATGTGAACGACCGGATTGATGATCCGAATCCACTATCGCTGGGGGACATCGATAATGATCTGGCGCCCAATGGCGATAATGCCACGGCGATGGTTCGCGATGTGGATTACCGGGATCCGGGCAAGCAGATCACTTATTCGGATTGGCAGGAGGTCTATGCACTCGCCTTGGGGGCAGACTCCGCACCGGGTGACAATCCGGATCAGGATCTCTATGAGAACTTGCTCGAGTATGCGCTCTGTCTCCACCCGGGAACGGGTTTGCCAGGGCCTGGCGGATTCTTCCTCGAGTCGGATACGAGTGGGGGTATCCATGCCAAGTTTTATCGGCCCAAAGGCGGTCTCAGTGATGTCACCTACGAAGTTCGAGGACGGCCTGATCTTCCCATCGCTGGGACCGAGACCTGGGAGCTGATGATCGCGATTGATGGAAACGGGGCAGCGCCGGCAGGGGTGACGGTGACGGATCTGGGCAATGCGATCGAAAAAGTGCGGGTGGCGAACTTGGAGAAGTACACCCCGCTCACACCGGAGGCTGGATTCATCCGCTTGACGGTTGATTTGGGCACTCACGAAAGTTACACGCCGGTCTGGGGCTGGACCGAGACGGTGATTGAAGAGGATCATCAGGAGACCTATTCCAATCCCTTCCTGGCGACGGAACGCTTGTCCGGGATCATTGATTCGGTCAGTGGGACGCACGGCATCAATGTGGGGACTTCATTGGGAGGCATCCCGCTTGAAGTGGAACTGACTCCGGCGATCGAGTCCTACTATGTGGAGATCATCGATGGCGGCCAGAATGGTCATCGGTTTGACGTGGTCAAGGTGTCAGGGAGCGTGATCACCCTGGCGGCGGATTCGGATCCGGTAGCGGGACCGCCTTACAATTCGCAGGCGTCGCCGGTGTCGATCCCCGCGGACCTCGCGGGTGACAAGTTCATTCTTCGCCGTCACCAGACCTTGGACGATCTCTTCCCGCCATCGAGTGTTGCGTTCACGCCGCAGGACCACACCGTGGTGCCAGGGCACCCGCCGGACCGGCTCTATGTCTATGAAGGAGACTGGGAACCCTACTGGCTCTACAGTAACGCCGCGGGAACCTCGCCCTATTGGGATCTGGATGGCGACGCCTTCTTCGTCAATGCCGGCAAGCGGGTCATGCCTCCGGGGCAGGGTGTTTTCCTCATGCCGGAGGAAACGACAGTGACTTTGCTGGCGGTTGGAGTGGTGAGAAAGAATCCCTTTGCCATGCCACTGCCCCAGGGGTGGTCCCTCCAGGGAAGTGTTTATCCCATGGATCAGTCGCCGTCCCAGCGGGACATGGATCAGGAATCGTTTGAGGGGAGCGACGATCCGTCGACTTCGGATACCATCTGTTATTGGTTAGGGGATCGGGCGGACTACGACCCGGCCTTCCGCTGCGCCTTCCTTTTCGATCCCAAGGATAGTCAGACGCCGAGATGGATCTACGCCGATGACGGTTTTCTCACGCCACGGGACTTTGATGAATCGATCTTTCCCAAGGACCGTAGTGCCTTCTACTATCGCTATTCGGCGCCGAAGTCGGACTACGTCATTCCCTTGCCTTGGTGCACGGATGTGATCGATGAGTAGCCCACGGTGGAGATTTCGTTCATGACAATGATGCATCATTTTCAGCAAACACTGCCATCGCGGCTCCTCTTGCTCGTGGCGATGTCCATGCTCCTTGTGGGGCTATCTCGTGCCGACGGCGCCAAGTTGGTCTGGCAGAGCGTGCCGAACTCTACCGACCAACTCGCTTTGGGAGAGCCATTTGGAGACACCGTGACCTTCGAGTTGGGTACCTTTGAGGTGCCGTTCAGACCCAGTCTAACGAACATGGCGCAGTGGGCCTCGCGATGGACGGTGATTGACCGGACGACCTACAATCCGGACACGGGTTTCTTCGCCAGCACGGTCCAGTTCGCCAACAATGACGCGCCCTACACGGAGGGACGCCAGGTCTACATGTGGGGAACCACGGGAGGAAGTGATCCCGAATGGATTCTGGCGACGAACTCGGCCTGGGAATTTCCCGATGCCGCTCTGGGATTTCCCCTGACGTGGAACATTGCGGATGCATCCACGGTCGTCATCGGTTCGATCAAGAGTTCTGGCTCTCCCTATCTCATGCGGATGTCGCAGATCCAAGGGGTGCTCTCCGCGCCGTCCCTTTCTCCCGAACAGTGGTTGGCCACGAAATTCACTGCCGAGGAACTGGACGATGAAGCCGTGGGGCAGCTCCATTCGGATCCCGACGGAGATGGCCGGGACAATCTCATGGAGATGGCCGTGGGAAGTGATCCGGTGATGGCGGAAACGGAGCTCGAAGTTCCCTACGCCGTCGATCTGGTGGAAGTGGCAGGGTATCGCTATCTTCGGCTCTTGGTTTTCAAGCCCAACGTGCTGCAGCTGCGCTACCGTGTGGAAGTCTCCAGCGATCTCGAGACTTGGATGAGCGGGCCGTCGTCGACCGCGACCTTGGTGGATAGTGTTTCCACCTTGAGTGTGCGCGACAAGGTGGCCTTCGAAGCGGGACAGGCGCGCTTCATTCGTCTCACAGTGGAGCACTAGTTTCTTCGGCTGCCGGAAAACTGTGAGAGTCGGCCGAGCTCGCCGCTCGCTTGCGGGGCATGCAGAGCAGTGCCTCGAAGAGGATGGCGGCGGCCATGAGGATGAGGAACGTCCGCCAGACTTCGCTCGTGAGGCTTTTTTCGTTCTCCAGCGTGCGCTCCAGGAGACGCCAGTCGAGGCCGGCAAAGAGATCCTCCAAGGTACTCTTGTCGAGCGTGATGGGATCATCCTCTGCCGGTGGCCGATTGAGGGCGACCTGGAGAGGACTTGAGACGTGGTGCAACACACCTCCGCGAAGTGGGCGTGAAACGGAAAGAGTGTCGCTGGGAGGTTGTTCTCCCGCGTTGGCGCGTTTCCAGTCGTCCGTGGACTGGCCCAGGGCGGTTCTGCTAGCGTCCCGGTGTTGGGCGTAGCCTAACGAAGTCGCTCCCGCTTCCAGCGCGCGGTGGAGCAGCACGTAGAGAACCACGCCGTCCCGGGCCATGGTGGAAGAGCCGGATCCCGGCAAGGTGGTGAGGAACAGAGCGCCCGTCTGGCCGCTCATGTCGACGGATTGTGCCAGAATGAGGGCCCGGTTGCTCTCATCGCCCAGTCGGGCCAGGGGAATGGTTTCTCCCTCGATCCCGCGCCAGCGCTGGACTTCGATCTCGCCCACGGGCAGGGCCGCTCCCGCCCGCGTGGGCCCCAGAAGACCGGCGTCGCTCCGCCACCATTCAAGGAGGGCGGACTTACCGGGTTCCTCCCAGGCAGTCCAGGAGACGCCAGCAAAGGCGTGCTCACTCCGGCTGGTTTCCGATGGCGGGAGAAAGAAGAGCTGCCGGCCTTGGCGGAGGTGGTTTTCTAATTGTTTGGCGATGGCGGAATCGGGAGCCGGAAGAGGCGCTTGCCAAACGATGACGGCGGTCTCTTCCCAGGCGATCTCCGCCGCGCGCTCGTTGGGCAACACTGCCGATTCGTAGGTCCTTGCTGGATTCGCCGGGGCCGAGAGCGCGGCGGCCAATGGGCGAGCCACATCCGGGTCGTTCGTCACGACGACCGATTTTAGCGGCGCCGGGTCATCGAAGACGAAATGAAACACGTTATTTGCCGGACCGGAATCCGCCGGCAATTCGACGCGTCCCCAGCCGCGAACGGTCTCCTTGTCGATGGGGATGGTCTGGGCGCGGAGGAGTGTCTGCGGGCCGGTCATGGTGACCTCCAGGTTGCTACTGACACCTTCCACGACGACGCGGAGCGGGAGTTTCTTCGGCGTGCGCGAAGCCGACTGCGCCTCGCGGCGTTGGAGGCGCAGGTCTAACAAAAGCTCGGCGCCCTCCGCGGAACCCCGTCGCATGACGTTTTCCACGGTGACACTGAGGTCATCTGCCGGCTGTTCCGGGTAGGTCAGGAGATGAAAGCGGACGCCTTGAAGCGTGGAGAAGGCGCTGCGCAGGGCGGTCCAGCGGCCGCCGCTGGGGTCCCAGTCGCCCTGCCGGAGATCGCTCACGAGCCAGACGTCCGTGCGACCGGTTTCATTGGTGCTCATGTAATCCAGGGCACTCTGCATTAGCGCGGGGATGTCGGCCGCGGTCTCCGTCGGGCCGGATTGGGGAAGGTCGATCAGAGCGGCGGCGTTTTCTAACAAGATCGGTTTCAGGGTGGCGCTATCGATGAGGACGAGGGTGGAGCGCTTGCCGTAGGCCTCTTCAATGGCGGCCGTCAGGTTCTCCAGGCCGGCCCGGCGCTTGCTCGTACCGGTGGTGAGGAGTTGCTCTTCCATGGAGGCACTGCGGTCCAGGAGGACGATGACCGAATCCGGGGCGCCTCCGGTGAGGCCTAACAAGCCACCGGCAAGGGGGCGTGCGATGGTTAGGATCAGCGCGGTGATGGCCAGCATGCGGAAAGCGAGGATGAGGTACTGGCGGAGCTTGGAGAGCCCTTTGTTCATCTTTTGCGCCTTGCGTAGAAACATCATGGCGGCCCATGGCACTTGCCGCCGGCGAAGCAAGTGGATGAGGTGAATGATGACGGGGATGAGGGCCAGGGGGAGGCCGAAAAGCAACAGCGGCGCGAGAAAACTCATGGCATTCGTTGGCGTTGTTTCCCCTTGGTCTGGAGGCGCGCCAGGAGAAACCGGGCGAGGACGGTCTCGTAGGCCTCTTCCATGAGCACGCGATGGTAGTCCGCCCCGGTGAGGCGGACGACCTCGTCCATTTGGGCCAGGTAGGTCTTGACCACTTCCTTGTAGCGCCGGGAGATCAGCGCCGGGTCGGTGAGGACGGATTCGCCTCCCTCCATGTCGATGAACCGGGCCGGCCGATCAAAGTCGAACTGAAGTTCCCCGGCATCGAGCACGTGAAAGAGGGCGATGTCGTGCCGTTGAAACCTGAGATGGAGCAGGGCGTCCTTGAGGTCCTCGGGTTCGACGAAGAAATCCGACACCACGACGACGAGGGCGCGCTGGGTGATCTGATCGGCCGCCTCATGGAGCGATTCGAGGATGGTCGTTTCGCCCTTGGCCTTCAAGTCGGTGAAGTGGTCGAGAACCAGCTTGAGATGACTCGGCCCCCGCTTGGCGGGCAATTTCTGCCGGTGATCCTTTCCCACGCCCCAGATCCCCACGGCGTCCCCCTGGTTGGCCGCGAGGTAGGCCAGGGTCCCGCCCAATCGGCGGGCGTAGTCCATCCGGGTGTTGCCCTTGGGGCCGAAGTCCATCGAACCGCTGGCATCGACGACGAGCGCGAGGCGGAGGTTGGTATCGGCCTCGAACTCCTTGACGTAGAAGCGATCTGATCGTCCCCAGGTCCGCCAGTCGAGGCGCCGGGTGTCATCCCCGGGCACGTACTTCCGGTACTGGGCGAACTCGATCGACGATCCCCGGAAGGGACTGCGGTGTCTCCCGGATACGGTTCCCGTGACGGGTTGGCGTGCGTTGAGGGGCAGCGCGAGCAACCGTGAGATCACCCCGCTGTCGAGAAATTCGTGTCCGGTGTTCTTCAACTCGCCTTCTTCAACTCGTCCACGATCCGCCTGGTCACGTCGATGCTGGAGATGCCGTCCGACTGTGCGGTGAAGGTCGTCATCACGCGGTGTCTGAGTACGGGTTCGGCCACGGCGGTCACATCTTCGAGCCGCACCATGTAGCTGCCGTGAAGTGCCGCGCGGGCCTTGGCGCCGAGGACGAGATACTGGGCGGCGCGCGGGCCGGCGCCCCAGCCGACGAGCGGTTTGAGCCAATCCGGAGCCTCCGTGCTTCCCGGACGGGTCTGCCGGACGAGATCGGCGGCGAAGGCGTAGAGGTGATCGGGCACGGGAATGCGGCGCACCAGATCCTGATAGGCTCGGACGCGAGCGCCGTCGAGGATGTGGTCCAGAGCGGGCGCCGGGGCTCCGGTGGTGGAGCGTATGATGTCGATCTCCTCATCCCGGCTCGGGTAATCGACTCCGATCATGAACATGAATCGGTCTAACTGGGCCTCCGGCAGGGGATAGGTGCCCTCTTGTTCGATGGGGTTCTGCGTCGCGAGGACAAAGAAGGGGGAATCGAGCGTGTAAGTGCGTCCCGCCACGGTGACGCGATGTTCCTGCATGGCCTCGAGCATGGCAGCCTGGGTCTTGGCCGGCGCCCGGTTGATTTCATCAGCGAGGACGATGTTGGCAAAGACGGGGCCCTTGACGAACTCGAACTCCCGCTTGCCCCCGGGAACCTCTTGCAGAATGTCCGTCCCCGTGATGTCCATCGGCATGAGATCCGGAGTGAACTGGATGCGGCTGAATGCTAGGGAAAGCGTTTCTGCTAGTCGGCTGATGAGAAGCGTTTTCGCCAGCCCGGGCACGCCCATGAGAAGTGCGTGGCCCTGGGCGAAGAGACAGATACAGAGCTGCTCGATGACTTCGTTCTGGCCGACAATGACCTTCCCGAGTTCGGCCGTGAGCTGATCGTAGGTCCCTCGAAGCTGATCGATCGCGGCCACGTCGTCCTCTGGCAGGATCGATGAAGAAGAAGAAGATTCGGACATGATGACAGGCGATCATCTTCGCGGATTCGACCGAATGCAAGGATTCTCCCAGAGCGGTGCCGGCCCCGGTGAATTGGGCGCTTTTGTGGCAGATTCTTCATAGACGTTTTGGCTTCCCGAAGTATCTTATGGGGGCATGGAACCGGGAGATTCTCAGTGGGACGAACTGCGTCAGCTTTTGAAGGAGGCGGAGGACGACGCCCTATGGGATCCCGAAGAGATCCACGCCGCCCTGGAAGAGGCCAATACCAAGGGACTTTCCGCGAAAATGGTCCTCGCCTGTTGGGAATCCTGCCGATCGCAGGCGGCGGATTTCCACACGGAGTTGAAGGCCCTCGTGGCCGGGCGCAAGCGCCGAATTTTTGCCGTGGATGACGAGGAGAGCTTCAGCGAGCTCTTGAAAATGAACCTCGAGAAGACGGGGCGCTACGAGGTGGGGGTGGAGTCCAATCCCGTAGCCGCCCAGGAACATGCCAAGAAATTCAAACCGGATCTCATCATCCTCGATGTCGTCATGCCGGACATTCACGGCCCCGAGCTGGCCAAACGGTTGCGGGCGGACGAGGAACTAACCCACGTGCCCATCATCATGCTGACCTCGCTCATGGAGGGCTCCGAGACCGGTGGGGTGACGCGTGACGGCCTGCTCTATCTGGCGAAGCCCATTCGGATCAAGAATCTCGTCCACTGCATCGAAGAACATGTCCGCGAAGGCGCGGGGAATGTGGTCTCCAGTGGGCGTTTTGATTCCGGGACGTAATTGGGAAGGGACCGGCGTGATGCCGGTTTCACGGTCGATGAGTAAAGTGGGAGGCGGACAAGAGTGTCCGCATCACTTCGATGATAGACAGTTAGCGCCAGTCCAGTTCTTTGGTTTCGCTGGAGCGCGGTGACTTCGGATCGACCGTTTTGAGAGTGAGCTTGGCTCCGGAGGCATGGAATTCCGTGTCGAGCCATCCCAGGGGTTGTGCATGATCAAAGGCATAGCCCACTGGTGGCAGGTTGATCAGGTGGAGACCCTTGCGCCGGGAAAACTGGAATCGATGGGAGTGTCCGTAGAGCACGGCCTTCACTTGAGGCGCGTCATCGATCATTTGAAAGAACTGGGTCGTGTCCTGAAGGTGGCCGCCACCCGATCCGAAGGTGTGATGCACGGCGATGACCACGGGAACGTCATCCTTGGGCTTGCTGAGGAACCCTTGGAGCCAAGTTCGCTGTGCGGCTCCGAGTTCACCGGCGCCTCCATTGACGCGGCGCAGGGAATCCAGGAGAACGATCCTCACAATGGGCGCTTGATCGATCACAACCACGTGTTTCTCAGTGAGTGCCTGGCGTACTCCCGAGTCCGGGCTTTGGGGGAAGACCTGGCGAAACCGCGGGCGATGGTCGTGATTGCCCAGGCCTAGAAAGATGGGAACTTCGCTGGCTAGCGGTTTCGTGACGGACTTCAAGAGTTCGTAGTCCGCCACCCTCCCGTCATGTCTGGCGACGTCCCCGACGATGAGGGCACCCGAGGGCGCCGTCTCTTTGATCGAGGGGACGATTGAAGTGAGGTTTTTGTAAGGGTAGGAGCCGCGATAGACCTCGTCGCGATTGGCCGCGAGATGCGTGTCTGCCAGAAGGGCCCAGCGTCGCGAAGTGGCTTCAGCTTTGTCCGTGGTCGCGGCGTGGAGAGGCCAGTAGGTGATGCAGGCGGCCGATTGCACGGCGCCCCGAAGGAAACGTCGTCGGCTTTGGCGGGAAGAAGTGAAGATGCCGGGCATAACCCCAAACGAAAGCGAGGGGATGGAGGGAACTCAAGGAGAAACGGAGCCTCATGTGACGTGTTGCGAACCCTCCGATCGGTCTCAACGCACCTTGCCGCCGAGTTCGTCGCTGACAAAGTCATCGATGATCTGCCGGATATTCGGGTCCGCTTCGAACCCGAGTTGGCGTGCCCGCTCCGGATTGAAGTTGACCGGCCAGGTATTGACAATGCGCTGGATGACGGCGTCGGGCTCCCAATGGATGCGGTCGATCACCTCCTGGCCGCCGATGGCGTGCATGGCGTCGACCATTTCCTGCACCGTGGTGGTGAGGCCGGGGAGGGCGACGGCGCGATGAAAGCCCCAGGCTTCGGGAGCCAGGCGCGAGGCGTGGAGAAAGCTCTCGACGACTTGTTTGGGCGAGAGAATCCAGACGCCGGTCTCGGGGGGCACGGGGCAGGCATAGGTCGCCCCCTGGAGCGGTTCGCGGACCACGGAACTGGCGAAACTGGACGCCGCCTTGTTGGGTTTGCCGGGGCGCACCACGATGGTCGGCAGGCGGAGGGCGCGGCCATCGAGAAAGCCGCGACGGGTGTAGTCGTTGATGAGAAACTCGGTGATCGCCTTTTGGCATCCGTAGGACGTTTGCGGCGTGAGCGGCGTGTCATCCTGGATGACCTCCGGCAGATCGCCCCCGTAGGCGGCGACGGAGCTGGCGAAGACCAGCCGGGGGCAGGTTTCCAGGTGTCTCAGACTCTCCAGCAGCCGTTCGGTGGCGTGGAGGTTGACCGCCATGCCGAGCTCGAAATCCTCCTCCGCGCCGCCGCTTACCACGGCGGCCAGGTGAAAGACGACTCCGGTGTCGGGTGTGATGAGTTGGCTGCTGATGGTGGGGTCGCCGAAGTCTCCCTTGATGAATTCGAGCCGATCGTCGTCCGGCAGGGCCACGGAAGGTTCGGCCACATCACTGAGGAGGAGTTTGGAAACGGGGCGCTCGGCGCCATTGGAATCGTGCAGGGTGCCTAACTCGAGAATTTGTTTGGCCAGGCGCTGACCGAGAAAACCGGCGCCTCCGGTGATGACTGCTTTCATGGGTTCATGCATGATCGAGCTGATTGGTTCCGGCTCTGGTAGAGAATTTGCAGGGACGGGTCAAGCGGGGGATGCACCGGACGG
>JANQJH010000315.1 GCA_028281705.1 Verrucomicrobiales bacterium
GATGATGCCCTGCAAGGTCGTTGTGACCATGGCGCCTTTCATGGGACTCATTGCCACCGTTTGGTCTTCAAAGGTGGCCACGTCACCGGAGATGATATCGACCAATCGGTCCTTCTCCAAGTTCTGCTCCTCTTGCGGGGCGCCCAGGTCCCAGGCCAGGCGATCCATGCGGGCGTCCACGTGGCAGGAGGCGCAGGAAGCCTGACCCAGGCCTGAGGTCTCGTGGGTATTGAAAAGATGGCGGCGTCCGGCGCGGACGAAGTCCGGAGTGGGATCAGCATAGGCGACTCGCTGGCGTTCGACATGCGATTCCGTGTCGATCACGGACACCGTGGCTTCGAAGCGGTTGAGAACGTAGAGCCGATCGGCCTCTTCGTGAAGCGCGAGTCCAGTGGGACCTTCACCGACATCGATCGTCTTGCCGTCGAGAAGACGGTTGCCCTTGGCATCGGTGACAATGACGTTGTTGGATCCCATCCCGGCGATGAAAGCCTGGTCGCCCGACTTCGTCCAGGCGATGGCCCGGGGATCGCCAATCGAGAGGCGGCGTGTCTCTTGAGGCACGGTCGGTGTGGAGTAGTCCAAATGGGGATTGAGATCGGTGGCGGATCGTTGTTCGATACTGCCATCAGGGCCAACGCTGAAAGTCGCCTGACGGACTTCGATGAACTTGCCATTGAGGATGGGCTCGAAGCGTATTTCGTTGTGGGCCTCGGTTCCAATGAGGGTGATTTCCCCCGTTTCCGGATTCGTCCCAATAGCCATGCAAGTCGTCATGAGGCTTTCGGCGTAGGTCACCTTGTTGCCTTGCGCGGTATCGATGATGGCGACATCGTTGTCCACCAGGTCCCAGCCAGGCTCCCGTCCTGACTCTTTGGCCAGATCGCCGCTGACGAAGCGCGTCCAGTCACCATTGTTGTCGTCCTTCCATCGCCCTTGTTTGTCCTTTCTCACGATCAGACTCGATTTGTTCCAATCGACTTCAGCAAGCGGGCCGGGAGACGGCGTGTAGAGGTTGCCGTTATTTGGCGCCGGATTGGTGCCTTGATAGGGTCCGAGCTTGTTGCTGACGACATTGGGCGGGTAGGTCAGCATCGGGGAGTCCGTCCGTCCACCGCCAAGAATGGTGGATCCGTTTCCGGATTCGTAGACCGCGGCAAAGATGAAGCGTCCATCGGGGCTCACGCTAAGCGAGCGTGGGTCTTCGCCTTCGATCTCGATCTTCTCGGGCTCGGCATCGGGCGTGGCGACATCAATCACGATGACCTGGTTCACCTGGGAACAGGTGACATAGGCCTTGGCGGGATCGCCGGCGAAGACGATGTCACAGGGCTCGTCGGGAGTTTTGATCAGGCGTTGGATGTGCCCGCGGGTGAGATCAACGACGGCGATACTGTCGGAGACGTGATTGGCCACCCAAAGTTCATCATTGGTGCGGAACCGGACCGACACCGGTTCCAGCCCCGTGAAGATACTCGACTCATGCACGGGGGAGGCGTCCTCTTGAGAGATGGCGAAGATCTCCACCCGTCCAGCCGCCGTGTTGCAAAGGGCTAGCTTGGTTCGCTCCTCGTTGAGATCCATCGGATGGACATGGGGCGATTCGAAATTTACGAAATCGGGGTTCTGTAGAACATTCTCGCCGAGCTGAGCAAGCGCAGCGGAGTGCATCACGACTCCTAGCAGAAGGAGGATAGCAGGTAGTGGATTAGGTCTCATGACGTGGTGAATAATATTTTGGACCGAGAAGAGGGGTTATTTAAACATTTAGTCGATTTTGACGAAAATGACAAACTAAAAGTTTCGTCGATTGCCAACGTGAAACAGACGCCTCGCGGGCGAGACGCCTGTTTCACCATCAGGAATGGCGGAAATGTAGCTCACTTATTTGTCGAATACCCGAATGCGGTAATAGACGGGTCCATCCGCATCGGGATTGAGGGGGACGGGCCAGCGACGCTTGCTGGAAACGGAAGCCCGGTGGCCCGATCCGTGCTCCCTGGTCCAGGTTTTGAGGTCATGTGAGGATTCGACCTCGTAAACCTTCGAGGCGCGCGTGGTATACTCGAGCGAGTAACCTGCAGGGCGGTCCGTCTCGACGATCTTGAGATCGACCTCGGGAGGATTGGGCCGGAGCCGGCCTAGACCCAGAGGATTCATGCCCCGCTGAAACTCTTCCAGATTGGAGACCCCGTTGCCATCGAAGTCGTTGAGATGATCCGAAATGCCATCAGGTTCCGTCGACCCGTCATCGCCGGAACTATCGGCTATCGCGGGATCAAACGGGTTCTGGATCCCGGCGGTATCGGGATCGAGGTCCCGGATCTCATCGAAGTTCAAGAGCTGATCGCCATCCAGATCGAGGCCATGAGTAGTCTCGGAGTAGTGGGGGGTCAATGTTAAGACGAGCCCACTCAGGTCTTCGCGGCGGAGAAGTCCGACGCTCGTGATGGAATCCTCAACATACGTGTCGGGGAAGAATCTCTCCTTAATCCTGTTGTAGACCCAAGACCTCTGAAGCCCCGAGCCATCCGAGGCGTGCAACACTGCCGCGATGGAGTCCCGACCACGGTCGACGTCAGCGAGCTGGCGGAAGAGACCGAAAATGAGAATGGGATTCTGGCGAATCTGATCCAGGTGCGCCTGCTGCCCGACACCTGGATGGACATCGTAGGCATTGGTAGAGCTGATCAACTGTTTGGCGGATCGGGTCTGTATGGAAGCCCCGAGGAGGCCAGAGGTGTCGAAGGTATCTCCATTGATCGAAAGCATGTAGGCAATGATATCCGCAACTTCCTGATCGGAATCCAAGCTGAACAAGGGTTGCGTCATGTAGCGGCTGAGGGAATCCATGGAGCCGTCGTGCAGGAGGCCGAATCCGGTGAGACTCTTCCCTTGAGACCGGAAGCCCAGTTTTTCGGGGAGATCGCGCAGGAACGGCGGTCGACCGACTTCCATGGTCGATTCGGACATCTCGGTGACTAGCATGGACCCACGGCCATGGTAGTAGCCGCCGGACAGGGAGGCCGCATGGCATTGGGCACAGGAGCGACCGCCGAGAAATCCAACTTCATTGGTGTTGAACGATCGCGAGAATGATCCGACGCCGAAGAGTTCTCGACCCCGTTTGGCGTTCCCCGCGGGCAGGGGCGCTCCCTCTTCCAGCTCGAACTGTCCGGAGGCCACCTCTCCCGGCAGCGGAATCTCTTCCGAAAGCGTGCCGTCGGCATTGCGGTAGGGGTTCGGTGAGAAGTAGATCGTGGCGAGGTAATGCTTGAATTCAGTCATCTCGGACTTGGTGAGTTCTTCATCGTCGCCTAACAAATCTTCATAGGTGGCGTTGAATTCTTCAATGTCGTCGCGATCACCGCGCCAATGGAAGGGACCATTGCCGATGATTCCTTGCAAGGTAGGCGTCACCATCGCCCCCTTCATTGGACTCATCTTCACCGTCTGATTCTCGAAAGTGGCGGGGCCCTTGGAGATGACATCCACCCGGCGTGTCTTATCCAGAGTTTGAAGTTTTTGGGGGACTCCAAGATCCCAAGCCAAGCGATCCATGCGGGCGTCGACGTGGCAGGAGGCACAGGACGCCTGGCCCAGGCCCGAGGTCTCGTGGGTATTGAAGAGGTGGCGGCGTCCGACGCGCACGAACTCCGGTGTGGGATCCGCATAGGCGACCCGCTCGAGTTCGGCATGCTCTTCCGTGTCCACCACGGAAACGGTGGCTTCAAAACGGTTGAGGACGTAAAGCCGGTTGGCCTCCTGATGGAGTGCCAATCCCGTGGGACCCTCTCCCACATCGATCGTCTTGCCCTCGAGCAGGCGATCGCCCTTTGAATCGATGACGATGACATTGTTCGATCCCATGCCCGCGATGAACGCCTTGTCGCCCATTTCCGTCCAAGCGATGGCTCGAGGATCGCCGATCGACAGATTGCGCGTCTCCTGAGGCACGGTCGGCGTGGAATAATCCAAATGAGGGTTGAGATCGGTCGAGGAGAGATACTCGACATGGCCGTCGGCGCCGACTCGGATGGTAGCCTGACGGACTTCGATGAATTTGCCATTCAGATTGGGCTCGAATCGTATCTGATTGTTCGCTTCGGTTCCAATCACGGTGAGGTCACCCGTCTCCGCGTTGACACCCAGGGCCATGCAGGTCGTCATCAGGCTCTCCGCGTAGGAGATCCGGTGATCGTTCCTCGTATCGATGATGGCGAGGTCATTGTCCACCAGGTCCCATCCCGGCTCGCGGCCCGATTCCTTCGCCAGATCGCCGCTGACAAATCGCGTCCAGTCGCCGTTGTTGTCATCTCGCCAGCGCCCCTCACGGTCTTTTCTCACGATCAAGCTCGACTTGTTATAAGTCGGCGGGAAAAGGGGGCTTGGAGCCGGAGCGTAATTGTTTCCATCGTTGGGCGCCGGATTGGTGCCTTGATAGGGGCTCAACGGGTTGCTGACGACATTGGGAGGATAAGTCAGCATGGGAGAGTCGGTTCGCCCGCCGCCAAGGATCGTCGTGCCGTTACCCGATTCGTAGACCGCGGCGAAAACATATCGCCCATCGGGACTGACACTGAGCGCACGAGGATCTTCACCTTCGATGATCATCTCTTCCGGTTTGGCCTGCGGATTGGCGACATCGATGACGAGGACCTTGTTCACTTGAGAACAAGTGACGTAAGCCTTGGCGGGATCGCCGGCGAAGACGACGTCACAGGGCTCGTCCGCGGTCTTGATAAGATTCAAGGTGCGTTGCTTCGTCACATCGACCACGGTGATGCTGTCAGAGAGGTGGTTGGTCACCCAGAGTTCCTTGTTCGTGCGGAAACGCACGGAAACGGGCTCCATGCCAGTGAAGATGCTAGATTCATGCGCCAACGCACCGTCGCTAGCGGAGACATTGAAAATTTCCACGCGACCCGCGGCCGTGTTGCACACCGCAAGCTTCGTTCGCTCCGCGTTCAGGTCCATGGGGTGGACATGGGGGGACTCGAAATTCACAAAATCGGGATTCTGACGCACCCTCGGGGACAGTTGGGCGAAGAGGGCAGTGGGGAGAAATCCCAAGAGAAGTAGGAGGTGGATGGATCGGCTGGATACTCTCATGACGTGAGGATGGTTGATACGGATCTTAGCACTCCGGGTACTACCTATGTTTTTAGTCGATTTTGGCAGCCGAGGGCAAGCTAAAAACATCGCCCGTTCTCCCGCTGAACGCCGCCACGATCGAGGAATCACTTCGACAGGGCTCGCTCGTTGATCACCAAAGTCTTAGGGAAAATGGTGGGAGCAATTAAAGAAGCAGAGAAAGCCAGGATCAGGCCAATTCATCGAGCAGGGTCTCCTTACGGGCCTGGGAAATGCGGACACGCTGAAGCGTATCCACCTCGAGGCCCCGGTTGTCAGAGGATTTGATAGATGACATCGCCCCACCTACGTTAATCTCTGATAGCGGCTCTGCCAGCGCGCGATCATGGAGTCTCGGAGAAGGTGGCGTTGCTGAAGTCCATCTTGTAAATCATGCCATTGTCATAACCGATGACATACAAAGAGCCCTCGCGATCCCGGCCGAAAGCGACCACTTTGGCCGGACTGGTGCCGATCTCGAGAATCTGGTCGAGCTTTCGGTCAGTCTGGGTGATGCCCCACAATCGTTTCGATTCGTAATCCCCACAGATATAGACTCCGTAAAACGGGGAGTCTGGTTGGGCGCGATAAACGTAGCCACCGGTAATGGAAAGGCCATGGCTACGCCGAAACGAGACCACGGGCGGAACAAAAATCTCGCCGTCCCTCCGGTGGACGGTGGAGAACAACTCAAAGCCTTCGTAGACATTCCAACCGTGGTTCTCGCCGGCACGCACCATCGTGATTTCTTCAAAACGATTCTGCCCCACATCGCCCACCCAAAGGTGATCAGCGTTGTGCGGATCGAAGCTGAAACGCCAGGCCTGGCGTAAGCCGTAAGCAAAGATTTCCGGACGAACGCTAGGATTGGAGTGTCCTGCAAAGGGATTGTTAGGTGGAATGGCATAGGGCAGCGTTCCTTGCCGTCGGTCCACGTCGATGCGCAGCAGCTTGCCTTCCAAGGTGGCTAGATCCTGCCCGTGCCCTTGTGGGTCTTCTTGAGGACCTCCATCTCCCATCCCGATGTAGAGCAGACCATCGGGGCCAAACTCGATGCCGCCGCCATGGTGCACTTCGGTGGTGGCTTTGATGGCTAGAATGCGCTCCGATGCACCCTTGGGGCTAGAGTCGGTTAGGTAGTTCTCGCCAAATGCGCGCCTGGCGATCGCCATACCACGCTGATCGCCATCCATGATTTCGTGCATGATGTAGTAGGCGCGATTGCTGGCAAAGTCAGGATGGAAATCGAAGCCTAACAAACCTTCGTTTGGAGCGGTGTGCACTTCTTCTTTCAGATCCACGAGCAAGGTGATGGATTCCTCGCCGCCCCGCTTGTCGATTACTGAAATGCGCGCCTTCTCCTGCTCAACCAAGACGTAGACGTCTTCAATGAGTGGGTGCTCTTCAAACCACACGGGTTTGTGGAATTGATGGGGTTTGGACAAGAAGGGCTGCAGACGTACAGGCTGCGTCGCTTTGGCAATGATCTCGGGAGTGCCCACGGTATTGCTCAACGCCGATTCCGCGTGTTTGAGGCTTTCGAGATAAGCAATAAGATCGGTGAATTCTGCGGTGGTCAGGTTGGCATGCAACCCGCTTGGCATGAATGATAACTTGCTGGTGGTCTGACTCTTGATGCTCGTTCGAGGAATCCTCTGGCGCACGTCTCCCACTCCGGCCAAAACCAGTTCGGTCTCTGAAACATCGCGAACAACGCCGGCATACTCCACTCCCTGCTTCGTTTCCACGATAGACATGGCATAGCCCATCATGATCGTGGCCGAGGGTTCTAACACAGATTGAATGAGATCATCACGGGAGAATTTGTCACCCGCAGCTTGCAGATCGGGCCCAGCCTTGCCCCCGGATCCATCAATCGTATGGCATTATGAACAGGTGGCGCGATCGTCGACAAAAATCTTGGCACCTCGAGCCGGATCACCTTCCTCGCGCCGTGCTTGATTGCGATACTCCTGAGCAGGCGGCGACTTTTGAGCTGCTTCAAGAGGTAATGTTAGCGCAAGCAGCGCCCATACGAAGAAAGGCAGCATTCTAGTCATGCGGCATAGCATCGTCCATTGGCCGCCACCAAGCAAGTCAAACGGCAAGCTGCATGGATGGCGATTAAATCGACGGTTCACTTGAACTCGCCTGGTATGGTTACTCTTCGCGCCATTACTACGTTCCATCGAGCCCTGTAGAGGAACGCGTGAACGTTCCTTTCGATGGCAGAAGCGTCATCGCTCCTTAAGAGTTGATTCTACTATTATCACCAAGCTACGTGAAGGTCCGGATTGCCAATCCGGCCTACGCTATCGCGGCCAAGGGGGTGACGCTTTTGCTCGGAAAAAGGAGCCAGGGCTCGAAGACGCGGGCACCCTCATACGGTAGACCCCATCTTTCGACACTCCCTCTCGGAGGAGTTCCCAATGACCGGGGAGCAAGTTCGACGATCTTTCGACGGTGATGGCGCGTTCGACGGGAGCCTCCCAGGTCCACGTCAGTTCAACGCCGGTCGCCGTACTTCGGATGGACACGATGGGCACTTCGGGATTGGGAACGGCTGGGCCCACCGAATCGATGATGTTCCGAAACGCTTCGGCTTCGCGACTCAAATAGAAGTTGGTGCTATAGAGAATCCGCCACTGCTCGGGACCAGGGACGCCGTTGATGATGAGCAGACGCCTTCGATAGTCGAAACAGACCTCGGCAGGCGTGAGCGCTGGGTCTTCACCGGAGAAGAAAGAAAAACCCTCCCGAACTCGTGCCCTCTCGCCGAGTTCACTGATCACAAGATCGAGTCCGATCATGTCGAACCCCTGATTCGTGGCAAAGGATCTTAGGGAGTCCTCGAATTCCTCGGGTTCGATACTCAGCGTGATCGAAACGATCTCCACGCCGCGATCATTGCGCGAGCGATTCTCGCCTCTGTTCGAGTTGTCGTAGTGACTCAAAATGGACTCGCCCAACTGACGGCCGACAAAGAGTCATTCGGATCACCAGGGCGTGAAGTAGTAGAGGATGATGACCTTGCCGTGAAATTCCGTCAGGTTGCGATTGGTGAGCCCATTCTCGGAATCAAAGGCTGCGAAGGCGATCTCCGGGAGCGTGCTGGCGCCGACGGGAGCCTGTGCCTGCAGTGGTGGCCTCGGCGAGCCAACAGCCAGCAGGATGAGCGGGAAGACGCACCACGAAATCCTCATACAGCAGATGAGACGGTCGAGGGGGCGCTTTATTTCAGGTCGTTTGCGTTCAAGTCCACCGTGCTGCCATAGAACGCCACCGAAGCGCCAAGCCTGGGCATCTTCCAGGACATCACCTTCCCGAGCATCTCTCACAGCAAGCGGCTGCTCGCGGTCAGGACCACAGGGGCTGACCTCGCCCTCCGGAATGTTGCTTCTCAGGATCTAGGGGGAGTCATCTAACACACCTAATTGCTCGAGGCAGCGGCGGCAGCCACCTTCTTCTTCCAGTAGTCGACGGCTGCGGCGTGGTCTTTGACCACAGCTTGGCGCTTTTCGTCATCGTCCTTCAGCGCTTCTTCGACGATGCCTTGGCGTGCCTGGGCCCACTGGAGAAAGTAGGAGGCCGCTGCCTCATCCGGAGGCAGCGATTGGCCGCCGATTTCCACGTGCCATGGGGCGGTGGAGGCGAAGCGGAAGGTCTCACGCACTCGAGTGATGGCCCGGACGAGAAACCAGCCGCTCTTGTCGATGGTTAGGGTGGCGGGCAGATGAATTTCCTCGATGACGCCGTTCTGCACCAATTCAAGGGTGGCGATGGCGTCGCGGGAATCGATGGCGCCGTCGATGGTGATTTGTAAGGGCATATTCGATTGGAAGATCTCACCCGGCAGAGCTTCGTTGGCTTTGAGCCGGAGTAGAGGGCCATTGGTGACGAATGAACGGCCACGCCGAAGGCCGTCCCACCAGCGGTCCCAGGTGAAGCCGTTCTCCAGATGCACGTAGACGCGATTGTAGCCCACCGGGTTGGGCAGGACGCCGCTGGCACTGCCGGCCGACGGCGGCAAGCGGAGACCCGTATTGAGGATTTTGTAGTAGAGGTCTTGGGTGTAGAGGGCGTTCCCATGGACTCCTGGGAATCGTTGCTGGTCACGTGGGCGGCCCCAGGCTTCGTTGCCTAGCACTTGGCTGCGATTCATGTGATTGTGCGCTAGCCCGACGCTGTCGATCTGGCCGGTGGCGAGCCATAGAGGTGTATCCCACCAGAAGGGCTTTTCGATTTCCGCCCAACAACCGGCTTCCTTCGCCTGGCGCAGGTAGGCGGTGGACGCGGGAAACTCCCGCTGTCCCTGGGTGATATCGATCGCTTGGTTCATGCGGTGATAGAGAATAGCGCCGCCTCCCCGCTCGTCCTCGCCACCGAGGATATCGTAATGGCGGCCATTGTGTTCCTTTACCGGATTCTGCGGCGTGAGATCGCCCCAGAGATTGCGCTTGTTCCACCAGGTTTGCACGCTGGCGACGGAGAGATCTTCGGCCTCGAGATGAAGAGGAAGTTCATCGGGCTGCCGGTGCACATGGAGGTCACCGCCAAACCAGCCCTCCTCTTTGAGATCGGCAATGCGGCTGAGAGAGGCTCGAATAGTCTGGCTGGCGTCCGTTAGGTGAATCGTGCCCGATCGCACGGACCATTCCGGCCCGCGTTCGATCTCGTAGTGGTAACGGCCTTCGGCGAGTTCGAGTGTGGCCGATCCGTCGCAAACGAATCCGCCTCGCCAAAAGGGCGCGTTGGGAGGGTGATAGGCTTTGCCCTGGTCATCCGTCAGGTGAATGCGACAGGGTAGGCGTTCGCCAGTATCCGAAGACATTTCGAAGGTGATGTCTTCGGCAGACGAAAAGGGAGACAAGGCTCCCCAGAGCACGATCAAGGCAAAGGATTTGAAATGGTGTGGCATGACTACTCGGCATGCTCTCAAATGCACGGAGATTCGTCGAGATCTGTCCGTTTCCATCCGGAGGCGTCCCGTGGCGCGATTCACTCCAGGCTTTCGGTGTCCGGAAGGACCCGTTAGGATGGGACGATGTACCAACATCGTCTCGCTCTTCCGATTCTATTCGCGTCTCTCGGCCTCTTTCACTTCATGGGGGGTCTCGATCCCGCCTCGGCGGAGGAGCTGAGGGCCGGAGCGTCCTTGGTGGATATCACGCCCCTGGAGTTCCCCGTGATCCGAAACGGTAGTTTCCTCGAGGGGCAGATCACCCTGGCGACGGAAAAACTGCACGCCCGCTGTCTGGCGCTCGATGATGGGGATACCCGGCTGGCGATGGTCGTCGTCGATAGCTGTATGATCCCCCGCACGTTGTGTGATGCGGCCAAAGCGTTGGCTGAGCGAACCACCGGCCTGGCCAAAGACAGAATTCTGATCTCGGCGACGCACACCCACTCAGCTCCCAGCGTGATGAACTTCTGCCTGGGTTCGCGGGCTGACCCTGGCTACACGGCTTTCCTGCTCCCCAAGCTTGTTCGCGCGATCGAACTCGCGGTGACGAATTTGCGGCCCGCCGAGGCGGCCTGGGCCTCGGTGGATGCCGGCGACTACACGCATTGCCGACGATGGATCACCCGGGCAGACGCGATGCAGGAAGATCCTTTTGGCGAACGGACGGTACGCGCGATGATGCATCCCGGCTATCAGAGTCCGCGGTTTGTTGGCCCGTCAGGACCGGCGGATCCTTGGTTGTCCTTTCTCAGCGTGCGGACGATCGACGGAAGCCCTCTGGCCTTGTTAGGCAATTTTTCCATGCATTACTTCAGTGGTCATGCTGGGGCCTCCGCGGATTACTTTGGAGTCTTTTGCCGAGAGCTGGCTGGCCGATTGGCTGCTGCCGATGATAATGAGAACTTCGTCGGCATTCTTTCCCAGGGAACGAGTGGGGATCTGTGGTGGGCCGATTACGCGCGGCCCAAGATCGAACGCGACATCAAGTCCTATGCGAGTGAACTGGTTGATCTTGTGATGGAAGCCTATGGCCGTGCGAATCACGAATCAGACATCAGCTTGGCCATGGCGGAGAAACGGTTCGTTTTGGGGCGGCGAACACCCGACGAAAAGCGGCTGGCGTGGGCCCGGGAGATGCTGCAGGGCATGGCGGGACGGCGGCCGAAAAACCGCCCGGAGGTCTATGCCGAACAAGCGATCTACCTTCACGAAAACCCCACTGAGGAAGTGGTCCTCCAGGCGATCCGGGTGGGTGAACTCGGGATCGCGGCCATGCCCAATGAAGTTTATGCGCTCACGGGTCTCAAGGTGAGGTATCAGAGCCCTCTGGCGACGACGTTCACGGTTAGTCTGGCCAACGGGGCCGCGGGCTACATCCCACCGCCGGAGCAGCACGCCCTGGGCGGATACAACACGTGGCCGGCAAGGACGGCGGGGCTGGAGGTCGAGGCCGAACCCAAGATCGTCGAGGGCGTCCTCACTCTCCTGGAGGAGGTTTCCGGTCGTCCCCGCCGGCTCTATGTTGAACCCAAGGGGGCCTACGCCACCGCGGTGTTGGCTTCGGAGCCCCACTTTTACTGGCGCCTCGGCGAGCTGGGTGGGCGACACCTCCTCGACGCGACACCCCATGCGAGGCATGGAAAGGTGGTTGGCGATGTCGCCTTTTATCTATCAGGGATCGACGATGCCGCTTCGAGTGCGGGCAAGTATGCCAGTCGCTGCCTGCACTTGGCCGGCGGGCATTTGTCCGGTGAGATGGGGCAAACTGGAGATCAGTCGACGGTGACACTCTGGTTTTGGAACGGAATTCCCAACGACTTGCAGGCGACCACGGGCGTTCTGGTGGAGGCCGGTGGATTGACTTTGGGGATTGCCGGCAAGGGCGAGCATGCCGGCCGCTTGTTTGTCTCAGGCGAAGGGTTAGACTTGTTGCATGGCGAATCGGTGATTGAACAGGGCCGATGGCATCACGTGGCGCTGGTTCGAGACGCCTCACGGATCAGGGCGTATCTCGATGGGTCGCCAGAAGTCGAAATCGATGAAACGCTAGAGTTGTCAGAAGAGAAGGGAAGAGTGATTACGGTCGGGCGCGGATTCCAGGGGAAAGTCGACGAGGTCGCGGTCTATGACCGGTCGCTTTCGGTTGAAGCGTTGGGGACGTTGCTGCAGCAGAGGAAGTGAATCGGGTTGGAGAGGCAAAAAAATGGGCCAGGTGTTTCGCGTGTATGTTTGGGGACTGAAGTCCCTCGCACATTCCTGGCAGGCGCACCGTCGTATAGGTCGCCATAAGAATGTGGCAGGGACTTCAGTCCCTGAAGGCCAGGCATTGCGGATGGTATCGGGTGAGAGGGAAGGAGCCCTCACCTATTTGCCAGCGCTTCCCCTGGGGGCTGGCGCTTCCACGCCGTTCTCGTTGGCCCAGGCTGCGGCGGCATTGGGATCCTGGCGCATCCACTGTCTGAGGGTGGCTTGCGTCATGTTGGCCCGGAGTTCTTCGTTGCCGATGGTGGAGGCCCAGGCGAGGCCGGCTTCGGGATCGTTTTGCGAATAGGCAGCGGCCTTCGCCAATCCGCCGACACCGTGATCGTAACTGGCACCCGCGGGCTGTTCAGCGAGCCAGGCGGAGGCAGCTGCGGGATCGTTGTTCGTCCAGTTCCACATGAGATGCCCCATGGCATCCACCTTACCCTCGCTTT
>JANQJH010000320.1 GCA_028281705.1 Verrucomicrobiales bacterium
TGGGGCCGCTCCCGCCGACGACGGTGGCCTTGGCTACATCACGGCCAAGCTGAACGGCATCATCATCCCCTCGTTGCGAATGAATGGATTTTCGCTCCAGAGCGCGGTGGATTACCTGCGGCAGCGTAGCGTTGAACTGGACAACATCGAGGGAAACCCGGCCCGCCGCGGGATCAACATCCTCATTGATGAACGCAAGATCAATCAGTCCAGCCCGGGCGTCCTCGATCAGCAGACCATCACCCTGGACCTGCAAAACGTGCCCCTGGCGGAGGCTCTTCGCTACGTGACCGGTCTGGCCGGCGTGAAGTACCGCATGGAGCCCCACGCGGTCATGATCGTGCCCTTGACGGATCGGAGCGAGGCGCTCTTCACCCGTCGCTATGAAGTGCCTCCTTTCTTCCAGAGCATCGACGGTGGCGCCGATGATGGTGGCGCCGATGCCGTGGATGATCCCTTCGCGGATCCCGGCGTTTCCGACAGTGGTGCTACTCTCACCCGCAAGAAATCAGCCAAAGAGATCCTCGAATCCAAAGGGATTCAATTTGAAGAGGGCGCCACGGCGTTTTACATCCCCTCCGCTTCCGAGCTGGTGGTGCGCAACACCCAGGCACAGCTCGATATCGTCGACCAGTTTGTGCAGAACCTGATTGATGAGGGTGTTCCCAAGCAGATCAAGGTGGAGGCCAAGTTCGTCGAGATCCAACAGGACAACCTGAAGGAGTTCGGCTTCGACTGGATCATCGGTGGATTCGGACTCGGTGACGGCGACAAGATCATGGCCGGTGGCGGTAGTGTCGGCGGCAGTGAGCGTGTCTTCGATGGCTCGCAGTTCCCCTTCTTTGGAAACCAGGATTCCATTCCGCTGACGAACCCCTTGAGTCCGGTCACGGCCGGTCTGCGGAGCGGCTCCGAGGCCATTGCCGAGAGCGCCATCGAGGCGCTGGTGGCTGCCGGCCGAGTTGGTGCCGCCTCGGAGATTGTCAATCCGGCCCCGGGCGTCTTTTCTGTCGCCGGTGTCCTCACGGACCCGCAATTCCAAGTCATCCTGCGTGCCCTCGATCAGAAGAAAGGCACGGATCTTCTCTCCGCTCCGAGCATCTTGACCCGCAGTGGTTCCCAGGCGCAGGTCGAGGTGATTCGCGAGTTGATCTATCCGACCGAGTATGATCCGCCCGAGTTGCCGCAGGACTTCGGTGACCTGAGCGATCTGGCCGGAGCCCCGATCGATCCGGCGGATCCAGTGGCGGCCACGCCTCCTCCCAGCTTCCCGGTGACACCGGCCACGCCGACCGCCTTTGAAACGCGGAACACCGGGGTGACGCTCAAGGTGACGCCCCAGGTTGGACCTGACGGTTACACCATTGAGATGGATCTCGTTCCCGAGGTCGTCGAGTTTGAAGGTTTCGTGAACTACGGGAGCCCGATCACCACGAGTGGCCAGGACATCCTGGGGAACACCACGCGGATCGTCTTGACCGCCAACCGGATTGAGATGCCGGTCTTCTCCACCCGCCGCGTGACGACCAACGTGACCGTCTACGATGGTTCCACGGTGGCCATTGGTGGCTTGATTCGTGAAGACGTGCAGCACACCCAGGACAAGTTGCCCATCTTCGGTGATCTCCCCTACGTCGGCCGGCTGTTCCAGATTGAGGCGGAACAGCGGAAGAAACGCAATTTGATGGTCTTCGTCACCGCGCGCTTGATTGACCCGTCGGGTCAGCCTCTGAACCAGGACGACGAGTTTGAAGAAGATGAACTCGATTCGTCGCTCTTCCCGCCAGTGGATCCCATCCCGCCGATGAGCTACGGCAAGAACCCCGTCAGCTATGGCAAGTAAATCGACCCACGGAGAATCCAAGCATTTGACGAACATGATGAAGAACGAAGCTTCAAAATCCCTCGGGTCTGCCTCCCTTCTCTTCGCGGGAACGTTGCTGGCCACGCAGTTCTTGACCGCACCTCTCGCCACGGCGGGGCCGGGAGATGCTCCGGGTATCACCACGGCGGCTGAGCAGGAACGTCTCCAGCGCGAGTATCTCGTGGGCCAGGCACGCGAGGCCTACTATCAGGGTCTTGAGCTGGAAAAGGCCGGACAGCAT
The DNA here is from genome assembly GCA_028281705.1 of Verrucomicrobiales bacterium. Taxonomy (GTDB): domain Bacteria; phylum Verrucomicrobiota; class Verrucomicrobiia; order Verrucomicrobiales; family DEV007; genus JAACDM01. The sequence continues at coordinate 2,106 of JANQJH010000320.1, forward strand.
GCCGATGCCGGTAGTTACTACCGCTTGGCTCTCGATACCCTTCCGCAGGCGGAACGGACCGAGCAAGAGCGCGGCATCTATGCCGATGCCTTTGGCCGGGTTTGCGTCCATCTAGCGCAGGAAGCCGCGGGAGCGGGCGATTTGGACGCCGCCAAGCGCTACATGGAGGTGGCGGCTGATTACGCCCCCAATCGCCGGCGCAGTGGTTCGGGAAATTCGAGAGATGGCTTTGAGGCGGGCAAGTTCGATGGCTTTGCCGATGTTGACCATGGCAAGGCCCCGCAGCCCTCTGTCGAGGAACTGACGAAACGCCTCAACGATCCCGAGTGGTATGCTCCCGGGGACACCCGCCGTCACCGCGAGAAGGTGGCCCGGGTGAATGCCAACCTTGGTCAGGGCGAGGCCGCTCTCAACCTTGGCGAGATCGATGCCTCCGAGGCCCGGTTCTTTGAGGTTCTGCGGGACGACCCGTACAACAAGGCTGCCCGCCAGGGACTCGAGCGCGTCGAGAATGCGCGGAGCCGCTACCTCGACTCGGCCTACGATCACACGCGGGCCGCGTTGTTAGACGATCTCATGCAGAAATGGGAGATGCCCGTTCCTGAGCGCAAGCGATTGGGTGACGGTCCCGACGGCGATGGCTTTTCACTCTCAGGTGACTCGCGTGAGGACATTCGCCGGAAGCTGGACTCCATCATCATCCCGCAGATCAATCTCGGCCCAGTGAATATCCGCACGGCCAAGGATTATCTTCAGCTCAAGTCAACCGAGTTGGATCCCGAGGGTGTGGGTGTGAAGTTCGTCCTCGACGAGCAGAACATCGCCGCCGCGGATAGCAATGCCCTCAACCAGCAGATCACGATCCGGATGAACTCCGCTCCCCTTGGTGTGGTCCTGGGCTACGCCTGTGAACTCGCCGGTCTTCGCTACAACGTGGAGCGCTTCGCGGTCAAGATCGTGCCCAGCGCTGATCTCGCCAGCGAGCAGCTCTTCACCAAGACCTATTCGGTGCCGCCGTCCTTCGAGAAGCAAGGGGTGGCCGAGGAATCGGCCGCGTCGGAAGATGATCCCTTTGCCGACACGAGCAGCAGCCTGGCCGCTCGTGCCACTCCTGATGAGATCCTGAGGAGCCGCGGCATTCCCTGGCCGCAGGGTGCCAGTGCCTTCTACAACCGCGGATCGAGTCAGCTCGTGGTGACCAACACCCAGAGCAACATGGAACTTGTCGACGCCTTCGTGGAGAGCATCCAGGAGGAGATTGTGAAACAGGTCGAGGTCCGGGTGAAGTTTCTCGAGATCAAACAGGACAACATCGAGGAACTGGGATTCGACTGGTTGCTCAATGGTTTCGGGATCAAGGGCAATGATCGCATCATCGCTGGTGGCGGTACTCTCGGTAACTCCCGCGGCACCTTCGACACCGAGCAGTCGGGTGGTTACAACGTGGGCCAGATTCCCTTCTTCGAGGTCGGACAGGACGCCAATGGCAACCCGGTGACGGCGCCTCATGGGATCAATCCGGTGACAGCGGGTCTTCGGACGGGTTCGCAGGCCATCCGGGGAAGCGCTCTCGACGCTCTCGTTCAGGATCTGCCTCGCGGACAGGCCGAGGCTCTCACACCTGCTCCGGGGATTCTCTCCGTGGCCGGGATCCTGACGGATCCGCAGTTTCAGGTCGTCATGCGCGGGCTCAGCCAGCACAAGGCTGCCGACTTGGTCACGGCGCCCACGGTGGTGACGAAGAGCGCGCAAAAGGCCAAGATCGAAGTGATTCGCGAACTGATCTATCCGGTCGAGTTCGATCCACCAGAGCTTCCCCAGGAGGTCACGGTCCTCAGTGGCGGTGGCGTCTTCCCGGTGACTCCGGCTCACCCGACCACCTTTGAGATGCGTCCCACGGGTGTGACTCTCGAGGTGGATCCTCAAGTGGGTCCGGACTCCTACACGATCGACCTGAGCCTGGCTCCCGAGGTTGTCGAGTTCGATGGCTTTGTGAACTACGGTAGTGAGATCACGGCTGCGGGAACCGATTTGCTGGGGAATCCGACCCAGATCGTGGTCACCGACAATCGGATTGATCTTCCGATCTTCTCCACCCGCCGGGCGGCGACCAACGTCACGATCTATGATGGTTCGACCATCGCGCTCGGTGGCCTCATTCGCGAGGACGTCCAGGAGGTTCACGACAAGGTGCCGATCGTTGGTGATCTTCCCTACGTCGGCCGTCTGTTCCGCTCCTCCTCCGAGCAGCACCTCCGGAGGAATCTCGTGATCTTCGTCACCGCACGCTTGATCGATCCTTCCGGGATGGCTTTCCGCAAGCAGCTGGAGAGCCAGCTCACCGCGACTCCTGGAATCGAGTAAGCCGGCCAGGCCGAGAAGGCTCTGAGCCAAGGATTCTAGACAAACAATCAATCAGACCCGAAGGGTGGGAGAGTAATCTTCCACCCTTCGGCGTTTTTTGGGATCCCAATTGAATCGTTCACCACATCGAGCTAGCTCATGACGCGTCTCGTCGTCACGGGGGGGATCGCCACGGGGAAGAGCACGTTTCTCGAGCGACTGAAGGCGAAACGTCCTGAGATCGGCCATTTTGACTGTGATCAAGCCGTCCACCAGCTCTTGACAGAGCCCCAGGTCGTGGCCAGACTGCGGAAACTGTTTGGAGATGCTGTCTTTGAAGGCGAATCTTTGAACCGTGCCGCGCTGAGACGCGTAGTCTTCGCGGATGAGTCGTGTCGACGACAGCTCGAGGCCCTCTTGCATCCCCTTGTAAGAAGCCGTTGTGAGGCCTGTTTCGCGGAATATTCTGTGAAGCGGCCCGAGGGTCTCTTCATCGCCGACGTGCCTCTCTATTTTGAAACCAATGGATCTTATCCAAATGACATGGTCGCCACGGTGGCCACGACCCGAACGATGCAGGAGCAAAGGCTGATGCGGCGCTCCCATCTTTCCCGGGGAGACGCCTGCGCGGTGATCGAGGCGCAGCTCCCCATCGAGGAGAAGGTGCGTCTGGCCGACGTCCTCATCTGGAATGAGGGCCCGGTTGAGCGGTTGGATGACCAGGCGGAGCTCTTTCTCAGGCTCTTTCCGAGCTTTAAGTAGTACTGAATACGATGAAAACCGAAACTGAGCAGGAAGCTCCTGAGACTGCCTCGAAGAAAGAGGCGGCGGGAGATCAAGAAGTCGCCGTTCTGGAAAAGGAAGAGGAGGCTCCGAAGGGGCCCAGCGTCCCGGAGCGTGTCGTTCTCAATGATTTCCACGACAAATCCCTCGTCGAGCTCCATCAGATCGCCCGTGAATACGAGCTCCGGACGGGAAACCGGTCGAAGCATCAGATCATCTTTGATCTCCTTTCCTTCTATTCACGGAACGGGACCAAGATCGAGGCCGAGGGCGTGCTCGAGGCGGCTCATGAAGGCTTTGGCCATCTCCGCTGGCCGCGGTTCAGTTTCGCTCCGATGCAGGACTGCGTCTATCTCCCGCATGCCACCATGCGGCGTTACGAGCTGAAAAGCGGCATCTCCGTGCGCGCTTTGGTGCGCGCTCCACAGAAGCGCGAAAAGTACCTCACGGTGGAAGAAGTGCTGGAGATCGAGGGGACGCCGGTTGAGGACCACGAAGCGCCTCCCATTTTCGAACGGCTGACCGCACTCTTTCCCTCGGAGCGGATCTTGCTGGAAAACAAGGAGCTGAATTCGATCAGTGCACGGGTCGTCGATCTCGTCTCGCCTCTGGGGAAGGGGCAGCGTGGTCTCATCGTGGCGTCGCCGCGCTCGGGGAAAACGATCCTCTTGAAGGACATTGCCAAGGCGATCAGCAAGAACCATCGCGAGGTCGAGTTGATCATCCTCTTGATCGATGAGCGCCCTGAAGAAGTGACGGATTTTCGGGAGACGGTGGACGCCCAAGTGTTCAGCTCGACCTTTGACGAGACCCCGATGCGCCACATCCAGGTGGCGGAATTGGTTCTGGAGCGCGCCAAGCGTCTGGTGGAACTCAAGAAAGACGTCGTTGTCCTGCTCGATAGTATCACTCGGCTCTCACGAGGCTACAATAACATCATGGGGGGCAAGGGCGGACTGACCCAGGGAGGTCTGAATCCCAAGGCTCTGCAGAAGGCGCGGCGTTTCTTCAGCGCGGCCCGGAATGTGGAGGAAGGAGGAAGTCTCACCATTCTCGCGACGGCGCTGGTCGAAACCGAGAGCCGGATGGACGATATCATTTTTGAAGAGTTTAAGGGGACGGGGAACCTCGAGGTTCACCTGGACCGTGAATTGGTGGAGAAGCGGATCTTCCCGGCGATTCATACCTTGAAATCGGGGACGCGGAAGGATGAGCTGCTCTATCACCCCGACGAGTATTCGCGTGTCGCCATCTTGCGGCGGCAAATGGCTCAGGTGCCGGCGGGGGAGGCGATGGAAAAGCTGGTGAGGAATGTGAAACGGACAAACTCAAACATCGAATTGCTTCTGTCAGGGCTGAAATAGATGTCGGAAGGAAGCGTGAGCGAAGTTCCCTTTCTCTCGGAGCCGGCGGAATTGGAGGAGTTCCTGGCGGGTTGCCCTCGTGGCGAGGCATGCTGCGTCGATACGGAGGCGGACAGCCTCTATTCGTATCGGGAAAAGATCTGCCTCATCCAGTTTGGCTGTGGGGATCATCTCGCCTTGATCGATCCCCTGGCGATCAAGGACCAGACGCCCTTGCTCGATTTTCTCGACGAGGCGTCGGAGGTCTGGATGCATGGTGCGGACTACGACATGAGTATACTCAGGCGCACCTATGGCCGTGTGCCGGACCCGGTTTTTGATACGCAGATTGCGGCGCGGCTGCTCGGCTGGCGAACGTTTGGCCTGGCTCACCTGATCAAGGACTTGTTAGGCGTGGAGCTCTCCAA
>JANQJH010000335.1 GCA_028281705.1 Verrucomicrobiales bacterium
TTACGGGAAGCTGCGGCTATCGTACGATTCGTATTTTTCATAAGACGTCAAGTATGCACGCTGAGTGGCGTGCTTGCTTGACGTTCTTCATGCCATCTAACATTTTTCGTCCCTTCGGGACTGGAAGCTCGACAGCTCACTCATTCCAGTGCGACTACAGGCAAACCTCACATCCTTCGAGATCGACTAGAAATTGATGATGGCGCTGAGTATAGTTAGTCATAAGCCGGCAAAATGATTGAGGGCAAATAATTCATTATCCGGCTAGCTCGGAAGCTCTAGAGATCTCGCCAGCCTCTCGGACGCTGTCGAATTTCGGATAGCGACTTCCGGAATATGATCGTTTCAAGCCAACCAATCATCTTGCCCCAAATGATTTTGCCCTTCCCTTCCCTCACATCACACTGCCCCGGGTGAAAGGATGTGTTGGGATCTTGTAGGGCAACCGCTCCGGTTGCCGCGGTGCCAGGCTCTTCTTGCATTTCTCTTCCGCGCTCCGTTTCCAACCCCGACGCCTCTCGATCGGGGTTGAAAAGGAAAGGGAACAACGCAGGGTCCGAACTATCAAACATTATGATGAGAGCACTTCTGAAAAATTCTCACCAAATCGCCTCCTCGCCCGACCCAGCGTATCGGCGAATCGCAGCGCTACCTCTTCGGTGTCACGTTGAAATGATGCAGCACATTCTTGATGAGCAAGGTCAGGGACTCGTCGTGATACAGCCCCCAGGCGGTGGCGATTGATCCGGTGTGGAACACCTGCCCACCTTGAGGACGTTCCCAGAAGATCACCTCGGCAATGGTCTGTTCGCCGCCAAATCGTGGCTGGTGGGTGACGGCGTTGAAATCGAGGACGTTTCGCTCGTCGTGGCTCCGCGCCAGGGTGGTGATCCCTTCAGGCTCGACCAGGCCACCTTGCACGGGGTCCTTGGTGGCTCTCAGCAAGGTGGATAGCCGCACGTCGTACTCGTGGCCCACGGCGCCCATGTTCCGGTTGGCGAAACCGAAGGCGTCTCCTTTCTGAAGGCCGATCTTGTGGGGTTCGTTGAAGAGAAAATGATCCGGCAGGTCGACTTGGTAGTGTCCAAAGTTCCCGCCGCCCCATCCGATACAGGTCAGGCCGACGAGTTTCCACGCGGGGTAGCCGCAGAAGCGCATCAGGCTACCGCGTTTGAAATCGTGACTATGATAGAGTTCACCCACTTTTGCCCGCGCCCGGCCTCCGATGCTTTTCCCGAACTTGCGGCACTCCATGACCTCGCCGGTATCGTCAAAACTGACGCGCCAAAACATCGTGTTGCCGGACATCACCAAGGCGGCGCCGCCGGCTTTCAAGTAATCGTCGAGCCCGTCGTAGGCACGCGCCGACCAGTATTCACTATGGCCGTTGATGAGAACCGCCTTGTAGCCGTCGAGCACCTCCGGATTTCGATCCAGGTCGTGGTCGGTGATGACGTCATAGTCGTAGCCGTACTTGTCGAGCCAGAGGTGCAAGAAGCGCTCGCCGCGCAAGAGGTGGCTATAGCCTCCACCGATGTAGGTTTTGTTAGGTCCAGCGGCCGGCCATGGAACCTTCATCCCGATCTTGTAAGTTGGCTGGCCCCCGTGGTGATCGCTGTAGCAGCTGTAGGTGGGAGCGCTAGGGTGGCTGTTGCCCAAGCCGCCCGTGCCCATGTTGATCAATCCCGGACCGTGATTGACCGGAAAAGGCGCCGAGTTGTAGGCCAGCCAGGTGTTGGAGGAGACAAGCACCAGCAGGGGCGCCTTGGGTCGTGGCTCCGGGCGGCGCACGATGAAGGTCGTGTGGTAACGCTTCGGCTCGCCGTCGATTCTGAAATCGAAGCGTCCGGCGTAAACTCCCGACTTGGCTTCGGGAGGCAAGCGGAAGCGGTGAGTCACCTCCCAGCGGGCGTCGTAGAGTTCGTCGGCCGCCAATCTCAAACCATGACCGCGTCTTGGGTCTTTGGCCGGGTCGTATTCGGCATCGTGCCGGCCGATCGACGCCGCGTCGAAACTTGGTCCGCCGATCATCCAGGTCCCCCGGTTGATGATTCGACCGTCGCGTCTTCCGCCAGCACTCGCATCCGCAACGCTCGTTCCGCGCTCTTCGGAGAAAGGCCAGCACCCCAACACGTGGTTGCCTTTAACAACCGTCAACCCGCGATCGACAACACGTTCTCTGATCTGATCTTCGCCAAGTGCCCGGTCGTGCACGGCGCACATGGCCAGATCGCCGTTGTAGAAGTTCGATGCCAGGCCGGCGCTGCCGTAAGCGCCCAACCTGAGGGCGGTTCTTCCCGGTCGCACCGCGCCGTCGAAGGCAAACTCGCCGGCTAACTTGCCGTCGACGTAGACCCGCTTCGTTTTCCCGTCCCAGGTAGCCGCGACATGGTGCCACTTCTGCGCCTCGATGAGACCTGTGTCAGTCTCGTGAAGGGTCGCCTCTTCAAAGGTGCCACCGGATCCGGTGATGAACGCGATTCTTCCCTGATGGAGAAACAACCCGATCCCGCTGCTCTCCGGAAAGTCGTGCTGGGTGACCAGCCCCTGCCGGCCAGTTAGGTTGAATGGCCGGATCCAGCATTCCAAGGTCAGCTGACTCAAGCGCTGCCCAGCGGGCAAGCCGTTGCCAATATGAACATAGGAACCCGGATGAATCGGCTGGGACTGCGGCTCCTCAACGTTGAACGATTTCAACACGGGGTCGTCATCGCGATTCTCAGGATCAGCACCCAGTTGGACGATGCTCAAGTCATACGGAACGCTGCTGCTGACACGGAAGTCGATTTCCTCGCCCGCAGCGATGCTCTTCTGTGCGTAAGCGTGCAAGCCAGGCAAGTTGACCATCTGATGCGACGGTATTTCCTGCGGTCTCGATTCGGCACCCTGAATCGGCACGGAGGACAGAGTGAGGACGGCCACCAATAGCCTGCAGATCGACAGGAAAAGCCGCTCAGTTCTCATGACGGGCAATCCAGGTGGAAACGAGATGTTCTTCATGGTTGCCGAGAATACCGGGGTCAGCCGATGACTTCACGAAAAACGATTCCCGCCACACGCCAAAAACACGCCAATGTCTCCCGTGGCCATGACAGGCTCCGGGAACACGCGGATTTTCTCGCCATCGAAGGCGACGATCCTCGGGTATCATCTTGGCCGCGTTTCATCGAAGAAAAAAAAGTTGGGCAGATGGCGTCACGCGCCCATGATTAGTTCACGGAGGTCACTTTTTAGCCCAGTCCGAAATCACTGAGGAAAATGTTCAATGTCCAAGTCCCGCCCTTCATGATCCCTGCGATCATCGGCCCTAACTGCCAATGGCGGGAGAGGGCATTCGGGATCAACCTGAAAGCCAAAGCGATCTCACTCCTATTAGCAGTCGTTTCAGCGTCGGCGGCATCCGCTGCTGAGACCGGTGTCGTCCGCAGCAAGACGTTCAAGGAGGTGGTCAAGCCGATGCTGGACACGTATTGCGTCAGTTGCCACGGACCGGAGAAACAGAAGGCCCGCCTGCGCTACGATCAGATGGACGGGTTCCGGATCTCGGACCGGCACTTGTGGACCGCGATCCACGAGCAGCTCACCCACGGAGAGATGCCGCCGGAGGACGAACCCCAGCCGGCTTCCTCCGACAAGAAGAAGGTCCTGGCATGGATCGAAAACGAACAGCGGGCCCTGGGGGTGGGCAGCACGCGTCGGCTCAATCGCCGCGAGTTTGGAGCCGCCCTGCAGGATGTGACCGGCCTCAGCGTCGATTTCTCCTACACCATCCCGGGGGACAGCAAAGTGGACGGCTTCGACACCGGAGCCGAAGCCTTGCAGGATGCCGCGGACTCGGTAGACCAGATGTTGGAAGTCACCCGCCGCGCGGTGGAGGGCATCCGGTTTCTCGAACCTCCGCCTAGCAAAGTTCTGAAAGTCGACCTGGTGAATGTGGAGAAAAATCCACACAAGCTCTTCGATCCATGGAAAGAAGCAGGGATCATTCTCGAAAAACTGCCCCGAATGGCAATGCCAGGGTTGGGTGCCCTGGTCGAACCCAAATGGCCCAAGGATCGCAGCAGCAGCCTGTTCAGTATCCCCCCGCCCCCGAACCAGCAGGGTTTGGTGCGGGTGAAGTTCAGCGTGACGTCCTACAGCGCGTTCCCGGGAGTCCCCAATCCCGTCCTCTGGGTCAAGATTGGCGGGCGCGTCATGGACCGCCAGGAGATCACCGGCCCGATGGACCTGGAGTACCAGGTGCAAATGGAAGACACCATCATTGGGAAAAAGGGGCTCTCCATCGGGTTCGCGCCCAGAGTGGAAATGGCTTACCGGGTCGATGGATTTGAAAACGAGGACAAGTCGAAACCCAAAGATCTACCGGATGGCGCCGGACTCTTCCGGCCGGCCTGGGACAAGAGGAAACTCAGGAGCCCGGAGCAACAGCCCCGGCCTTTTGCCGTCATCAAACAGGTCGAGCTGGAGCCCCGCTACGTCGCCGCTTGGCCACCTGCGCGATGGAAGGCCGATCTTGGAGAGATCAGCGACACTCCCAAAAGCGCCAAAAAGCTCCTCGCCCTGTGGATGGAGCGAGCCTACCGGCGGCCGGTGAAGTCAGCAGAGAACGAGCCGTTCTTCGCCTTCTACAAACAACTGCGTGGTGACGGCATGAGCTTCGATGACGCCCTGCGGTCCACCTTTCAATCCGTCCTCATGAGTGGCCCCTTCCGCTACCTGGACTCCACGGCCCATGAGGACAAGGTCATTGCCGATCACTCAGTAGCCTCTCGGTTGAGTTTCATGCTGGTCGGCGCACCGCCCGATGCCGAACTGCGTGCACTGGCCTCCGCGGGCAAACTGAGGCGCCCGGAAATCCTCAACGCCCAGGCGGACCGGCTTCTGAGAGACTCACGCAGTTACCCATCGTTCCTCCGCCCCTTCGTCACTCAGTGGCTGGAGATGGAGCAGCCGATCACACTGGTCGATGATCGACGGGGCAAGGCGAGCTATCACTTTCGCCGCCATCTCCAGGACTCGATGCGAGAGGAAACCTTCTCTTACATTGCCCGCATGCTCTCCGACAATCGGCCGGCGCGTGAACTGGTCAGTAGCGATTGGACGATGATGAACGATGCCCTGGCACGCCACTACGGGTATGCGGGCATGGACGGAGGCCACCTTCGCAAAGTGTCGTTGCGCGAGGACGACAAGCGCGGCGGCGGCATCATGTCTCATGCCGGCATCCAATCCATGCTCTGCTGGATGGGCGACAACTGGGTGATCTATCGCGGGGCATGGACCGCTCGGCATATTCTCAACGATCCGCCGCAGTTGCCGCCGCTGGAGGTGCCTGAGCTCGATCCCACCGCGGACAGCAACAAACACCTGACACCACGGGAGTTGATGGCGATGCACCGGGAGGACAAGAACTGCTCGGTCTGCCACACGAAACTCGATCCCATCGGCTTTGCCTTTCAGAACTTTGATATCAGTGGTCGCTGGCGCGATGTCGAGCATGAGTTCTACGAAGTAGACGAACTCGACTCCAAGGTGGCCTGGCGCGGCACCGGCAAGACACGGCCGGTCGATTCTGTGGGAGTGCTTCCCGGCGGCGAAGCGTTCCGCACCTATGATGAGTTCAAGAAGGTGGTCGTAAACGACTATGAGGAAGACATGGTGCGGGGCCTGATGAAGAACTTCATGCTCTATGCGACAGGGCGCAAGCCTGACATCGACGACATGGCAGAAATCGAGGCCATCATGCAAAGGAATGCCACCGCAGGCTATCCGCTCCGGACCCTTTTGTTAGACATTTTTCAAACGAAAGCTTTTCTGCAACACTAACTGATCAACGTCTCATTAAGATGCTATGATGAATCGAAATTTCCCAATGAATCGCCGCACGTTGTTGCGCGGCCTGGGGGCAACGCTGGCTCTCCCCAGCCTGGAAGCGTTCAGCGGCAAGACACTGGCAGCGCAACGAAAGCGTAACGATCCCTCCCGCTTTGCCTGCTTCTATATCCCCGGCGCCATTAGCCAGTACAGCTGGTTCCCCAAGGATACCGGCCAGAACTACACGGTCTCCCCCACGCACAAACCGCTGGAACACCATCGCGACAACTTCTCCGTGCTTACCGGCCTGTCCCACATCGAGGGACGCATCAGCGGCCACGTCCACCCCTATAGCTGGTTGACGGGTCATAACATCAATCTGATACCCGGCACGATCAGCAACACCATTTCCGTCGATCAGGTGGCCGCGAAACATCTCGGGCCGACCTATCTAAACTCCCTCGTGCTGTCGTGGCAAAACGGGGTGGGCACGACAACGCTGTCTCGCAACTCACTCGGGGTGGACATTCCGGCGACGGCGGATTACCGGCGTGTGTTTGAGAACCTGTTTCCTCCGGCCGACCGCGCGGAAATCAAGAAGGCGCAGGCGCGTCTGGCCCTCAACCGCAGCATTCTTGATACGGCCATGGGCAACGTGAAGGACGTCAAGCGCAAGCTGGGGCGCATCGACCAGGAACGAATCGACCAATACCTCCATTCGGTGCGGGACGTTGAGAAACGCCTCATTCAAAAAGAGGCCATCCTGGAAGATGGACGTCCGGAGTTCGACCCCTCCAAGGTTCGCCTCGAGAGAGAGGTCAAGAACAGCATGCGCGAGCACATCGAACTGATGACGGACCTGATCGCCTTGGCATTCCAAACGGACATGACTCGTGTCGCCACCCAGTGTCTCGGCGGAGAAGCGGGTCCGAACTATGACGACTACAAGGACTGGGCCAAACGGGCGGGCGCCAGGCTGCGCGGCACCCACGACGTCCACCACAAGGGCGGCGGCAACCGAGGTGAAACGAACCCCGATGTCATCGCGCTGAGTTTCCGCGATGAGATGCTGTGTGCCTGCATTGCCCGCTTCATGGACAAGCTTCAGGGCATCGAAGCGTCCGAGGGAACCTTGTTGGATCACACGGTCATCCTCTTCGGCGGCGCGCAAATGGCCAGCCATGTCGGCACCAGCTTCCCCACCATCCTCGCCGGCGGCAAGGCCCTCGGCTTCAAACACGGGCACCACACAAAGTGGCCCCTGGACAAACGGCCCATGTCGGATCTCTACCTCACAATCTTGCAGCAACTCCGTTGCCCGGTTGACTCATTCAAGGAAAGCGCCAACACGATCTCCGAAGTACTGGTCTAACTATCGACGTCTTCTCAAGTGATGCGGACACTCCAGTCCTCCCAATGCGTATCCTAACAATCACGCAGTTAATCTCCCAACCCATGAGATCCGCAACGGCCATCCTGTTCCGATGCGTCCTCATGGCAAGCATGTTGTCTTCACTCACCCTCGCCGCAAAACCGCCTCCCCTCACGCTCAAGGGCCACGATGGGTGGGTCACCGCGGTGGCCTTCAGCCCCGATGGCAAGTGGCTCGTGACCGGAGGCGAAGACGAAACGCTCCGGCTTTGGGATGCCGCCAACGGCAAGGAGATCCGTGTCTTGCGAGGGCACTCCGCCGCTGTCTCCGCCGTCGATATCAGCCCCGACGGCAAACGGCTCGTTTCCGGCAGCTGGGATCAGACACTCAGGATCTGGGAGGCGGATAGCGGCAAGGCACTTGCAACGTTGGAAGATCACGACGATCAAGTGACCTCCGTCGACTACAGCCCTGATGGCAAACACCTTGTCTCCGGAAGCGGGGATGACACCTTGAAAGTCTGGGATGCCAACAGCGGGGAAGCTCTACTGACGCTCTCGCACGACAACGAATACGACATCACTTCGGTCGCATTCAGCTCGGACGGCAAACAGATCGTCTCTGCGGATGGGGAGAACCAGTTGAAGGTTTGGGATTCGTCCACTGGTGAGGAACTGGACACGGTGCTGGCGCATGAAGCGGCCATCAGCTCGGTTGCATTCAGCCCTGACGGGAAGCGCATTGTGTCCGGCGGTTGGGACGCCACGGTCAAGGTCTGGGACGCCTACCTCGAAGAATCGCTCTTGAACCTGGAGGGACATACGGATGAGATCACCATGGTCACGTTCAGCGCCGACTCGAAGCGCATCGCCTCGGCAAGTGAGGACAAGACCTCGAAGATCTGGGACGCCCAATCCGGGAAGATGTTAGCGACCCTAGGTGGTCAAAGCGACCCCGTCACCTCGATCGCTTTCAGCCCTGACGGAAAACGCCTTGCAGCCGGCAGCAAGGGTGCCCTCATGATCTGGCAATGGAAAGGCCCTGAAGCAAAGTAAGGCAATTACTTTCCGGATGGAGCGGCGCCGGCGGCGTTGATCGCCTTGAGGTATCTCGCGGCCGGCTGTTTCACGCGCTCGTCCCTGTGATCGACCAGCGGCTCGAGCTGTTTGGCGTAGGGCGTGGGGTCCACCTCTTCAAAGGCCAACA
>JANQJH010000378.1 GCA_028281705.1 Verrucomicrobiales bacterium
CTTTGGCACGGACAATACTCACCTGGGCCACGTCTTCTACGGCAACACCGTTGATACCAATGCGGGGCAATTCGGCTACCTCTTTGAACTCTTCGCTCAATCGACCGACGGCTTCCGCGGGATCCAGTCAGGGACGGGGTACGGCGGTTCCGACGATACCGGATTCACCGTTCTCGAGCCGATGGTCAAGCTCTCCTAGGAGCCCAACACGGCCATTCCCCAGCGATTGGAGTTCAAGTACGGCTACACCGACCTCGACGCGGATGAATCCTACACCGGTCTTTCAGAAAGCGACGTGGACCGTCATCCGGATTGGCGTTACGCCGCCACGCGGTTCGACAACATGAAGACCGAGCACCATCGCACTTATCTCAAATACGTCATCGAGCCCACCGACAGCTTGCGCTTGGAGGCGGCAGCCTACTACAACGAGTTCAAGCGGAATTGGTACAAGTTGGACGACGCCGACGGCGATGGCTTTGGCAGCGTGCGCACGGCGCTCTTGAATCAGGCAGGGCTCGATTTTCTCCAGGGCCGGGGTGCCGGTCGCGGCAAGGTTCGGGCTAACAACCGCGAGTACGAGCTCTACGGTTTTCAGCTGGCGGGCGACTGGTCCTTCGATACAGGGACGGTGGGACATGAGGTGCATTTCGGCACCCGCATTCACCAGGATGAAATCCGCCGGTTCCAGAGGGATGACTACTTCACCCAGGACGATACCGGAGAGATCATCGACTTCGCCCGTGGAGAACCGGGCAGTGGCGGCAACCGCATGCAAGAATCGACCGCCGTGGCCTTTTGGCTGCAGGACACGGTGTCATTCGGAACGCTATCGATCACGCCCGGAATTCGCTACGAGCACATCGACCAGGAATACACGGATTATGCCAGCGATTCGACCGACACGCGAACCGGCGGCGACAGTGACACGCTCGACTACTTCGCCCCAGGGGTAAGCTTTAGTTGGGACGTCACGGATACGGAACAACTCTTTGGCGGCGTTTTTCGCGGCGTCTCTGTCCCCGGGCCTCGATCGGCAATCCGCAGCGGTGTCGATCTCGAGGAATCAATTGGCTATGAGCTCGGTTTTCGTACCCAGCAAGACAACAGCTTCTTCGGTGAGTTGGTCTGGTTCTACTCCGACTTTGACAACTTGATCGGAACGGACGCCGGCTTCGGAGAAAACAACACCGAGACCAATGCCGGAGAGGCCACCGTCTGGGGATTTGAGGGCTCGCTGCGTTACGATCCTCTGGAAAGCAGCGGATCCGATCTTTCCCTGCCAATGTATGTCAGCGCCACCTGGACGAGCGCGGAGTTCGACTCCGATCTGGCGAGCGGTGGCGGCGACGGCATCTATGCCGGCGCCACGGATGGGGCCGAGATTCCCTACGTGCCGGAGTTTCAGTTGGCGGTCGGCGTGGGACTCAATACCGAAGACTGGGGAGCCAATCTTGACCTCTCCTACCACTCCGAAACCTTCGGCACCGCGCAGAATTTCGATGAGCCGGTCAATAGTGCTCGAGAGGGCGAGATCGACGACCTGCTCCTTCTTGATCTGTCAGGATACTATCAGCTGAATGAGAACTGGAAACTCATCGGCGGTATTTCGAATCTGACAGACGAACGCGGCATCGTGTCTCGTGTCCCGCGAGGCCCACGCAGCAATCAAGGGCGCGCGCTCTGGCTCGGCGCGGAGGTCGAATACTAAGTATCTTCTTGATTAAGTTAAGTTAAAACCTGGAGAAGAGCGCGGTGGCCGAAAGGTTACCGCGCTCTTCATTTTCAGGGAAGGCCTGAGCGTTCGGCAGGGACTTCAGTCGTTGAGTTCGCCTGGATGATCAAGGGACTAAAGTCCCTCCCACTTTCCTGACTGACGTGCTCATGCAACATGTCACCACTTGGATGATCAAGGGACTAAAGTCCCTCCCACTTTCCTGGCAGACGTGCTCGAGAAGACACCCGATGCTTTGGTTGAATGGAAATCCCATCCTCCGGGACTCCGCCAAGAGGACATAATCGATTTCAACGATGTTCGGCATCAGAATATCGATTGGTGAGTTCGGCCAGGAGCTGGTTGAATAGGCCTCGTGAGCACGAATACGAGGTTTTCTGGGGGGAAAACAGGCGAACACCGATGGAGCCGCTTCACCATTCTCGTGTCCTTTCTATTCCTGTCAGGATGCGCCACGAGCCGGACGAAGGTGACCTTTGAGCAGCGCGAAGCGGTCACCGGAAACGGATCCGCGAGTCGACAGACCGTGTTGAGCGGATTCTTTCTCGGCGCGGCAATGGCAGACCTTGCGGTGGTCGAGATTGATGAAGCATCCGGGCAGCGCCGCTTGCGCTTCTATTCCTTGAACGACGGCTCCACCGGAACGCCTCAACTCGAAGCCACGCTTGGAGCCGGCGTGGTGTTCGTCGACGTGGCGAAAATCGATGGGCGCGACCGCCTGGTGACCTACCACCAAGCAGGCCGCCTGCACTGGTTTGATCCCCTATCCGGGAGGGAACGCTATTTGTTCGAAGTAACCTCCAATTTCACCCCGCCTCGCCCTGGCGAAGTCCCGCAGGTGGACGTCACCCGGGATTTGAACCAAGACGGTCTGGACGATCTCGTCGTGCCGGGGAAAGACGGCTTCCAGGTGTCTGTCCAGAGGAGCGGCGGGGCCTTCGCCGCTCCCGTCACGGTGGGTCACCCCTTTGAGATGGAGAGAATCTACGCATCTCAGGGATACCGCTACGATCCGTGGGAGCACAGCCGCATCCACGAGGTGGATTACGACGGGGATGGCCGCAGCGACCTGGCAATCTGGAACGAAGACCATTTCGAGGTTCACCTTCAGGACAGGCGCGGGCTCTTTGCTAGAACGCCTCAAACCTACACCACCGAAGTCGCCTTCGACTCTGACGACCTCTCCACATTGGCCGCTCCCCAGGGCGTTCGGCATCGTCGCAAGGACCACCAGCCCGCCGGTGCGATGACGGGGAAAGTGTTGCACGCCCTAACTGATCTGAACGGCGATGGTATCGCCGATCTCGGGATATTCTCGCTCGAAGGCGGGAGCCCATGGAAGATGCACGCCTCCTATGAAGTCCATTTCGGCGCGTCAAGCCCCGGCAGCGGCACGGAGTTCGCGACGGACGCGGACACGTCGATCCATTTGGACGGCATTCTCTACGCGATGGAGCCACACGACTTCAATGGCGACCGCCAAATCGACATGGCGTTCACCACCTTTTCACCCGGCGTCTTCAACACGGTCCCACTGCTCGTCGGATCCTATCTGACCAATACCGTTCCTGAGGATCTCGAGTTTTTCCGGATGAACAGCGGCCGCTACCCCGCCAAACCGAACACCACTCGCAAGATCAGAGCGCGCCCCGGCGGATCTGGGGAAGAAAAACAATATCCGGCCATGCTGATCGGAGACGTGAACGGCGATCGGCTCTCAGATCTGCTGCTACACGATGGCGACAATGAACTGCGGATTTTCCTGGGCTTGCCGGGGCCGGAACCATTCGCGCGTCTGCCGCAAAAGATCGCGGTCGCCATGCCCCACGGTGACTACACCTGGCTAACAGACCTCAACAAAGATGGCCGACAGGACGTCCTGGTGCATGATGCCTCCCCCACCCGGCCCCATCGCGTGACGGCACTCATCGCCCGTTAGCCTGGTTAGCAGTCATTTCAAGCCACAGGATGAGAACGAAGGAACTCATACGATTCATCCTTGCGGTGATCTCGGGGGCGGTCAGCGCCAGCATCACCTTGCTCGCGGTCGGCGCCGTGGCCAATGCTATCCAACCGACTCCGCCTGAGTTGATGGATCCGGCGACTCCGGAAGCGGTGGCCCGACGAGTGTCCTCCGCACCATTGAGCACCTGGATTTCGACCCTGTGTGGACTTGCTCTGGGCGCTTTCCTGGGCGGAGCCCTCGGTGCCGCGATGGCCCGAGAAAAAACGATCTGGGTCACAAGCGCGATCGGCTTGGCGCTTTCTCCTTGGGCCTTCTATACATTTTACATCGTCTACCCCGAGGTACTCTGGGTTCCGGCCGGCATGCTGATTTCAGTCCTTCTGTTCTCCTATCTCGGAGGGGTGGTGGCGGCGAGACTCGCCCGCTAGATCAGCGTCAATCGGGAGGGAACGCGGCGTCTCCTCTCCCGTGCGCCAACACAAAAAGATACGTTTTTATCAGATAGCGGTTGACTCCGTCCTCTGATTGGTGATAAGGTTTTATCTTTTCAGAGGGCACACTGTTCCCCTTCTTCAATTCCACAGCCACCCGTGACCGCCATGTCCGATCCCTCCAATCTCAGCCGCCGTGAACGTCAGATCATGGACGTCATTTTCGCCAATGATGAAGCCACCGTGCATGTGATCCAGAGAGATTTACCGGATCCTCCATCGGGAATGGCCATTCGACGCATGTTGAGCATTCTCGAAGAGAAAGGGCATCTCAAACGGCACAAGGTGGGACGCGAATACGTCTACTCGGCGCGCCAAGAGCGCAAGAAGGCGGGGCGCAAGGCTTTGCAACACGTCTTGAAGACCTTTTTCCAGGGCTCGCTAACCGACGCTCTGGCAACGCATTTGGAGAAACCGGACACGGAGATCAGCAAGGACGATTACCAGCGCCTGGCGAAGCTCATCGACGAATCGAGGAAAGCAGGCAAGTAGCCCTCAACCTTCACTACCATTATGAAAACCATCGCACTCATCGCAGCCGTGGCCTCGGCGACGCTCACCTGGCAGGTCACCCTCGATTCGACCATGAAAGGACTGGCCCTCTTAGTCGTCGCCGCAATCGCGGTTGGGGTCATGCGCAAGCATTCGGCCTCAGCCAGACACCTCGTCTGGGTTGCCGCCATGGTCGGCTTGCTCCTCTTGCCCGCCCTTTCACTGACACTTCCCAAATGGAGAGTGTTGCCCGCCTCCATGGGAATGATGGATGCTTCCCCGGCTCCCGTATTGGAGACCACGGATCCGAAAGGGATTAGCGACGCACCCGAGACACCTTTTGTGGGCGAGGACGCGCCCATGAATCTCGAGGCGGGCATCCCGGTCACCAGACCAACACTGAAACCGGTGACCATGTGGGGAAGCATGACCGGCACCGCCGTGCTCTTGATCGCGTGGTTCGCCATCGCCCTCATCCTGGTCATTCGGTTGGGGTTGAGTTTGCTCGCTCTCCAGTGGCTCCAACGCCGCAGTCAGATTCTCCAGTCGGGTCCCATCGTCGATGTGGCTAACGCCGTCTGTCGCCAGCTCGAAATTCGGCGGCCGATCCAGGTGTTGCTCAGCGAGAATGGGAACATGCCCATGGCATGGGGAATCTTCCAGGGGCGCGTGCTCCTTCCCACCGAAGCACACCAATGGTCGGAAGCCCAATTGCGGGCCGTGCTTCTCCATGAGTTGGGACACCTCAAACGCTGGGATCCTCTCGTCCATCTGATCGTCCAGATCGCCTGTGTGTTGTACTGGTTCAATCCCATGGTGTGGTATGCCGCACGGAGGATCCATGTTGAGCGAGAGTGCGCCTGTGATGATCTCGTGTTGCAGAGCGGGCTGCGGGCCTCGGACTATGCCAAACATCTGCTCGACATTGTGTCCGGTTACCCTGGACGGTCGGTGGGGGCGAGTTCGGCGGTGGCCATGGCGAGACCGTCGCGGCTCGAAGGCCGGCTCGTCGCCATCATGAGCGACCGCTTGAACCGCCAAACTCTTCCGGCCAAACTCGTCGCCGGCATCCTCGCGCTCGGCGTCGTCACGGCGTTTCCCTTCGCCATGATCCAGGCGCAAGTGCGGTCGAGCGATGGTGAAGACGGGCCGGCTGGGAAGGAGACAAGTCTTCGAACGGGTGAACGCGCCGCACTGGCTGAGAACGATTCCCCAGACGGGGCGGCCGGAATAGGTGAAGGTTCTCACGTTTATTGGGGAGAGAAGAAAGGAGGCCTCCAGTTAGGCGTGCGATTGAACCCACACCAGGAATCATACGCCATCGGCCAGGAAATCGTGATTCGGAGCATCATCCGAAATGGGAGCACCAAAGACCACTACAGGTTTTCTCTGATCAAGGGAGTCCGGGGCATGCCCAGGATCACTCTAGTCGACGAGAAGACGGGAGAGCAGGCTGCTTCGAATCGCGTGGCCATCGGCGGCCGTCCGACCTACCTGCAGCACCACCTGAAACCGGGCGCCACCACCGAGTGCAGCACCGTTAAGCTCGTTCTGATCGCGCCGGGAGCGGATCCCTCAGCGGATTTCGCGTCGCTTTCCGCCGAGGTTTCACCGGGGCGCCGGTATCGCGTCCAAGTTTCCGCCAACCTGCCCGATGCCGGACCGTTGGAGCAGAACGCCGAAGACGCGGATTTCTCAACTACAGAACAATGGCAGGGAGCGCTCCACTCCGGGGTCTTTCAGATTCCCGTGGCCGACGCGGCGCTGGAGATCCCTCCACTGACATTACCCGAGGGCCCGGAGACGCCCGATGATCTCACGTTGTCGCAAGACGCTCTTCCCCCTATCAACTCAACGCCGGCAATCCCGCTTGACCTCGAAGATTCGACCATCGCCGAGAACACCTCCCCTTTGTCGCTGTTGGCCGGGCCGGTGGAATTGTTGGGTGACTTGCCTGTCGTGGGCGAGGTCTTGCAGCCGGAATCGCCGTCCGGGCCCGCGGATGCAGTTGATTTGCCAATCCCGGGAGAGATCTTGCCGCCGGTTCCTCCGTCTGACACTGCAGCCTTGCCCGAGCCCGAAGCACCGGTCAGCGCACCGCCAGTACCCCCTTCCAAACCCGAGCGGCCGGATGACTTGACCGCGCTGGAGAGTGTCCTGAATCAACTCAACGAGTCGGTCGCCCAAGCCGATCCCGAGCTGCAAGAGCGGATCGCAATGTTCGAGAATGCCTTCAAGGCGCAGGCTGCCTTGGAATTGACCCAGGCGGAGGCGCAGAATATCAATTCTGACGATCTAGCCACGATATTCGAGTTAGCCGGGAAGGAACGTGCCTCCAATGAGCGCCTTGGCCGCAATGGTAGTCAATTGAAAAATAAGAGGGAGGTGTTCGCCGGCGACGGCAAGATCGCCTTGGTCGAGAACGGGACGCTCCAGTGGACGAGCGAGATGGAATCCCAGTTCACCGGCGAGCCCGTAGTCATGGAAGCCACGGACACCGTAATCGTCACTGATGCCTCGGGCCGGGTGCTCGGACTCAGCCTCAAAACTGGCAAGCTCAAATGGGTCGGACATCCCGTGAATGACGAAGGAGACGACGCGACCGATTTCCACGAGAGGCCCTCGGAGACGCCGTCGAATGAAGGTGCGGCGGCGCAAGAGCTGATCGACACCTGGGCCGAGCTCGTGGCACTCCGCGAGCAAGCGGCGGCCCAGGCCAAGAAAGAAATTAACGAAGGCTTGGCCCCGGCAACGGATCTGGTGGAGGCTTATCACTCCCTACTGGAAGCGAGGATCGGTTACGCCGACGCCGCAGGCGGTTCTCCCAGTGAAAGGTTGAAACTCTACGAGCAACAGGTGCAAATCCTCGAAGAGCAGGCGGCGATCGTCGCCAAGCACTTCAAACAGGGCGCTAACGATGTCAGCAGCCGGGACGTCCAGCAGGCGCGCTCCAACGTGGTTGAGGCTCGGGTGAAGCTTCTGGAACATCGCAAGCGCACCCAAGCGGACCGCCTGCCGCGGAAGAAATAAGACAAGACGCAGGAAAGCGGGCGGCGCGGTTGACGAGTGCAATTCTCCGCCGTTAAACCGGGGGATGCGAATCCACCCGCCTCTCGCCTGTCTCGCTGCCCTGGGATTCCTCGCCGGAGTGAGTCCCGGGGGAGAACTGGATGTGCTACTCGACCCGATTTCTCCCGAAGTCGAGAAATGGGCTTCTGTGTGTCGCGTCGTCGAGACTCCGGAAGGACCGGAGTTCCATTGGGAACACTACCGCGAGAAGGCTGACGCTGTGGACTTCTGGCCAGCCAGCACGATCAAGGTATACACCGCGATCGCCGCACTCGAGGCGCTCAATGAGGCCGGGCTTCCACTTGATACCACCGTCATCTTCGAGAGCCGGCGCGACGAGCGCTGGAGGCTCGATTCCTCGCGCACCCTGCGGGAGATGATCAGCGAGATCTTTCGGCGTTCCTCGAACGAGGACTACACACTTTTGTTACGCATGGTCGGCGTCGACCGTATCAATACCGAGTTTCTCGTCCCCCAGCGTGGCTTTCCTCATTCGGCCCTGATGCGCGGTTATGTCCGCCACCATCCCTACGTCTACTTGCGAGAAGAACCGCAGCGAATCACCTTGCGCGCGCAAGATGGACGCGAAGCCAAGTTCGAGCACACCTGGTCCGGAACATCCTATTCGCAAAAGCGCGGTGCCACGATCATCAGCGCCACGACCGGTAACTGTACGTCCACGCGGGAACTCACCGATTGTTTGCGACGCCTCTTCTTTCACGACCACTTGCCGGAAGCAGAACGCTTCCGCCTCACGCCGGAACAAATTAAACTTCTCTGTGAGGGCGGCGACGGCTGGACGGGGCTCCGCACTCAAGAGGCCGGCCCCTTTGCCTGGAAGGACGCGGCGGAAACCGTCTTCCCCAAGGCGGCTTACTACCACAAAGCGGGAAGCATCAGCAATTACACCCTCGATGCAGCCTACCTGAACGACTCCGAATCCGGCACCCGCTTCTTTCTCACGGTGGCCGCCAACTCCGGCGAGCCCGACACCGTGCGCGCCATGTCCCGCGCCATCGCCGAATGGGTAAAAGGAAAGTGATAGAAAAGACCGGCGAGACGCCGGTTTCACGTTGGGGAAAGTAAAACGTGGAAATTCGGCCGCAAGCACGCATTTTTTCCTACTAATAGCCCAACCGGGCATTGCGAAGCCTTTTCACCTCTTCGCTAGCCTTCTGCAGCACGAGTTCGGCTCGCTTCACCGCTTGGCGTTGTTTGGCCACGGCAGCCTCCGCCTGACGTTTTCTCGTCATGTTGCCGCGTATGGCATTTTCACGTCGAGCGATCTCTTGCAGCTTGTCCAGTTTAACATGCAATTCGCCCACCTTGCGCAGGGCCTCTTTACGGCGGGCGACGGCCTCATCCATCGCCTTCTCCTCCTCCAGCTGGCTCGCCTCCGCCGCCGAAATTTCGTTCTCTACGGGATCGGGAGACTCGGGTGGCGCCTTCAC
>JANQJH010000400.1 GCA_028281705.1 Verrucomicrobiales bacterium
TCCAATTGAGCAGTTCAAACTGCTGGTCGAGTAATCGGCGCGCCTCGATGCGCACGCTCCGCCCCTTGCGCCATGAATTCGGGTCGTGCCAGCCCGCAGCGATCACGCGGTTGCGCTCGCCCTCCGGCATCCGGGCAAAGACCGATCGCCAGCCACTGGTGGCGCCCGCCTCGGCCGTGTCTCGATCGGCCCGGGCGCGCTCTTTCTCCGCCTCCTCGAAAGCTTCCGTCCCCCAGCCTTCCTCCCAGCGGAAGCTCAGCCAATCGGCCAGGGAATACTTCTTCGCCTCGAGTATCGCCGCCGCCTCGGCCGCGCGGTGGTTGAAGGTCGTGCCCTCCATTGCGGCCTTTTCCTCGGCCGCCGCCACGTGATTCGCCAACCGATTCTGGTAGGTGAACTCCTTCAGCTGGGGCGAGTGCGGAAACAGACCCGGA
This sequence comes from Verrucomicrobiales bacterium, assembly GCA_028281705.1. Lineage (GTDB taxonomy): Bacteria > Verrucomicrobiota > Verrucomicrobiia > Verrucomicrobiales > DEV007 > JAACDM01. The sequence continues at coordinate 435 of JANQJH010000400.1, forward strand.
TGGATGATCGAGTAGTCCGGACCGGCGAAGAGGTGATTCGTTCGTTTGCGCGACGGCGTCGGCGTCCCTTCTTCGCCCACCCGCGCCGCCGGACCGAAAGCGTAGTTCCGGTCGCGCTCCGATGACTGGCGTAGTTCTGCCAGCGAGAGATGGGCATGCTTCCCGCCCTTCCGGGCCGAGGCGAAACGCTCCTCCTTCGGGAGGGCGAAACCCGGAATCACCCCCATGTGGCAGTCCTGGCAACTCTCGCCCCGCTCATTCGCCGGCGAGTTCTTGAATTGGGTGAAGGCCTCCTCGAGGCGAAATCCATTGAGCAAATTCACGTCGTGGCAACTGCCGCAAAAACCAGAGGTCGCGATGGGGTCGAACTTCTTGGCCTCGGCGTGCACCGGCCGGCGACCATCGACATCGGTGGCCTGAATCTTGTAGCGATCGACGTCTTTGATCGCCGCCTTGAGAATGGCATTACCCTTGGGACCGTAGACGGACTGGAGGAGGTCCCCCTCAACGATGGCGTGGCGCCCGCTGACCTTCCCATAGGCGCGGTCGATGCGATGACAGATGACACAGGTGATGCCCTCGATCGACGCCGGATGACGCCGCAGATTACTCGTAAAAAGCTTCTCCTCCCGCTGCATCCCGATCCCTGTGTGACAGCGGATACAAAAATCACCGTTGGTGCCCGAACTCCGCTCCAAGATCGCTGCATGCATGGTATTGAACACAGGGCTCATCTGGGAGTACGCATGGGCGGAGACAGACCATTCGGCGAAATGGTCGGGGTGGCACTGGCCGCAGGTCACCGCCGTCGGGAAACGCTTTTCCTCCTGGAGCCATTTCAGGTAGGTCGTATGGGCCACCGCAGCCGAGATCTCGCCTCCTGCATCCGCAAGCGCATCCGACAAGCTCTCACCGCCCGGACCGGGATCTGGAGCCACCGCGGTCTCCACGACGCCAGGTGACAAGAGGTCGGTCTCCCCTTGAGACTCTAGGTTCTCCGTTCCTCCGGGCAGCAAACTCTCGCCCTCCCCCTCGGGCAACAGGCTTTCTCCCTCGGGCAACAGGCTTTCTCCCTCTCCCCCGGGCAGCAAACTTTCGCCCTCGCCTTCGGGCAGCAAACTCTCTCCCTGGCTGTCCCCCTCGGGCAACAGGCTTTCACCTTCACTCGATCCCCAAGCCACCCAGCTGCCGATCAACACGATGGCGATGATGAGCGCGCTTGCTATCGTTCCGTGGTTACCCGTCATTCTCGTCTCCTCATGAGTGGATCAACTTGCAATCGCCCCGCTCGGCCGGGAAGCGGACGGCAATTCTCGAATGGTATTCCAGGAAATCTCAGTATCCAACTAGGGTCGAATGGGGGTTCAAACACCAATACCGATACATCCGGTTTTTAACATCGGTTTTTCTCTCCGATGCGTGTCTCAATCAAGATAGGTTGAATTCCAGCCACTTGGTACAGGGAAACGTCTCGTTCTGGAAGCGCAAAAATGGGAAACGGTGCCGCACGGGCTCACAGCACCCACATTTGAGGCTTCACTGGCCCTCTGCTTACTGTTAGGTACTCCAGACTTGCATCTAGATGCTTGCTTCTGTATTTCACTCCAACCAAGAGCTTACCGATGAGAACGACGATCGCGTGTATATTGGGACTGGCAGCTTTCTCACCCGCCGACGTGCTGGCACAAAAGCCCAGATTGGATCCGGCCCATGTGATGGGGGCGCAATCGTGCACCGAGTGCCACGGCAAGGAGGTCGACGCCTGGCGAGCCACGACCCATTTCAAGACCTTCAAGGATCTCGAAAGGCGACCCGAGGCCAACAAGATCGCTGACAACCTTGACCTCGACGATCTCTCGGCCAACAGCCTGTGTATCGAGTGCCACTTCACCGTCCAGAAAAAGGGGGCCAGACATGTCGCGATCTCCGGGATCAGTTGCGAATCCTGTCATGGCGCCGCGAGAGATTGGATCAAGGAGCATAACAAAGAGACCGTGGCGCGGGCTGCGCGGAAGTCTGTCTCCGAGAAAGCGGGAATGCTCTATCCCCAAAACATCTACGCCGTCGCCAGCAACTGCTTCGACTGCCATGTCGTCGATCGCGAAGAACTCGTCAACAAGGGTGGTCACTCTGCGTTCAGCAAGGACTTCGACTTGCTCGCCTGGTCCCAGGGAGAGGTCCGCCACAGTTTCATGGACAGTGGTAGTCCCGTGAAGAAGTCGGGCACGGTCAATCGCGAAGCGGATGCCAATCGCAAGCGGATCCTCTACATGGTGGGTAAACTGCTCAATCTCGAGTACGAGTTGCGCGCCGTCGCCAAGGCCACCACCGCCAAGGGAACGGCCGCCGCCAAACAGGCCTATGGCGTTCAGCATGCCATTCGGGCGAACGCGCTCATCAAAGAGGTCGAAGCCCTCAATCAGCTCGTTCCCACGAACGAAGTCACGGCACTCATCGCCGCGGCCAAGAGCGCCGCTCTCAAGACGAAAAATGAGGCCCAACTCAACGCCGCTGCCGATAAGGTCTCCATCCAGGCGAAGAAGTTCGTCGAGGCCCACGACGGCTCTCAACTCGGCGGGCTCGACGTCAAGATCAGCGCCCTCAAACCCAGGGGTACTGCCTTCACACCCTAGGGCGAGATCCCTGGCCATCGGTGCCGGAATTTAGGTTCTGTTCCCTGCCTCTCTCTCCCTCTCACTCCCCCACGCTCCATCCCCCGCGAACGACACCATGGCAGAATCCCAACCGACCCGCTGGGCTGAGCCTTTCGGCGCGGCCATGAATGCGGACGAGGTCGCCAAACTGCTGAAGATCAAACCCTTCTCCGAAGTCGCTCCGGAAGCCTTCCCGGCACACCTCCCGCTCACGGGTATCTTGCAAAACGACACCCGGGTGCGCACCTTTCAGAAAGGCGAATTCATTGTCCGCGAAGGCGATTACGGGAACTCGGCCTTCCTCATCCTCAAGGGGAGCATCCGCGCCATCCTCGACCAGCTCCCGCAAGATCTCCTCGGCCGCAGCACGGGGCCCAAAACGGGCCTCCTCCAGCGGATCGCCCGCTCCCTCCGAGCGAGTCCCTATCCCGAGTGGAGGCCGTTCTCCGGTCGGCGCAACATCAGCTCCTCAGCCGGCGGCCCGATCTTCTTGCAGGACATCCCGCGCCTCATCGAGAGCGGCAAGCGCTCCGCCGTCATGGTCGAAGGCGAGTTTTTCGGTGAGGTCGCCGCCCTCGGCCGCACGCCCCGGGTGGCCACCGTCGTCGCCGAGGATGACCAGACGGTTCTGCTTGAAATCCGCTGGCAGGGCCTGCGAGACATCGGACGCTTTGTCCCGCAATGGCAGAAGCACCTCGAGCAGATGTACCGCAAACACGGGTTGAGTGCGCACCTCAAAGCCACCACGCCACTCGATCGCCTCGATGCCGCGACGCAGAATCTGATTGCCGATCAAACCCGTTTCGTGCGCTTCGGCGGGTTTGATTGGCATCACGAATTCAAACAGCAATCTGGCAAGACCGATGCCGCCGAGCGGCTCAAGAGCGAGCCCGTGGTCATCAAACAGGGCGACTACCTCAACGGCCTCTACCTCATCCAGTCGGGCTTTGTCCGCGTCAGTCAAAAATACAACTACGGCGAAAAGACGATCTCCTATCTGGGTAAGGGACAGTCGTTTGGCCTGCGTGAACTCTGTTTCAATAGCCAGAACCGCGAGTGCCCCATCGGGTCCCAGGCGACCCTTCGCGCCCAGGGCTACGTCGATGTCCTCGTCATTCCCACCCAGATTGTCGAAGAACACATCCTGCCGGCCCTCACAGAACAAGAAAAGCGTAAGCTGACATCCGCCATGCCGCCGGATCCTTGCCCTAGTGGCAGTGGTAGTAGCGCTAGGACGACGGAGTCGGCCTCAGACTCGGGCGTCCCCGCGGAGATGATCGAATTCTTCCTCGACCACCGTACGATCAACGGTACGGCGACCATGTTGATCGACCTCACGCGTTGCACCCACTGTGATGACTGTGTGCGTGCCTGCGCCGCCACACACCACAACAACCCGCGCTTCATCCGGCATGGCCCGGCCTTCGACGGCATCCAGATCACCAGCGCCTGCATGCACTGCGTGGACCCCGTGTGCATGCTCGAATGTCCCACGGGAGCCATTCACCGAAATGAGCAGGGCGGCCAGATCCTGATCAACGACTTCACCTGCATCGGCTGCGCCATGTGTGCCAACAGCTGCCCTTACGACAACATCCAGATGGTGACGATCACGGGCACCAGTGGCCAACCACAATACCCTCTCAAACTCGACGCCGACGGCAACATCAGCACGGAACAGACTTGGAGAGAGCCACTGCGCAAGGCGACCAAATGTGATCTCTGCGCCGACCAGCCCTCCGGTCCGGCCTGCGCCAATGCCTGCCACGGCATTCCGACTTCGCCTCCTGCGTG
>JANQJH010000402.1 GCA_028281705.1 Verrucomicrobiales bacterium
CACCTCGGGGAGGAGCTTCTGCGGTTTGACGATGAGGTTGAAGGCGCCGTGGATCGACTCCCGGAGGCCCACGGTGTGCACTTCGACTCCTTCGAGGCCGTAGGTTCGGCTCCAGCCCATGACATCGGTGAAAACGCTGGCCTCGTATTCTTCGAAACCCTGACATAATAAAAGAAGCACGCGTTTCATGAGGGGTATTTCGGGGCGATCAACGAGTGAGAGGGAGGTGAGATGGCTGACTGCCCAGCTTAGCGAGAGCAACCAGGCGGTCAATCGCGGTATTGAATCGATCTGGAGAATGGTCTTTTCTCGCGGGAGATGAAGATTGAAGCGGTCGATTTTTTCTATCTCTCCGTTCCCGAAGTCCGTTGTGTGGGCGACGGCAGTCAGGATGTGCTCCTGGTGCGCGTGTGCGCTGGAGATCATGTCGGTTGGGGCGAATGTGAGGCCTCGCCTCTGGTCTCCATCGCGGCGTGGAACTGTCCAATGTCGCACAGTGCCTGTCAGCCGGTGCGGGCTTCGGTGTTGGGGCAGTCGTTGAACGATGTGGCGGACATCGAGCGCATTCATTTGGAGGTGCGGGAGCGCAGCTTGGATCTCTTGCAGGCGGATCACACGCTGTCGGGTGTCGACATCGCCATGTGGGATTTGTTGGGGAAACGTCACGAGACGCCGGTCTATCGCTTGTTAGGCTATGAGCGAGCTGCGGCCAAGACGGCTTACGCCTCGGCGCTCTTTGGCGACGCGCCGGAGGCAACCTATGACAAGGCTCGAGGGATGCGTTCGGAGGGCTACCGCGCGGCCAAGTTTGGCTGGGGGCCCTATGGCCGGGGATCGGCGGAAGCGGATGCCGAGCAGGTGCGTGCCGCGCGGGAGGGGCTGGGTGCGGAGGCAGACTTGCTGATCGATGCGGGGACGGTGTGGCAGAGCGATGTGGAATCCGCGGCGAAGCGATTGGCGGCGCTGGAGGAGTGCCGCGTGCGCTGGTTGGAGGAGCCGTTTGTCTCCCAGGCTTTCGAGGCCTATCGCGCCTTGGCGTCGCGGGGCGGCCGGGCGGTGGCCTTGGCCGGGGGAGAAGGCTGTCACCAGGCGTTGCAGGCGGAGAACATGATGCGGCATGCGGACCTCGGCTACATTCAGATCGATACCGGTAGGATCGGTGGTATCACGGCGGCGAAGCGGGTGGCGGATGCGGCGGTGGCCAATGGGACGACCTTTGTCAACCACACTTTCACGACCCCGCTTGCGTTGTCTGCATCCATCCAGCCCTACGCGGGTCTGGAGGAGCACGAGCTGTGCGAGTATCCGGTGGAGGCCTCGGACCTCGCGCGGTCGCTGACGACGGAGCCCTTGGGCCCGGACAGCGAGGGACGCGTGGTGCTTCCAGATCGTCCAGGCCTGGGATTGAGGCCGTGTGAAGAGACGCTACGTCGCTATTTGGTGGAGGCGGAAATCACCGTGGGGGGCGAGGTGCTCTACCGGACGCCGGAGATCTAGAGTAGTTAGACTATTAGTTAGCTAGCGCTTTAATCTTGGAGATGACCTCTGGTAGTTCATTAAGATTGGCATGAGGCGGACGGGAGTGTCGGCCTCACCTAACAAAGTTTACTCTCCCATGAGGGTGACGACGATGTGCCGTTGGTGAGGGGCGGTCCGGTGTTCGAAGAGAAAGATGCCCTGCCAGGTGCCTAACAAAAGCTGCCCGCGACTGACGGGTATGACCTCGGAGGAGCGGGTCAGAGCCATGCGGATGTGGCTGGGCATGTCGTCAGGGCCCTCGTAGGTGTGGACGAAGTAGGGCAGATCTTCGGGAACGAGTCGATCGAAGTAGGCGTGGAGGTCTTCGCGGGCCGTGGGATCGGCGTTCTCGAAGAGGACGAGGCTGCAGCTGGTGTGCTGGACAAAGACGGTGGCGGTGCCCTGCGTGAGGCCGCCGCGGGAGACGCAGTCTTGGACTTCCCGGCTGATCTCGTAGGTGCCTTTGCCGCGGGTGGAGACGGTGAATCGTTCCGTGAGAACTTTCACAGCAGCCGGGAACGCGGGGCTATTTCTTCAGTGGGGGGATGGCGGCGGGAGGGGTCACCGCCTGAGGGCGTTTGGGGGTGAGGACCTTGATCATCTCGACATCAAAAATGAGCAGCGAATTGGCCGGAATGCGGGCGTTTCCCCGTTCGCCGTAGGCCAGCTTGGGATGAATGAAGAAGCGGTAACTGCTTCCTTCGGGCATCAGCTGAAGGCCCTCCTGCCAGCCTTTGATGACGCCGCGTACCTGGGTTTCGAAGGGTTGGCCGCGCTCTTTGGAGCTATCGAAGACTTCGCCGTCCATGAAGGTTCCGTGGTAGTGGGCGCGCACTTTGTCAGTCGCGGAAGGGACTCTTCCCTCGCCCTTCTTGAGCACGAGGTATTGCAGGCCACTCTCGGTTGTCTCGACGCCTTCCTTGGCGCCGTTCTCTTTGAGAAAGGCTTCGGCGGCAACGAGATTCTCCTTTCCCTCGCGTGCCTTTTCCTCGGCGCGTTTGTTCTCGACGGATTTCTGCCAGGCGGCAAAGGCTTGATCCACGGCCTCCTTGGGGAGACGGAGTTCGGCACTCGTCAATTGATCACGAAAACCGGCGACGAATTCGTCAATGACGATTTCACCTTCCTTGAACTGGCTGGCAAAGCGGACGCCAAAGGCATAACTGCCATCCTTCTCCGAAGCGGCGGTGGAGGCGTCGTTGTCTTGCGCCTGGAGGAGCAAGTTGGGCAGGGTAAGGGTCAAGGCCAGGGCGAGGGTGATGGGCAGAGGGGTCTTCATTCGTTTGGGTGTCGGTCGTTCTTGCGAGAGAACGGGGTTGTCTTTTGTGTTAGCTAGAGTTTCTTGGGTTCGATGACCTTGACGGTTCCGTGAAAGGCGCGAGCAATGTCTTTGAGATAATTCTTGCCGATGCCATTGACACTGATGCCATTGATGACCAGGCGCCGGCCACTGGCGGCGCGTTTGCCGGCGCGGCGGACCATGCTGAGAATTTCGTTCTTTGAGAGGCTCTCGCCGTCCCGGCGGGTGCTGGGTTCGCCGTCGGTCAGGAGAAAGATGGTTTCCGGCTGCTGCTCGAAGGCAGCGATGAGCGCGAGGTCGTAGCGCGATCCTCCCGAGGTGTTCTTGGTGGCTTCAAACTTCCCGGGCCGGATGGGCACGTAGGGGACGGGGTCTTTTTCATCGATGCCGTCGGCGGTGCGGGTGCGGGTGAACTCTCCGGTGAAGTAGGCCTTGGTGAATTCGATGGCCGCCTGTTTGTTGCTCGAGGTCGCAGCCACGGGGCGGGCGCGGAAGGCGTCGGCCATGTTGCCGAAGCAGATGAGGTTGAAGCGCGAGCCCGGCCTGAAGGCGTTGATGGTGCGGGTGATCTCCGAGCGGATGGCTTCGATCCCGCTCTCGCCGCAATTGCGCGGCATGCTGGTGGAGACATCGATCACGAGAATGACGGACCTGCCGACGGCGGGCGTGCCGAAAAATGAACCTCCCAGCCCGGGTCCGCCGAGGCCGCCGAGTCCTTGGCCAAATCCCTCACCGAAGCCGGTGCCGAAGGCCACAGGGTTCTCGACAAACTCGTCGATGACGGGCAGGGGAATGTGGCTCAGGGTGTCGGCGATGACGACCTTGCTCATGGAGGAGGAGGGTGCGGCCGGACGTTCGGCCTTCACCTGGACGAGATCCTTCTTCGTGGGGCGCAGCTCCTCGACCGGGGCGTAGGGCGCCGAGACAATCAAGCTGGGTTCCCGGACGAAGACCTCGCCGAAGACGATCATGACGAGGGCGCCGACGAGGACGAGGTGGGCGCCGAGGGCGACGAGAAGGGCGATGATTTTCGAGCGTCGCGCCTGGGCCTGGGCCAGCATCTCCATCACTTGGTGTTGGGTCAGCTGTTCGGGGCCGCTTTCTTCGAGGGGATGCATGAGGTGAATGAGGATGGCATGACCCCCGTTTGAAAAGTGGGTCAAGGTAACAACCCTGGGCTCCGGAGTCCACGAACTTTGTGCTGGATTTTGTCGATCGCCGATGTTTTTGAGTGAGAAGAGAAAAGTAGCGCACGGTGACATTTTTCATTGAATGGCGTCGGGACTCTCGCTACTTTCATAGCGTGGATCCCTCGAACTCCCAGGCTGCCATGAACAACGACTTCCAGAAGCATCTCTCCCGCCGTCAAAGACAGATCCTCGATATTTTGTACGAGGTCGGGGAGGCCTCGGTCCTCGAAATCCAGGCGCGTCTGCCGAAGGCGCCGACTCCGATGGCGATCCGCCGGATGCTGCAGATACTGGAGGAGGACAAGGGCTTGGTGAAGCGGCGGAAGGAGGGCCGGAATTTTCTCTACACCGCGCGGCCGGCGCGGGCCAAGACGGGTGCCAAGATGCTCAATCACGTGGTGAAGACCTTTTTCGATGGATCCTTTTCCCGAGCATTGGCGGCCCATTTGGCAGACAAGAAGACGAAGCTGGACCGGGACGAATACGACCAGTTGATGGACGCCATTGAGAAGGCCAAGGACGAGGGCCGGTGATCGCCGCTTGATCTGAGCCTGCCGGCTTTTCTAGGATCGGGCCTCTATGCGCCCTGTAGCCTGCCTGGTCCTCAGTTTCCTCTTCACGGCGTCCGCCCTGGCGGCGGAATCCGCGGCGCCGCCGGTGATTCCCGGCACGGGGATCGCGACGCCAGATTACGACCCCTCCCATGGAGGGTGGGATACGGAACGCCTGGCCGAGGCGGTCCTGGCGCGGCTGGATGCGGTGAAGGCGGTGTTGGAGGGGGGCGATTTGGATCCGGAGACGAAGGCGGAGGTGCGCTCGGTGGCGGCGGCCTCCTTTGCTGGCGATGGACTGCGTCCGGAGAGGTTGGAAACGCTTTTCAGTGACGGCGTCCTCGAAGTGCGCCGGGGGCGAGGTGCCAAGGTGCCGGCTCATCGGGGGCCGGAGGGGCTGGTCGAGGCCATCGATAGATTCACTGCCGGGCTGGATGCGGGTCCGCTCGAGGTGAAATTGAAGACCGTGGGTGTGGCCATGGAGGGCGGGACGGCGACCACTCGTTTGGAAGGCCGCCTGCATGGGATGAGTCTCCGGGGTCGGCGGCTGCAGGTGAACACCGTCTGGCAGTGCCGATGGAAACGATCGGGCGAGGACTTGCATTTGGAGCGTTTGCTGGTGGAGGACTACGAGGAGGCGGTGACCGGGGCGGCGCGCCCTGAGCCGCTCTTCCGGGAGGTGACGGCCGGGGTCATCGGGCGCGACCCGGCGTTTGTCCGGCAGCTGAGTCACGGGTTGGATCATTGGCTGGCGCGTTTGGACATCCGGACGGGAATCAAGGTTGGGGGGTGGAATGGATTGGCCATCGGCGATGCCAACGGCGATGGCCTGGAGGATCTGTATGTTTGCCAAAATGGCGGCTTGCCCAATCGCTTGTTTCTCGCCCGAGCCGATGGAACGGCGGGCGATGTGGCTGCCGCTGCGGGGGTCGATTGGCTGGAGACGAGTCGTGGTGCCCTCTTCGTCGATCTCGACAACGATGGCGATCAGGATCTCGTGGTGGCGGTGGCCGAGGGCTTGGTCATCCAGGAGAATGACGGGACCGGGCGCTTTGCCGTGCGTTCGGCGGAGGTCTTGCCCTTTGCCGTGCCGTATTCGCTGGCGGCGGCGGATTACGACTCCGATGGAGACCTCGATTTGTTCTCAGCCTGTTATGATCGCCGGGGGCACGTGGATCGGAATCTCAGTCTGGCCAGGCCGGTGCCCTATCATGATGCGAACAATGGCGGGAGGAACGCCCTTCTGCGCAATGACGGCGAGTTCCGCTTTCGGCACGTGACCAGGAGAGTGGGTCTGGAGGTGAACAACACGCGGTATAGTTATGCGGCGACCTGGGCGGACTACGATCGCGATGGTGATCTCGACCTCTACGTGGCCAACGATTTCGGCCGCAATAATCTCTATCGGCAAGATCGTGCCGGCGGAGAGATCCGTTTTGTCGACGTGGCTGGGGAGGCCGGCGTGCTCGACATCGCGGCGGGCATGTCGGCGGCGTGGGGAGACTATGACAACGACGGATGGTTTGACCTTTATGTGAGTAACATGTTCTCCTCGGCGGGCAACCGGATTGCGAAGCAGAAGCGGTTTCTCTCGGGCGAGGACGAAGCCACACGCGATCTCTTCGTGAGACACGCGCGGGGAAATTCGCTTTTCAGGAACCTGGGGAAAGGAGGGAACGCGGTTTTTGAAGATGTGAGTGTGACCGCGGGGGTGACTCAAGGGCGTTGGGCCTGGGGCTCGGTGTTCGCCGATTTGAACAATGACGGGTGGCAAGATCTCGTGGTGGCGAATGGCTTCATCACGCAGGAGGACACGGGCGATTTGTGAGGATTCTATTGGCGGCAGGTCGTGTCGCAGTCTCCGGTGAAGGAAACCACGGATCCCGAAGAGGGGTACCTCGATGCCTGGCAAGATCTGGCGGTGCGCATTCGAAACGGCAATTCGTTCAGCGGCCGGGAGCCCAATAGCGCTTTTCTCAACACTCATGGGATGCGGTTCGCCGATGTCTCGATGATGTCCGGGCTGGGATTGAAGGATGACGGGCGCGCGCTGGCGGTCACCGATTGGGATCGCGATGGGGATCTCGATCTCTGGGTGAGCAATCGCACGGCTCCGCGGGTGAGGCTCTTGAGGAATGACTATGTGAAGGAGGATTCGTCGAACCGTTCGCTGGCGATTCGATTGCAGGGAGATCCGGCGAAGCGGTGTCCGCGCGACGCCATTGGCGCGGTGGTGACGGTTCAGTTAGCCGGCGGCGGGCCGGCGATGGTGCGTCAACTGGCGGCGGGTGACGGCTTTCTCAGCCAGTCGAGCAAATGGTTGCACTTCGGTCTGGGAGGCGTGAGCGAGGTTGCCTCGGTCACGGTGCGATGGCCCGGTTCGGCGGCGGCCGAGTCCGTGGCGCCGATGGGGCCGGGGCGGTGGTTGATCCGTCAGGGTGAAGGCGTGGCGGTGCCGGTGGTGAGCGCGGTGGCGCAGACGGTAGCGGCCGCGTTTGATCCGCCGGAGCCGGACCCTGAGGTGCACGTCTCGCTGACCGAAGCTCGCGTGGCGCCGGTGCTCTCGTATCGGACGTGGTCCGGGGCATCAGCGACGATCGACACGCAGCCTCTCACATTGACTCTCCTGTGGGCCTCGTGGTGCCAGCCGTGCCTCGGGGAAATGGCGGCCTTGGTTCAGGCGCAGCCTTCTCTGGAGAAGGCCGGGATCCGCGTCGTGGCCCTGAATATTGAAGAGGCGCAGGCGCGGCAGGAGGGCGGGCCGGCTCCGGACCTGGCCGCGATTCGAAAGTCCCTGGAGAAGATCGGCTGGACCGGTGCCTCCGGCCGGGCGAGCGAGGCGACCGTGGAGCGCCTGGACGCGGCACAGAGATCGGTGCTCTATCGTCAGGAAGCGCTTCCCTTGCCGAGCAGTTTCCTGTGGCAGGGAGGGAAACTGGTGGGCTTTTACAAGGGGGCGGTTTCCGTGGAGTCATTGCTAGGAGAAGCCAAGAGGCTAGCAGAGCCGCCAACGGTTCGGCCGGATCATGCGGTGCCTTTTGCCGGGCGCTGGTCGACGGAGCACTTTGTGACACATCCCGTGGCCATCGCTCGGGTCTATCTCGAGGGCGGTTATTACGAAGCGGCCCGGCAATATCTGGAAGATGCCCTGCTCAAGCTGGACAGTGAGACCGATGCGAGGATCCGGCAGTTTCGAGAGGCCGACATTCACTACACGATGGGCGAGTCCTATCGTTTGGAAAAGGCGCCACCGGCGATGGCCTTGCCGCATTATGAGAGGGCAGTGCGTCTCAACCCTCGCCATCAAACCGCAGTGCCGGCGTACGCCCGGGCACTGTCAGCGGCCAAGCGGGGGAGAGAGGCCGTGCCGTTGCTGCGGAGATATCTTCAGCAGGAGCCGAAACGCCTCGATGTGGCGGTGCAGTTAGGCGATGTTCTCCAGGGCCTGGGAGAGGATCGCGAGGCGGTGGCGCAGTATGAAGCGGTGCTGCGATCGGAGCCGGACGATTTTCAGGCGCTGAATCAGGTTTGCTGGGTGTATGCCACCAGTGGCGATGCGAGCGTGCGTGATCCTCGCCGGGCGCTGCTCTTGGCGCAGAGGATCTTGCAACGTTATGCCAACAATGTGCACGCGCTCGATACGGCGGCGGCGGCCCTGGCCTGCAGCGGTCAGTACGACAAGGCGGTGTCCTTGATGCGCCGCGCCTTGGTTCAGGCGAGGCGTGGCGGCGAGAGAGACCTTCTCCCCGAGCTTCAGCAGCGCCTGGCACTCTATGAAAAGGGGAAACCCTATCTGAGAGGCCAATAAGGAGTGAGCCCGGTGATGCGGGGACACACTCCTTTCCGCTGGGAGCGCGTTGTCTGAAACGATGAGAGAAGCGAGGCCTCGACTTGCCGTTTGCCGGCGGATGGGTCTCGCTTAGGTTGGTGAATCATGGGCGGCTCACATTCTCCATTTATGGTCCTGATGGTTAGCTTTGGCGTCACGCTGCTCCCGGGGCAGGCGACGGAGGAGCATCTCCTTCAAGTGTATCAAGCGCTGGCGACGTCTTCGACGGTGGAAATCAGTCAGGTGACTTATTTGACCTGGTATGGGGCGATGGAGGAGACGACGCTGGAAGCGGTGGGCTGGCCGGCCCATTTGGAATCTCCGCATGAGGATGCCTCGAAGGAGGATGTGAATTGGGCGAGCGTTTTGGGAATCAAGCTGCGCCTCAACCGTGCGCCCGAAAGCGAGCAATGGCGGCTGACGGTGGATTTGACCGGCATGAAGGCCGTTCCCCAGAGGTTGAGAGCAGAGCGCTTGGATGAGGAGGTGGATCGGGCGTTTCTCTTGCAGCGCGTCTTGGAGGCGGCGGAGAAGAATCTGAACCTGGTGGGTGTCTTTGATTGCCAGGTCTCCATCCGGGGTGAGCAGGCCCACGAGGATCTGAAAGACTTTGTTGCGGCGAGGGAACTCAATGTTCTGGAAGACGTTTGGGGCCCTTGGAAGTATAAGGCGCTTCGGAAGACCTATCCCGACGGTGATCTCCATCAGTTAGCCGCCCAGAGTTTGGTCCACGCCGAGAGTTTGCGGACGATCTTCTTTGTATTGAGCAGTGAAGATGATGGCGCCGAGGCGCGATTGGAGGGGGGTGTTTTTCTTCGGGAACTACTCGCCCGGGTCGGGGACGAGGTGTTTGCCCGCGTGCTGGGGAACTCGGAGACGCTGGTGCAAGAGCGGGTATTGTCCGTCCTAAGTTCGACGCCTCCGCATGATCCGGACCTGGGGGTCGACTGGCGTGCCTGGTTCCCCAGAACGGCCGGCATCGGAGCCAAACGCTGAGAGCGGGGGTGAAGGAGGTGGGATCTCTGACGGAACGGTGTGTTGGTTGCCGCTGGGGGAGCGCGCTCTCTCGTGTGTTCCGGAGGCCGGGGGTGACTCCTCTTCCATCATGAGGAGCGCTTTGCGGGAGGAAGGGCGTTGGGGAAGATCGAGGTTCCCGCAGGCGCAAACGAGCAGAAGGATGCCCATGAGAGCCACGGCCGGGTGTTCCAGCGGGGCGTGGTAGAGAGCCATGCCGGAGACCACGGCGGCGGCGATCCAGCACCACCAGGAGAGCAGGGTGTGACTCGAGTTGGCCCGGAAACGGTGGTAGGCGAACAGGGTGAGGCTCAGAGCGATGAGAAAAAGGCCGACATAGCCGTAGTCGAACAGGAGGCGCATGAGATCGGAGGCGGGGACCAGACCGGCGGAATCCGTGTGACCGAAGGGAGGCCGGAGCCGAACGACTTGCCAGAGGTGCTGCAGATTGGCGGCTCCAGCTCCGGACGACGTCTGGCTCAACCAGGCTTGGGTGAAGCAGAGTCCGGACAGGGCGGTGCCGGTGTAGATCGCGATGTGATGGGAGCGACTGAGGCCAGTGGGCCGGCAATGGGTGACGATGAGGAAAACTGCCAGAGCGAAAAGGACGCCGGCGATGGATGATCCGTAGCTCGAGGCCGCGAGGGGAAGGGTCAAGGGAAGGAAGGCGATGGCGGTTCCGCCGGAAGGACAGTGGCCTCTCTGCAAGGCCTCCAAGGTCATTCCCAGACCGATGCTGAGGCACATCAGAGAAACGGCTATGAGATCGGATTGCCCGCTGAGGATCTCCAGAATCACGGGCAGTGTGGGCGAGCTGGTGGCCGGGGGCGATTGGGTGAAGATTCGGGTGACCGAGGCCATGCCGACGAAGAAGGCCCCAAGGACGGCGGCACCCCAAAGGATCCGCCGGCAGACGTGGGGCCTCTGCATGCTGATGTGCGCTGCGGCGCCAAAGGCCGCGAGGCCTGCCAGAGCCCCAAGTTTCTTCACCAGGACATACGAATCCATCTGCTGGAGTCCTCCCGAGAGCGCGGCGGAGCCGATGAGAATGGCGAGTGGAACCGCGGGCGCCAAGCTGGACCATCGCGGTTTGGGGGAGCCTTGGCCGAGGTGAACCACGGTGAGGAAACCCCAGGCCGCTGCGGCCACGGCCATGGCGGCACTGTGTGGTGTCAAGGCCTGGGCGAAGATGGCGAGGATCAAGAGTCCGATGACGCCGCAAACGGTGGTGTTCGTTGCATTTCGCCTCCGCTGGTTCTTGGAGGAAAACAATCGATTGACCTCATTCGCTTCCCAGGGCTGAACGAGACGCTGAGAAGATGGTTCAATCATAGCTCTAGGGTGGGGGCCTAGCGCGTGAAGAGTGCTGATATAAAGCAAGGTTTGTCAACCTTGAAATTACGGAAATCTAAAACAAATGAGAGCGGTTGTCGAGCCGAGGGCTGGGCGGCGTCAGGCACGGCGACGGAGACACTCGATGTTTTTTTAGCGTTCTTCGTGGTTTAGGGTTGCCTTTTTAGCGCTATTTGCGCTAAAACGGTTCCGTAATTAGTTTTCGTGTTCTCTTTCGGCACCTCCTCCCACCACCTATGTTTGCGCAGCTGATTGATATTTGGAGCGAGTATTTCGCTTGGGTGTGGATTTCGTCCGTGCCGAGACAGGCATTCCTCGTTTTTGGCGTCGCCATCTTGGTGCGGTGTTGTCCGAGGATGGCGGCTGCTTGGCGGCACTGGATGTGGCTCGTGGCCGCGCTCGCCGTCGGACTGATTCCGTTAGCGGCGACGCTGCTTCCGCAGTGGCCGGTGATTCCGGCGGAATGGATCTACGGGCCTGCGGTGTCGGAGGCGACGAAGATTGAAGCGGCTTCTTTGTTAGGTGTGGGAATTGGAGGGACGCCGGGACAGGGGGGACAGGCCTTCGGCTGGGTGGAGGGCTGTTTTGTTATTTGGCTCGTCGGTGTCTCTCTTTTAATGGCCCGATTGGTTGCGGGGATGATGGGCTTGCGCTCATTTCAACGAGGGCGGATGCCGGTTTACAAGGGGCGTCTTTGCGCACGGTTAGAGTATTGCCGCCGTCTGGCGGGAGTGACCACTCTGGTCGACTTGTACTTGTCCAAGCGCAGCCCATTGCCGATGACCTGGGGAGTGTTGCGGCCGGCCGTGAATTTGCCCCGCGAAGCGGAGAACTGGTCTAACGAGCGTCTCGACGCCGTATTTTTGCATGAGTTAGGGCATATTCAAAGAGCTGATTGTTGGACGAACATGGTCCTGAAGGTCGTCTGTGCTCTGAACTGGTTCAATCCATTCGTCTGGATGGCGGCGCGCCGGACCTACCTGGCCCAGGAAGTGGCCTGTGATGATTTTGCCTGTGCCAAATTGCGGCCCTCGGATTATGCGAGGCATCTGGTGGAGTTGACCGCCGTGGTGAGAGACTTTCACCGGCGGGAGATCGAACCGGCGGTGGGATTGTCGTCGTGCGATCACTTGCGGATTCGCGTGGCGGCGGCCCTCGATCCCAAGCGGAGCCGCCGTGCCCTGCCGAGCCGGATGGCGAGTCTGATGAGCGGTGTGGTCTTCTTGTTGATGGGTGGTGTGGCGATGATTTCCCTGCGTTTCGTCGATGAATCGCGGGCAGCTCTGGCTCTGCAGGCGCCCGATCCTCCTCCGGTGACTCCGGCGCCACCGGCGAAGGAGGGCGAGCGCGAAGGCGATGAGGAAACCGTGCCTGAAGCGGTTCACGGCCAGGGAGTCGTGCTTCGAATCGGACGGGAAGAAGAGGAGGGACCGGGCGAAGAGTTGAATCTGACGGGCGCGGGATTTCCGTTCGACTGGATGGGGCCGGCGAGGGAGGAAGAAGCGATGTTAGGTCCTCCCGTGCCTCAGGCTGAGAAACGGAATCCTCTGGCGCCGCCTTTGGTGATGCGTGAGATCGAGGCCGGCCATTTATCTGGCGGAATGATAGGGGGCGGGAAGCCGACAGCGCTTTCGAATCAGGCGGTGGCTTC
This sequence comes from Verrucomicrobiales bacterium, assembly GCA_028281705.1. Taxonomy (GTDB): domain Bacteria; phylum Verrucomicrobiota; class Verrucomicrobiia; order Verrucomicrobiales; family DEV007; genus JAACDM01. Next base: position 12,407 of record JANQJH010000402.1, read on the forward strand.
GCGGGAGACTCCGCCGGTGGTGCCGGCGAGAATCGTAGTGAAGAAGACCGTGGTGGTGGTGCCTCCACGCGTTGAATTGATGTCTAACCAATGGAGTGAGGCTGAGGTGGACTGGAAGGACTTTCAGCGACGGCCGGGCAAGCGCCGCGGCCGTTCGGTTGTGCTCAACTATGCGGAGAGCGTGTGCAATCGTTATTCGCGCCTCTCGCCCATGGATCGTGCCCGGGAGGGGGGGATTCGCCGCTATCTCGAGCGGCATGGGATTCATTGGAGCGATGCCCGGATCGGCGCGCTCATCGCGCGCATGAGGAATCGGCTATAGCAAGTCGCGCTCTAGCATGATTACTTTCATGGCTTCGACGGCGCGGCCGCGATGGCTGAGTTGATGTTTCACTTCCGAGGGGAGTTCAGCAAAGGTTTGATGGTAGCCCTGGGGAACAAAGATGGGGTCGTATCCGAAACCGCGTTCGCCTTTTTCCCCATCGGCGATGAGGCCTTCGACCGAGCCCGACGTCTGGGCGAGAATCACTCCCTGTGAGGCGAGTGTGAGAACGCAGCGAAATCGCGCCGTGCGTTGACTGCCGGGGATGCCGGCCTCGCGGAGTTTCTCGAGGAGCAGGGTGCGATTGGAGGCGTCGGTGGCGCCGGGCCCGCTAAAGCGAGCTGAATAGACGCCTGGTGCGCCGTTCAGGGAGTCCACCTCCAGTCCGGAGTCGTCGGCGAGAATCAGGCTGTCCGGCAGCAGGTGACTGATCCCGATGGCCTTGAGACGGGAGTTCTCCTCAAAGGTGCTGCCGGTCTCCTCAACGGCTGGGAAATGGGGATAGGATGCGAGATCCTGGACCTCGTAAATGGCCCCGAAGATCTGCCGGAATTCCGAAGTCTTGTGCGCATTGTGCGTTGCAATCAAGAGGGCATTGGTCTTAGTAGCCATCCCCTTACCAAGCCATGAGTGATCGTAGAAAACAATATCCCTTTGATGAAATCGAGGCCCGCTGGCAGCGGCACTGGGAGGAGAAGGGCACCTTTCGCGCCTTGAGTCCGGGGGATCCTGGGTTTGATCCTGACAAACCAAAATACTACGTCTTGGACATGTTCCCATATCCCAGCGGGGATGGGTTGCATGTTGGGCATGCGGAGGGTTACACGGCGACGGATATCGTTTCGCGATTCATGCGCATGCGAGGGTACAATGTGATGCATCCCATGGGCTGGGATGCCTTCGGGTTGCCGGCGGAACAGTACGCCATCAAGACGGGGCAGCACCCGAGGGTGACGACGGACCGGAACACGGACCGTTTTCGCACGCAATTAAAACGCCTGGGCTTTTCCTATGATTGGGATAGGGAGATCAACACGACGGATCCGGGGTATTTCAAATGGACCCAGTGGATCTTTCTTCAGCTCTATCATGCCTACGTGGACGACAGTGGCCGGGCCCGGCCGATCGCGGAGCTGGAGAAGGAACGTGCGGCAGCGTGTCCGGAGGAAGGTGAGGCCGATCGCCGGGCCTATCTGGATAGCCGGCGTCTGGCTTATGTGGCTGAAGTGCCGGTGAACTGGTGTGCCGAGTTGGGCACCGTGTTGGCGAACGAAGAAGTGAAGGAGGGCAAGAGCGAGGTCGGAGGCTTCCCCGTGGAGAAGCGCCCGATGCGGCAGTGGATGCTGCGCATTACCGACTATGCCCAGCGATTGTTGGATGAACTTGAGGTTTTGGATTGGCCCGAGGGGATCAAGACGATGCAGCGGGAGTGGATCGGGCGTAGCGAGGGGGCCGAGGTTGATTTTATGTTAGAAGGCACCGGGGAGTCTCTGCGGGTCTTCACCACCCGGCCGGATACTCTCTTTGGGGCCACTTACATGGTGCTGGCGCCGGAGCATCCGTTGGTCGACACCCTGACGGTGGCGGGGCAGCGGGAGGCCGTGGCGAGCTATCGATCAGAGGTGGCTAACAAGTCTGATTTGGAGCGAACGGAGTTGGCCAAGGAGAAATCCGGCGTGTTTACCGGGGGCTACGCCGTGAATCCGGTGAATGATGAGCGGATTCCCGTCTGGATTGCGGACTACGTACTGATGACCTACGGCACGGGCGCGATCATGGCGGTTCCGGCCCACGACGAACGCGACCATGAGTTCGCGCAGGCCTTCGAGCTGCCCATCCGTGAGGTGGTGAAAGCTCCGGGTGGCGACGAGGCGGGCGAGAGTTGTTTTTCCGGGGAGGGGATTGCGGTGAACTCGGGTTTGCTCGACGGATTGGAAACGCCCGAGGCCAAGCGGACGATCATCGACTGGCTGGAGGAGCGGGGCAAGGGGGAGCGGAAGGTGAATTTCAAGCTGCGGGATTGGCTCTTCTCCCGGCAGCGCTACTGGGGCGAGCCGTTTCCCATCCTCTGGCGAGAGGGGAAACACGAGCCCCTGGATGAGTGTGAACTGCCGGTGGAGGCGCCGGAGATGGATGACTTTCGTCCCACGGGGACGGCGGAGCCGCCATTGGCCAAGGCCGTCGAGTGGGTGGCCTACAGTGATGAGGCGGCACGAGAAACCAATACCATGCCTCAATGGGCGGGTTCGTGCTGGTACTACCTGCGGTTTGCCGATCCCCGCAATTCGGAGAGCTTCTTGTCGCCGGAGGCGGAGCAGTATTGGTTGAACAGCCGGGACCAGGCGGGGAGCGTCGATCTCTACGTTGGCGGTGCGGAACATGCCGTGCTCCATCTTCTCTACGCCCGATTTTGGCATAAAGTTCTCTTCGATCTGGGCTATCTCAGCCGAAACGAGCCCTTTCACCGCCTGGTGAACCAGGGCCTGATTTTGGGGCCGGATAGTCAGAAGATGTCCAAGAGCCGCGGCAACGTGATCAATCCGGACGACGTGATCGCCGACTACGGTGCGGACGCGCTGAGGCTCTATGAGATGTTCATGGGGCCCTTGGAGCAAGTAAAGCCGTGGAGTGACCGTGGTGTCGAGGGGCTCTATCGTTTTCTCGGGCGGGTCTGGCGCCTCTTCATGGATCAGAATCAGGAGGGTGAGTGGGTTCTCTCGCCCACCATCGTGGCGGAAGAACCTGAGAAAGAACTCAATCGCCTGCTCCATGAAACCATCAAGAAAGTGACCGAGGACACCGAGAGGATGGCATTCAACACGGCGATCGCCCAGATGATGGTGTTCGTCAAAGGCTTCACCGGGGCAGATCGGCGATCGGCTTCCGCTCTGCGGACCTTTCTCATCTTGCTGAATCCCTACGCCCCCCATCTCACGGAAGAACTCAATGTCCGGCTGTCAGAGCGATTGCCGGGAGACGGCGGCGACGGGAAGCTGGAACTGGCAGAGATGCCGTGGCCCGGCCATGACGAGAGCGCTCTGGCCCAGAATGAGGTGCAGTTCATCGTTCAGGTGAACGGGAAGTTGCGGGATCGCATCATGGTCCCGGCGGAGATCGACAAGGAAGCCTTGATCTCCAAGGCGAGCGCTTCCAAGGCGCGGGATTTCCTTGAGGGCGAGTTGGTTAAGACCATTGTCGTCCCTGGCAAGCTGGTGAATTTCGTGGTGCGGTCCTGAGTCGCGAGTTCGGAAGGAGCTTGTTGACACTTCTGTCGATGTGCGTCAGATAAAGGGAGGCCTCGAGCCTGTTCGAAAAATTAAAGAAAGTTGAGATTTTAGAAGAAGTTATTATTTTTATAGACAATAGCGCGGGTATAGCTTAATGGTAAAGCTCCAGCCTTCCAAGCTGGCTATGCGGGTTCGATTCCCGCTACCCGCTCCATTCAAACTTCTTCAGCCATGCCTTTTTCCTATTCTCGTGCCGCGATCGGTCTTTTGGGACTGATGAGCGGATTTGCCTGGGCGCAGACTGAAAATCGCTGCGCCGATGCCCAACGCGCCCTTGAGGTCATCGTCAAGGAGTACCCGGAAAAGGCGATCGACACCCTCGCTTCCCATGTGCGTGGCAATGTGGACTGTGCGGGGCCCTTGGTTGCCAGTGCGATCACGGCGAGCCAGGCGAGCGATGAACTCGTGGCCGAACTCGTGACCGCTGCCGTGCGAGCGGCTCCGGAGAAGGCGGTGGTGATCGCCGAGAGTGCCATTGTGGCGGCTCCCTCTGCCTCGGACGAGGTCGCCGAAGTGGTGCAGGTGATCCTGGGAGACTGCCAGTCGATTGGAGAAGATGTGGGCATTTCCATCGGACGAAATCGCGAACGGCTCTTGGTCGTGCTGGAGGACGCCCTCCGGCGGCATGGCAATTGCGCCTGTGAGATCGTCAGTGCTGCGGTTGGCGCGGCCAATGGGAGTGAGGCGGTTGTTTCACAGATCGTCGAGGTGTCGGTGACGGTGAAGCCGTCGCTGGCCGCTGAGATTTCGGAGTGCGCCGTGGTGGCTGCGCCGAAGATGGCTTCCGCGGTTCAGGTTGGGTTGGATCGGGCGCTGAAGGATTCACGGCGTGGACCCGGAGCTCTACCGGCAGCGGCGGAGGCGACCTATCCGGATTCCGAGGCACAGGCGGGTGCGGTGAGCGCAGCGCCGACGACTGCTAGTGTCGATGAATCGCCGGTGGCCGACTCGTCCAGGGAAGGCTACGGAAAGAGCGGAACCGGGAAGGGAAAAGGAAAGGGAAAGGACGAGCCCGCGCCTCCGGTGACGGAGGACGAGGAGGAGGAAGACTGGGGTTGGGACTGGATCCATTGGGGCAATTTGGGAGGAAATGGCGGAGCCGTTTACATGATCGTTCCGTCGGGTGGGGTCATTCCCCCTGGCGTTGCTCCACCGCTCTCACCAAGTGACCCCGAGTTTCCCAAAAAATACGACCCAAAGTACGATCCCAAGGATGACCCGAAGGACGATCTCAAGTCAGACCCGAAGAAATGAGAAGAAGTATGACGACTTCCCCCGGTACACCCCTTGACATTTGGTAAAATAAGCCTTTAACAAGAGAAAATCCTTCTTTACTTGTGGACCTCCACAACCCACTATTTGCGCAACCATCGCTTACGATTACTATGAAATTTACAAGACTAGCATCAGCCATTGCCCTGTCACTTGGCGTGTTATCTGGAGCTGCTTACGGGCAAGGCTTGCTTAGCATTGGACAGAACGTCGATGACTTCGAGCAGGATGACATTCCGTTGACCTGGACGATCTCGGGCTTCGTGGGTTACGACAGCAACATCAACTCGCTTGATGCTGTCGAAGAGGAGTCCGTTTACATTCAGGCGGGGATTGGCACGCAGTGGGCTGGTGGTTCGAGGACGACCCGCTACACGCTCGGCGCCTCGGCTTCGATGATTTACTATTTTGACGACGTTACCGTCGATGACAACGAGAACTGGTTTTACTCCATCCGCTTGCAGGGGTCGGTGGTGCACCGTTATTCCCGCCGCCTGACGATCTCGGACTCGGCCTACATCACCTATGAGTATGAGCCCAATCAGCAGATTGGCGCGACGGTCTCACGCCGCACGGACCAGTACTTTTATTTCTACAACAACCTGGCGGCTTCCTACGCTTGGACTCGCCGGTTCTCCACCGTCGCCAACTGGGCCTTCTCCACCATCATGTATGACGATGGTGATATCGAGGATCGCTACACGAATCGCCTCGGCTTGCAGGCTCGCTACATGTGGGACCGCAACACCACGCTGGTTGGTGAATACCGTTTCCAGACTACTTCCTATGAAGAGAACGATGATGCCGATTACTACAGCAACTACATCCTGGCTGGCGTCGATCACCTCTTCAGCCGTGTGACGCAGGGTTCGATCCGTGCCGGTGTCGAGTTTCGCGACTACGACGGTTATGGCTCGGAGAGCTTCCCCTATGTGGAGGCTTCCTTGGTCCATCAGCTTAACGAAGGTTTCCGCATGCGCTTGGCCGGTCGCTACGGCCTGGAAGATTCGGAGCTCGGTTCCTTTGAGCGCCGCGAGTCTTTCCGCATCGGTGCCACGGCCGAATACGAGTTCAGCCCTCGCCTCTTGGGTACCGCGGGTCTGACCTACGTGCATGCTGAGTTGAAGGACTCCGTCACCCCCGCGGTGAGTGATGGCGACGAAGATTTCTTCGGTGTGAATCTCGGACTGTCCTACCTCATCTATTCGAATGTGAGACTGGAAGGCGGCTACTCCTTTGGCACGCTTGAGTCCGACGTCGATACCTTCGTCGATCGCGATTATGACCGGCACCGCATCTGGGCGGGCGTTTCCGCCACCTTCTAGGTTGCCTCCGACAATCTTTTGAACGATTGGCTCCCTTGGTTGTCCAACCTTGGGAGCCAATTACGTTTCAACCACTAGAGAACTAACAGATGAACGAACAGAGCGCTTCCTCTGAAGCCAAACTTCATGCGATGGACTATTGGCAGGTCCTTCGCAACCGATATGGGGTGATCTTGCTGGCCTTCTTCCTCGTCTTCATGACGGCGGCGGTGATCACGTATATCTTGCCCAAAGAGTACTCCGGCACCGTCAGTCTACAGATCAACCGGGAGGTGACGGACTGGAAGATTTTCCACGATGGGTCGATGCCCTCCGGGCGCGCTTGGACGCCGCCGACTTTCATTGATACCGAGTTCAAGGTCATCACGAGCAAGAAGACGCTGTATCAGGTGGTGGATAAGCTCAAGCTGGACGAGATCTGGGGGATTACCCGGGCACAGGCCTACGACAAGGTCTATGCCAATACCGACACCCGGGAAGAGCGCGGGACCGACCTTATCACGATCGAGTACTACGATACGGACGCGCAATTGGCGGCCAATATCGCCAATGAGGTGGCCGACTCCTATCGTGAGCGACGGACGACGATTGAAACAGCCCGGAGCAACAACGCTCTGGATACGCTTTCCAAGCAGTTGAAGGATCAGGCCGACAAGGTCGAGGAAGCGCGTCTCCGGATGCTGGATTTGGCCGAGCGCTATCGGATCATTGACTTGGCCGCGATGCAGAACCGCGCCTCCATCACCGGAGATCCGGTGACGGGTGTGGGGACGATCCTCATGGCGAGTATGCAGGATACCTATGAGGCCGAGTCCGCCATTGCTCAGATCAAGATGCAGATCGAGAACCTGCGCGGGCTGGAGGGGACTCAGATGATTCCCAGTGCCGCGATGCTCGACATTCAAGATCCCACCCTGCAGGGATTGTGGCCGACTTATCAGCAGTACGAATTGACTCTCCAAGGTCTCCTGGATTCCGGTCTCGGCCGGAAGCACCCGCGAGTCCTGGAAACGCAGGGTCAGTTGACGAAGACGAAGGAGATGCTGGATGCGGCGGTGAAGAGCGTGAAGAAAGCTCTGGAGACCAAGCTGAGCATGGCGCAGCAGGCCATGGAGTTGGCCAAAGGCATCGAGGAGAACAAGAAGGACGTCTCCATGGATGAGCGCCGTAAGGTGGCGGAGTACTCGGAGGCGAGTAAGGAGTACGAGCTGCAGAAGAACATGTTGGCCAACATGCAGGCCAAGTTCGCCACGGAGCAAGTGGATCTCACGATGCCGAAAGTTCCCATCACGGTGCACGAAGATGCCGAGGTGGCGACCCGTCCGGCCAAGCCCAATGTGATGCTCAACTTGATTCTGGGTGCCGTCGTGGGGATCGCCTTTGGGGTTGGATTGGCCTTCTTCCTCGAGTATCTCGATACCAGCGTGAAGACTCTGGAAGACGTTGAGCGCTATCTTCAAGTGCCCGTTTTGGCCGTCATTCCCCGGGATGTCGGGGTGCTTCACAAACAGAGTGGTCTCACACCGGACGCGGAGGCCTATCGAATCTTGCGAACGAATATCGAGTTCAACCGGAAGAGCGCTGATGCCAACTCGATCACCGTGGTCAGCGGTGGCGCCGGTGAAGGGAAGTCGACCACTCTGGTGAACCTGGCCTACATCTGTGCGCAGGGTGGTTACAATACCCTGATGATCGACGGTGACCTCCGTCGACCCAAGCTGCACACCTTCTTTGACATCAACAACTCGGTGGGTCTGACGAACTATTTGACCACGGAGTTGATGTTGGAGGACGTCATTTTGCAGACCCCGGTGGATAATCTCTACTTCATGCCCAGCGGCATCCTTCCGGCAGACGCAGCCGGGATTTTGAACTCCCGCCGGATGTCTGAGCTGATTGCTGACGTGAAGAATCGATTTGATCTGGTCCTCATCGACTCCCCGCCCATCCTCGGGGTGAGTGATGCCGCGGTGCTCGCGAGTGAGGTGGATCTCACCATGGTGGTGATCCAGCACCGGAAACTGCCTCGCAGCATGCTGCTCCGCGTGAAACAGTGTGTGGAGAATGTTGGCGGCAATCTGCTGGGCGTCGTCCTCAACAACGTCGATGTTCGGAGCGACAGTCAGTATCAGTACTACACGAGTTACTACACCTACTACTCGCCGACCAATACCCAAACGCGGACCACGCGTCGCAAAGAGCGCTCGGAGCTCGAACAAGCTTCCAGTGCTCCAGCCGAGCCCTCGGCGGCGCCGGCTCAGCAATCACACGACGACGAGTATTAATTCATCCGGGTTTTCCCCTTCACTTCAAACTCCACTAGAAATGAAAAATCTATTCATGTTAGGATTGGCCGTCATCGGCGTCGCCCTGAGCTTGAATCCTCTTCAGGCGCAGAAAGCCGAGTCCAAGATCAAGCCGACGGATACCATCATCATGCGTATCTCGGGTGTTCCGGCGGATGACGTGACACAGATCTCGCAGACCTATAACGTGGCCACCGATGGGAAGTTTCCTCTCCCCTACGTCGGCCGCATCACGGCGGCCGGGCTCACGCCCTCGCAGCTGGGCATCCGCATCGAGCAGGCTTACAAGGCCGCGGAGATCTTCACCAAGCCCACGGTGGTGATCACGACGCCGGAGCAACAGTCGACCGGGGCGATCCGGAAGGTGTCGATCAACGGGGAAGTGAGGCTGCCCCAGCGGGCCTCGTTTGAAGACGGGATGACCTTGCTGGATGCGATTGCCGCCGCCGGTGGTTTTACCGATTGGGCGGATAAGGAACGGGTTCGATTGATCCGTAACGGCAAGACCACGGAGCACGATGTGCGGAAAATTTCGGCCCAGCCTCGCCTTGATGTGACTCTGAAACCTGACGACAAGATCATCGTCATCCACCGCTAGATTAGGCCAACTTCATCTTTGGCAGGAGCCTTCGATTTCCATCGAAGGCTCCTTGTCGTTTACACCCACAACTCCTCCTGACGATGAACACTTCCACTCGAATGATGCTGGCGCTGGCCGCCTTGGCCCTCGCCGTTGCTTGCCGGCCCAAGGCGCCCGAGGGAGAATCTCCGGTCGCGGACGCACCCGAGACACCCGCTCCGCAGACGCGGAGTGAAGACCCCGCCACCGGGGGCCCGGTGCTCTCGATTGCTCCGGACGTCAATATGGCTGAGCCTGTGAGAGGCGGGGGCCCTGGCATCACCCCGATGGATGTCGCCGGCAGAGGGCCCAAGGTCTCGCCGTCCGGTCCACCCTCCGTTGCCACCAAGGGGGAAGAGGCTGCCGGCGGTGGGCCCGCTCCGACGATTCAGTTGCCCGACAATCTGCCACCAGGGATACCGATTCCGGATTTTTCCGCCCTGGGCGAAGACATTGTCGTGGAGTCCGTCACGGTGACCAAGGCCGCTCCTGGTGAAGGGCCGGTTGGACCCGATGGCAAGGTGATCGACCCCAATTCCATCATCCTCGGGAGAGGGATTGAACCGGCGGCGGGGCCGGATTCTCAGCCCACGCCGGGCTCGGGCTCGGCGCCTCGACCTCCGTCGACGGCAGGAAGAGCACTGGATCCGAGTGAG
>JANQJH010000519.1 GCA_028281705.1 Verrucomicrobiales bacterium
ATCCCAGCCTCTTTCGCGAGGCGAGCTGGGAGGAGGCCGAGGAACTGGTGGCGGAGCAAGTGGCCGAGATCGTGAAGGAGAGCGGGGGAAACGCCGTGGGGCTCTACGGCTCCGGGCAGTTGTCTCTTGAGGGGCAGTACCTGGAGAACATTTTCATGAAGGGCGTTCTCGGATCCAATACGATCGAGGCCAACGCCCGCATGTGCATGACTTCGGCGGTCACGGGGTATTTCAAATCGCTGGGATCGGATACGCCGCCGACTTGTTATGACGATGTGGAGTTGGCCGATATGATTTGTTTCTGGGGGCACAACGCGCGAGGTGCGCATCCCATTCTCTATTGGCGGGTGGCCGATTACAAATCTCAGAAAAACATCCCGACATTGGTGGTGGATCCGCGGAGAACGGGAACGGTGATGGGGTTGGAAGACGTGAACAAGGAGAATAGCTATCATTTTCCCACAATCAACGGTGATATCTCGATCCATAATGCATTGGCCTGGGCCATCATGGAAAAGCATCCCGAAGCCGTGGCCTGGGATTTCTTGAAGGAACACAGTACCGGCTGGGAGACTTATGTGGAAGAGGTGAAGAACGGCTACCGGCCGGAGGACGTGGAAGACAAGACGATGATTCCCGCGGCCGAGATCTACAAGTTGGCGGCCGTTTGGGCCAAGGCGAGCATGACGGGCCGGGAACGGGGTTCGGGTGGCGTGCTGTGTATTTGGGGGATCGGCTACAATCAGCACTTGCACGGGCAGCACAATACGATGAGCCTGATCAACTTGTTGGCCTTGACGGGGAATATCGGAAGGCCCGGCTGCGGGCCGCACTCGCAAACGGGGCAACCGAATGCCATGGGTGAGCGCCTCACTGGCGGACTCACGGGCCGGCTTCCCTTCAATATCGGGATCGATAACGCGAAGCACCGCGCCTGGTGCGCGCAAAACTGGGGCATCCCGCAGGAACGGCTCGACGCCGTGGCGGGGCTCCAGAACACGGGCTTTGCCGTGGGCATGATGGAGCGGGCGATCAAGGGCGATGTGCAGGCCATGTTTCTCATCTACGCGACCCACATCGACCTCCCGGATGCCTACACGCTCTCCCGGCCGGCTCTGACAAAGACGTTTACCGTGGTGCAAGATATCTATAAGGACGCACCGAACAATCTCTATGCGGATGTGATTCTGCCAGCAGCGACCTGGGGCGAATGGGTAGGCGGTATCTATGTCCAATCGGAACGGCGTCTCTTTGTCGCTGACGGCACGGCCAACCCGGTCAAGGGATGCCGGCCGGACATGGACATGGTCATCGATAAAGGCAAGCTGATCGCCGAAAAACTTGGATTGGATGCCGGGAAGATCTTTCCTTATGAACGGAAGGAGAACGGCTTCTACGACCCCGAGGAAGTGTTTCGCGAGTTCCTCAAGGCTTCCAAGGGCACGGATGCGGACTTGTCGGGCATTCTCGAGGTCGAGAAGGAGACGGGAAAATCGCCCTACGAACAGATTCGAGAGCTTCGGGGCATTCAGTGGCCGGCGCCGACGGCGGCGATTGCCAAGGCGGGCGGGACCAAGCGCCGTTACATGGGGCAAGAGGAATACTGGCCCGAGAAGCCGTATGGAGAGTTTCGTCACCCGGATGGCAAGTTGCACATTCACATGTGCCATCAGGACTACTCACAGTACCGCGAATTGACGGATGAAATGGCCAAGGCGGGGACGGATCCGAATTTCTTCATCAGCGATCACTATGATCTCTTGATCAAGGCGCGCGATGCCGGGATCACCCCGGAACTTCCTCACGCGGATTTTTTGGGCAGAAAGATCGGCGAATGTCCTGAAGACAAGTATCCCTTCTGGTGGGCTACCGGCGTGGTCTACGAGCACTTTCACACCGCTAAGACCATTCGCTCCGGAACGACGAAGAAACTGGTGCCGGAGATGTATGTCGAGATGCATCCGGAGGACGCCGCGGAGCTTGGAGTCAAGGATGGCCAGTGGGTCAAAATCACCTCGCGCCGGGGATCGGTTGAGGCGCGTGTGTCGATTGGGCTCGACTCCGTCGTCAAGCCGGCCCGCAATACGGTGCCCAAGGGCTTTCTCTTCTCGCCCTGGAATCTCTCCGTGGCTGATTCGGCGGATCCGGAGAAGAACAAGTGGCTGGCTAACGGAACGACGCACCGGGCCTTTGATCCCGTATCAGGACAGGCCGACTTCAAGAAGTGCGCCGCTCGGGTGGAACTCCTGACTTAAGCCGGGAGGGTAGGTGGTGGGTAGATCGATCCAGCAGATCAGCCGCTCGGGTTTCCTTCGGGCCTTCCTGGTCGGAGCGATCTTTCCCTTTCTTCTGCCGCTTCTGGAAAAGCTTCCCCGGCGCCGGCAGCCGCGACGTTACCTGCGGCCGCCGGGCGCTTTGGCCGAGGACGAGTTTCTTCAATCCTGTATCGGCTGTGGACAGTGTGCCAATGTTTGTCCCAACAAGTGCATCACGCTCTTCGGGTTGGAGGCCGGCATCGAGAATCTGGCCACACCCAAGATCACGGCACGCGCGCAGGGATGCATCCTTTGCATGGCCTGTACTGAGGTCTGTCCCACGGACGCCCTGGAAAAGCTCGAGCCGACGCCGGCTGGCATGGCCATGGTCGACATGGGGCGGGCCGTGGTGGCGGAAGATCTTTGTTACTCGTTTGCCAAGCGGACCTGTGGCGTGTGTTACCGCGCCTGCCCGCTGCCGGGCAAGGCGATGACACTGGGCCTCTATGAGCAGCCTCACGTTCATGCGGAACACTGTGTGGGATGCGGACTCTGTGAACAGGCTTGCGTGCAGATGCCGCAAGCGATCCGTGTGATTCCCAAGATGGAACTCACTCAAGACGCACTCCAACTAGCCCAGGCCTCCTGAGAAGATGCGCGCCGGTCGATTACTCCTAGCCCTCTCCATCGTCACTCGCTTGGCGGTGGTCTTGCTTCTCTGTGTGTTGGCCTTGCTCACCGAATATCACAATCTCAAACTGGCCTACAATCATCCGCGCCTGGTGGAACTGAGCGAGGGTAAAACGGCTCGTGTTCTCTATGAAAAGACCGATGCCTTCTTTTCCCGGTTCAGCGAGGATCCGGCGGAGGCCGCGGCCAAGAGCGGAGGCATGACGTGGTCGATTCGCCTGGCTGGCATTCCGTTTACGGATCCCGTGGCGGCGCTCACGGTTGCGGTGAAACGCCATCGCTTTGAGACGGGATTCGCCTTGGGATTGATCGCTCCCCTGACGCTGGCCTTGCTCTTTGGACGCGTCTTTTGTGCCTATGTCTGCCCGGCGTCCCTGCTCTTTTTTACCATCTCAAGGATCCGTAAACTGCTCCTTCGGTTCTTATATTTGCCTGAGATGCAGCTCAATCGTGGTTTCGCCTGGGGAATCCTCGCGGGAGGGCTGGGGGCGGCCATTTGGTTAGGCCATGGCCTCTGGAGCCTCATTCTACCGTACTTCGCCCTCGGACAGACGCTCTTTCACGGGATCGCCTACGGGACCCTTTCATTTGCCTTGGGAAGTCTCGTTGTTTTTGCGGCCGTTGACCTCGTCTTGGGGAAGCAGTTCACTTGCCGCTACGTCTGTCCCACGGGAAGACTCTTGGGCGCCATTGGGCGGAAATCGGTCTTCAGCCTGAACCGCGAAGCATCGAAGTGCCTCAGCGCCTGTCAGGCTTGTGTCGATGTGTGCCCCATGAAGGTGAGCCCCAAATTGGACGAGACGCTCGATTGTTCCATGTGCGGGGAGTGCCTCACGATTTGTCCTAGCAAATGCCTGTCTATTGGTGTGAGACCGCGGCAGGCAACCCTTGGTCCCAATGATGCGTGATCTTAATCAGCGATTCCTCATCGTCTCCCTCCTCGCCATGCTGGCTCAGGTGACTTCAGCCTGGGCGCATCATTTCAAGGGGCTGCCTCACTACAACTATTTTGAAAACTATCCTCAGGTTCCCGAAGAGGAGTTCCTTGGTCGCGTGGGCGATTATGAGGTGTCGCTCGTGGTCTACGATTTTCAGGGAATCGATCGAGAGAAGGTGGAGGAACCGGAGAGTGTCCGTCTCTTCCTCGTCATCTTCAATCTGCGGACGAATGCCGTTTACGGAGGACGGCTTCACCTGGAGATTTTGGATCGCGACCGCGTGGTTCACGAGGAAACCCAGGTATCATCGCAACTGGAGAACCTCTATGCCATGCACCGGCAACTGCCGGAGGATGGCAGATACTCTCTGAGGCTGACACTGCGGGATGAAAATGATTTGCAGTGCCGCATCCCCTTTGTCTTGTCGTCCCAGAAGATCCACTGGGGCAAGTGGATCGGTCTGGCGCTCGGTCTTCTGGTCATCGTGGCGGCGGTCGGGGCGCGCCGGGCTCGTGTCCGCCTGGATCGTCAGGCGGCGTCGGACAAGCGCCGTCGTTCCCAACGCACGGAAACGGTTCTGAGCCCTTGAACATTCGAACCCGTTGAAAATGGTCATCGCCGAGTCAGAGTCTTGGTTAGGACGTTGGTGTGGACCGGCGTCGTTCCGGAGCGCCGTCGGCGATGGAACGGTGAACGACGGCATTCCCACCTGGATGGGAGTTGCGGGCATCATTGCAATCATTTTGGCCTCTCACCTCATCGTGCATTTCCGGAGAAAGAGATCCGGTCGGTCTTCCTACGAGACCATCAATCTTCTCCGGTTTCGCCCGCTCAATGCCTTGGTGAAGAAGTCCTGGTTTCCGCTCATGATGCAATCGAGCGCTTTGCTACTCTTTCTCCTGGTCATCACGGCGGGACTGATTGGGCACGAAACCAACAATATTGGTCCGGTCATCACGTGGACTTGGTGGTGGGTGCTTTTGATTTTTCTGGTGTTGGGATTCGGCAAGGCCTTTTGCATGGTTTGCCCTTGGGAGGCGGTGACGTCGATGGTGACTTCACTTTCGTTGAAGTCGCGGGTGAAAAAATTGGGCTACGAAAAGCCGTGGCCCAAATGGGCGCGGAATATTTATCCGGCGATTCTCTTTTTCGTCGTTCTCACATGGTTCGAGCTGGGGCGCGATGTCACGCGATCGGCTTCAATGACGGCCATTCTCGCGATGCTCATGGTCGCCATGGCGGTCATGGTGGGGATTGTCTACGAGAAGCGTGCTTTTTGCCGGTATGGCTGTCTGGTGGGGCGGGTGAGCGGTCTTTACGCCATGTTCGCGCCAGTCGAGTTGCGGGCGGCCTCGGCGGAAGTGTGTGCCGGCTGTCGCACCAAGGACTGCTACAAGGGGACGGAGACCACGACCAGTTGCCCGACGTCGCTTTTTCCCTCGAAGGTTGATGAGAACACCTACTGCACCCTGTGCACGGAGTGTGTGCGTTCCTGTCCACACGATAACATCGCCATCAATGTGAGGCCTTTCGGTGTGGACCTCGAGCGCAAGGAGCGGTTCAAATGGGACGAAGCCATCCTGGCAATCGTCCTTCTCTCACTCACGAGTTTTCACGGGTTGACCATGACACCCCAGTGGGTGCGGATGAACCAGGTCTTGCGAGCGGAGTTCAATCTGGGGGCCTCGGCGTGCTTCACGCTTTTGATGGCACTGGTCGTGCTGCTTCCGATACTCCTCTTTTGGGTGGCAGCCAAGCTAGCCTACCGCTTTGCTGGCACCGAGCGTGTCTCCGTCTCCAGAATATTCCGAGCTTTTGCCTACTCATTGGTTCCCATCGCTTTGTTCTATCATCTGGCGCATAACTGCATGCATTTTTTCACCGAGGGCCAGCACATCATCCCGTTACTCAGTGATCCCTTCGGGTTTGGCTGGGATCTCTTTGGCACCGCCGGTCGATCCTACCCGCCGATCCTGTCGGTCTCGACGATCTGGGTTCTGCAGATTCTTTGTATTGTCATTGGGCATGTCTATGGCGTGGTTTTGGCGGATCGTTATGCCAATCAGCTCTATGATCGCCAATCGAAACCGGTCTTCAAGAGCCTGCTTCCCCTCTTGGCGACCATGATCCTTTACTCGAGCTTCAGTGTATGGCTCGTGATGCAACCGATGGACATGCGGTCTGCCATGTGAATGTCAATTGACTTGGAAATGAGCACGCCGATATCAAGACGTCAGTTGTTTCGTGTGGGGTTGGGCGATCTGCGTTCGCTAGTCACGACAGAGAGCGCTGGCGAGGCGCCCCCGGTCTACCGGCCACCTGGTGCCGGACGGGATGAGGCGGCGTTCTTGCAGAGTTGCCAGCGCTGCGGCGCCTGTGTGGCGGCCTGTCCCTATGATGTCATCAAGACCTTTGGGCCCGCTTCCGGTATCCTCGAAGGCACGCCCTATCTCGTGCCGGAAACCGATCCCTGCCGCTGGTGTCCGGAGATGCCCTGCATCGAGAGCTGCCCTTCAGGCAGCCTGGCGCATGGTGAATCGGGTGGGGTGCCGCCGGTGGCCAAAGTGCGATTGGATCTGGATGCCTGTCTCACGAGCGAGGGCATCCTCTGCGATACCTGTAGCCATTTCTGTCCCGAGAGCATTGGTGCCATTCGAATGGTCCGGCGCGTTCCTGTGCTCGATACGGACAGGTGCGTGGGCTGCGGGATGTGTGTCCACTACTGCGAATCCGAGAAGCAGCCTTTCTCACTCGAACCCCTGCCGGAGCCTCTCTGATTGATTGCCCCATTTCTCTGACCATGTATCTCCCTCAAGCACCAACAGTAAGACCGTCGAGAAATCGATCGGCTCATCGTGTTCACCGATTGATCGACCCTCATCTGCGCCACATTCACAAATTGCGTGTTCAGCTGACTGACGCCTGCAATTTTCGCTGCTTTTATTGCATGCCGGAGAACGCTGTTTTCGCACCGCCGAACTCCTTGTTGTCCAGCGCGGAAATTGTTGAGATCGTGTCAGGATTGGTCGACCAAGGAATTGACGAGATCCGGCTTACCGGCGGTGAGCCGACATTGCGGAAGGACCTCGATGAGATCGTTGTCGGTCTGTCGAGATTGCCTCTGGCCAAGTTCGGGCTCACGACAAACGGTTTTCTTTTGGAGAACAAGCTTCCCATGCTTCGGAATGGAGGCTGTGAATACATCAATGTGAGTTTGGATAGCTTGGACCGGGATTGCTATCACCGGATCAATCGTCGAGATGCCTTTGATCCGGTTCTTCGCGCCGTGAAGCGGGCCATCTCCATGAAGTTCAAGGTCAAGATCAATGTGGTCATCTTCCGCGGTATCAATGATGGGGAAATTCACGATTTCATCCGCTTCGCCGAGGCCAACCGGGTGGAAGTGCGGTTCCTTGAATACATGCGCATCGGGCTGGGAAACACGAGTTTGTCAAAGCACTTCATGCCGATGGCGGAGATCAGACGTGAGATTGAGAGCCAGCATTCCCTGCGTGCGGTGCCCGGACCGATCGATGCCACGGCTCGCACCTTCGAGACGGGATCTGGAGCGCGCGTGGGCTTCATCGCCTCCGAATCCCAGCCCTTCTGTTCGGGTTGCTCGCGACTCCGTCTCTCTGCCAAAGGCAAGTTGCGTGCCTGTATCATGTCGGAGGCGGGCATCGATCTGCACGGCGTGGCACGCCGGGATTATCCGGATCTGCTCAAACAGGTGATGGCGCTCAAGCCGGTGGGCCGGCTCGATTCCATCGATCAGCCGATGCATGAGATCGGTGGCTAACCAGATCCATATTGAAAGGACATTGAGTATGAAGATTGAGCATCTCTATATCTCTCCGGACCACAACTTTTTCGGCCATCACGGTGGGCCGGCCGGTGAGACACCGATCCAGGCGGTAGACGAGGTGGCCTGTGATGCGGGCCGCGGCATTCGCGGCGATCGGTTCTATGACTACCGGCCGGATTACAAAGGGCAGATCACATTCTTTTCCAGTGAGGTCTACGAGACGCTTTGTCGTCAGTTGGGGGTCACGGATCGGGACCCTTCGGTCTTGCGGCGAAACGCTATCGTATCCGGGGCCGATCTCAATGCGCTGATTGGTCAAGAGTTTGAGGTTCAGGGAATTCGCTTTCTCGGCACACAGGAGGCGGCGCCCTGTTATTGGATGAATGGTGCTGTATGCCAGGGGGCGGAGGAGGCCTTGCGTGGTCAGGGCGGTCTTCGGGCCAAGATTCTGAGTTCCGGTGTTCTTCGGTGTGGGTAGTTAGGTGTCTATGGAGTCAATCATTTTTGCCAGACCTGATCTTGGCGAGCAGTTCACACCAATGGGTGCGCAGTCTTCACCGGATCCCAGTCTATTCTATGGATCGGAGGGTGATGCCCCCACGTGAACCAATGAAACGAGATCAATGAAGACGATCGAAAGAATCCTCTCGGCGATTTTTTTACTTGCAACAGCCATGCCGATGTGGGGCGCCGAGCGCTTCCCTTGGCGGGATGATTTGGAGGAGGCGCGGGCAGTCGCGAGAGCGGAGGACAAGCCGCTCTTGATCGTGTTCCGCTGTGAGCCTTGAATCGATTGTCGATTATTTGACGGGCAGGTTGTCCGTCCTCCAAAACCGTTTCGCGACATGGCCCGGAACTATGTGGCGGTTCGCGTGACCAACGTTGATCGAATCAATCTGAGCGACTACGTATTTGACTACGATTTGACCATGGCCATCCTGCTGGCCAATGCCGATGGCACTGTTTACCATCGCTATGGCGGCCGTTCCCATCGTTCTCCCATGGACATGGAGGGATTGGTGGATCTGATGGAGAAGGGGCTGGTAACGCATCGGGAGTATCTGAATCATCCGGAGCCTCCCGAGGCCAAGCCGCCGCAGTTCCTGCCCCAACTCATCAACGAGCAGCTGCGCGGCCGGATCAAGCCGGTGTTTGGTTGCTTCCACTGTCACTATGCGCGTGAAGCGCAACAAGTGCTCGCTCTGGAAGCGGGGCGGTGGAGGCCGAATCAGTTCTGGATCTGGCCATTGCCCGAACGCCTCGGCCTGGTCATGGATCAGAAGCGGCAATATCGAGTCGGGCAGGTCGTTCCCGGTTCGCCGGCGGATCTGGGAGGCATCAGGAAAGGGGATCTCCTCGATCGGTTAGGCGGGAGGCGGATTCTGACGAAGTACGATATCCAGTGGATTCTGCACCAGCGTGAGGACGATGCGGGAACCCTGGCCTACGCGGGGCGGCGCGGAGAGCGCCAGATAGAGAGTCTCTTGAATCTCGAGGAAGGGTGGAAAGTGGGTGACCCGGAGGACTATTTGTGGCGGGTGCGCAATGTTTACACGGAGCACATGATCAAATTCCTTCCGGCACCCGGTTTCATTGGCCGGCCACTGTCTCAGAATGAGCGCCGTCAGTGGGACATCGCAGGGGACGAGTTCGCATTGATGGTGACGCAATTGAACAACAGCGCGCATCTGTCTGGGATTCGCCCGGGCGATGTGGTGACGGGGGCGGGATACCGGAGATCCTTTGGCACGACGAGAGATTTCTACGCCTGGTGTGAAGCCCAGCGGCGCGCCGGCCGGGATCTCAAGGTTCACTTGTTGCGCCGGGGAAAGAGGATGAATGTCATGATGGGAATCGAGCATCTGAACGCCTCCCGGGTTGAGAGAGCTCCGCGGGTGAAGTTAGGCTTTATTGTACAGGAACTGCCCGGTGATGCCGGGCTGCGTGTGGGCCACGTGGATGATGGGTGCAGTGCCGAACGGGTGGGGATTGCCTGGGGCGATCGAATGTTACGCGTGGACGAGCATCCGGTGAGGGACATGGAGAGCTTGGCCGCCATCATGACCCAGAAGCTTCCGGGCGACCTCATTTCGATGGACTTGAGGCGAGGCTCGGAGCTTCATCAGTTCAGTTTTGTGCTGCCCGAGGAAGGAGAGCGGTTGAGCAATCTGGCGGTCCTGAGTCAACCGGCGGAAAAAGAGGGTCAGGTCCTTGACTGTGTCGTTTCGCTTCGCTTGCCTCCTGACAAGCACATCTACAGCGCCTTTCATGAGGGGCTGGGTCAGCCGACGCAACTGGAGTTTCGCGGACGAGGCTATCGTCTTATCGGCGGTATGCAGGAGCCTGCGGCGCGCGAGTGGCGTGATCCCAGTGGAGAAAGGCACAGAGTGTTGGATGGGGACGTCGAGCTGCGACAACGGATCGAAGTAACCGATGCCAAAGACTTTTACTTGCTTCTGCACGTCTACGCCCAGGTCTGCGACGATCATTCTTGTCACGAGTTTCGTGCCATGGTGGCGAGTGATGGAACGAGCCGGAGATTCTCGGAGTTTCGCGGGCGATTCGAGCAGCATCCATTGGTTCCCGTGGTGTCCGGTTTATAAACTCTCGGCAGGTTGCCAAGCGGGGGGAATGGCAAAATGATTGGGAGGCAAGATGATGGGGCGACATGGATGGTCGATAAGGTGCGGAAACCCAAACCCGGTATTCCTCGGGAGAGAAACATGAACATCGATGCGCCCAGAGGCTGGGGTATCGAGTCGGGGAACGCCTGACGGCACGGTCATGGGAATGGGATCGGCTTGCCGGGAACGCCGTGTGGGAGCCGATGATTCGCAATCCTGCCATTGACGAATTGCGGCGCACCAGAGATTCTGGACGGTACCGATGATGAGGACACGATGGATTTTTACATTGCCGTTGACGATTGGCATCCTTTCTAACGCCGCCTTTCTCCGAGCGGAGACCCGTTCCTTCGACGGACAGGGAAACAACGAGAAGGTGCCGAAGTGGGGAATGGCGGGTAGTCAGTTGCAGCGATTCGCCTCGACCTACTATGGAGATGGCATGGCCTCCATGGCGGGGGCTGATCGTCCGAGTCCGCGATTGGTGAGTAATGAGGTGGCCAGCCAGATGGCGTTGACGCAGTCGGCGCGGGGCCTGAGTGACATGACCTGGTGTTGGGGGCAGTTCTTGGATCACGACATCACCCTGGTCGTGCCCAGTCCCGATGAGTTCATTCCCGTCATGGTCGAGGAGGGGGATCCCATGGCTCCCATGATCCCCGTGATGCGTTCGCAGTCGGATCCGGAAACGGGTTCGAGTCAGGACAATCCGAGGCAGCAGATGAACTCGACCACGGCGTTCATCGACGCCTCGAACGTCTATGGTCCGTCGGCAGAACGCGCTACGGCGTTGCGGACTCACGAGGGCGGGACTTTGATCATGGGTGAGGGTGATCTGCTTCCGTGGAACACCGCCGAGCTGGAGATGGAGAATCCGAATGGCCTGCCGTTAGGCGAACTTTACATGGCGGGCGACGTGCGGGCCAACGAAAATCCCGCCTTGATCTCGATGCACACACTTTGGTTGCGGGAGCACAATCGCTGGGCGAACTCCTTGGGCAAGATGCATCCCGATTGGACGGATGAGGAACTCTATCAGCACGCGCGTCGCATGGTCATGGGGGAGATGCAGAACATCACTTTCCAGGAGTTTCTTCCCGGCTTGTTAGGTCCCCACGCCCCCGCGCTGGATGAAGGCGGCTACGATCCGGAGATGAATCCCCAGATGTTCAATGAAGTCTCCGGAGCTCTTTACCGGATCGGGCATACCATGGTCTCGGCCCATATCATGAAGGTGCGGGATGACGGCAGTGCTGCGGCGGACGGAAGCTTCAGTTTTAAGGACGCCTTTTTTCAGCCCAAGCTGGTCGATGAATCGGCCACGGTGGCAGAGATTCTCAAGGGAGTGGCGAGCAAGCCCATGCAGGAGATCGACGCTTTCGTCGTCAATGACTTGCGAAATTTCCTCTTTGCCGACGCTGGGCACGGAGGGATGGATTTGATTTCGATCAATCTCCAGCGAGGACGGGATCACGGGCTTCCGTCGTTCAATCAGGGGCGGGCCGCCCTTGGACTGACTCCCTACGAGAGCTTTTCCGAGATCACGGAGAACGCCGACGTTGCTCAAGCGTTGGAGAGAGTCTATGTCGAGATCGATCGAGTCGATCTATGGATCGGCGCCGTGGCGGAAGATCACTTGCCGGGCGCGAGTGTGGGAGAGACCATTGCGGCGGGGCTGATCATGCAGTTCGAGCACCTGCGAGACGGCGACCGCTTCTTTTTCCTTTGGGATTCTCAATTGACGGAGGATGAAAAGGCGATCATCAAGGCCACATCGCTGTCGGACGTGATCCGGAGGAATACGGATGTGACATCCCTGCAAGCGAACGTCTTCATGGCGCCGCCGAGGGAGACTTGGATGGACTCGGATGGCGACGGCGTGGCGGACATCAGTGAGGTGATCGCGGGGACCGATCCGGCAGACGCGCAGAGTCTGTTTCGTCTCGTTTCGACAAATCGAAGGGAAGGGTTTGTCGTGCTCGAGTGGGCGAGCGTCCAAGGAAAGACCTACGTCACTCAGCAGGCGTCCTCGCTCGACCAACCGTGGGCGAATGTGGGGGCGCTGGAAGCGACCGAGGATACGAGTCGGTACGAAGTGCCCGTGCTTGATGGTGAACGCGAGCGCTACTACCGGGTGGTCGTGGGACGTTGATCGTCGGCTTCTTCGACCTTATCGTGATGCCTGATCGTGCACCACACGGGTGATGGCCGCCGCCAATGCCTCCTTGCCCTCTTGATGGGCAGGGAACGTCCAGAGCTTTTCGCCCTGGGCGCCCGTAATGACGATGCCATGCGAGCCGAGCTCAAACCGTTTGATCGTGGCTTGGCTGGTCGAAAGGTGGTAATCGACAGTACGAAAATTCATCTGAGAACGGTAACGTTTCTCGCTCTTTTCGATGACCTCAGAGAGTTGGTCGCAGAGGAAACATCGAGGAATATGGTAAAACGATAGGGTTGGGCGCTCGATTGCAGGGATCTCCGGGATCGCCGTATCTGAATGCGTTGATCCGGCGTCATCCTTGCACCCTGGAAGGACCATGACGAGTAGGACTGAGAAAATGGCAGTGATCAGGGGAAAACAGACGTTCATTGTCTGGAACCTCTATCATCGCTGGAAGAAGTCGTCCAGCCACACGGCGTAGTCCGGATGGCTGATGGTTTCGGCGTGTCCATAGCCTTCGACCCTGAGAAAACGTGCTCTTCCTCCTGTGGCTTCGTGCAAGGCGAGGCCTTCATCGAAGGGAATGACTCGGTCGGTCGTGCCATGGATGATGAGGAGCTTCTCCCCGGGAATCTCGGCCACGTTGTCGATGGGCCGGTGCCGATTGAGATCGGCGCCGGTCCAGAGGCGAATCCAGAAGCGCCCAAGGTGCCAGATCGGCGTCCGCAGAGGGCCGGTGAAGCGGAGCACGGTGGCGTCGGCCACTTGGCGGACTGAGGTAAAGGTGCCATCGATAGCGATGCGACGGAAAATTTTGAAGGTGGCGGCTGCTCTGAGCACTGCGGAAGCTCCCATGGAATAACCCAGCGCATCGATTGGGAGATCCTGGTGCCTGTGGGAGAGCCACTCATGGGCGACCCGCACGTCCTCCGCTTCACGCATGCCGAGGGTGGTCGATCTTCCTTGGGAATCACCGTGAGCGGGAAAATCGATGATGAGCACGGCATGCCCGAGATCATGCAGGAGCCGCACGGGAGCCATGAAGTTCTCGCGATTGGCATTGAGGCCATGCGCGACGAAGACGGCGCTGATGGGATCGTCCTGCGGACAGTACCATCCTTGTAGAAGGCGTTCGTCCGATTGGAGGACGACGTTCTCGTAGGGGAGGTTCCAATCGCGCGGAGTCCCTTTGGTGCGAATCCGCTGCGGGTGAATCTGGATGGTGGCCAAGAGGAAAGGAAAGAGGCCTACCGTGAGGAAGAGGAGGCGGGTAGCGGCGATGTAGGTGCGATTCTGGGGAGACCTGGAACAAGCTTTTGCAAGGATGCCGCGGAGTCCCGCATCCAGTAGGATCACTGTGAGGATCAGCAATGCAAAAGCAGCACTATCACTCAGCCAGTCGAGCCAATGGTAGCGTCCACCGATGGATTGGGCGAGGAGAAGACCTCTTGCCCCCGTGACGACGGGAACGAGGGCGGCGTAGAGTGTGGCGCGTTTCCTAGAAAATCCAAGATTCACTCAATCCTGGTTGGGACCTCCGACTAACGCCCAAAGAGTGTGGTCTCGATCATGCCGCCTGATGAGCGGTCTGATTGAGGCAGACCCGAGGTCACGTAGCGACTGTTGGGGAGTCTCGTTTTTTTCGCCGTGCCGCTGAGCTTGCGTCTTTCGTCTTTCTGTGATGAGGCTGGTCGGCGTTTGAAAAGAGAGGATAGACCCCAGCGTCGTTTTGCTTTCTTTGGTGACGGGGCGGCCTTCTTCTCGAGTTCGTCGGCATGGGGACCACGTGGCTGCCATTGAGTTCGGGAAACGGCGCGTTCGTAGTCCGATCGCGAAGTGTAAGGGGCCCAAGGATTGGCCGAACGGCCGGAGGATTGGCTCTTGGGGGTGAAGGCGAGCTGGCGTCGCACGCTCGCCTCCCGCTCCCGGCGTGCGGTTTCATTCATGATCTTGGGCGTCGACGGCGAGGTCGTGGTGGGCTTTGGCCTGGGTTTCGTGATTGGCTTCGGATTGAAGAGAACGGGCGTCACCTTGTCTTCCGGGGCGGGTCTGGAAAAAGGATTCTTGAAGGTGAATTTGGGGAGCGCGGGAGTCTTTTTCTCGGTGAATCTCCGGGTTTGGGTGGGTTGAGAAATGGGTCGAATCTCCTTGGTGGCGCGGGACTTGGCGGCGAAGGGATTGCGCAGTCTCAGCGCCGGAAGACGGGGTGTCGCTGAACTCTCGGCCTTCTTCTTTGTCACCGTGACCCTTGGTTGGGGCTTCGAGGCACGAGGCGCGAGCGGTGCCATCGCAGAGCGTCGCCTGGATTCGGCCGCTGGGCCTGCAAAACGCGGCCGTGGAGGCAAAGTCGTCCGTCTCGCGGTCGCCGGTTGGGACACCGGCCGTTTCACGGTGGCATTGATCACCCGAGGCCTCTCGATTCTTCTCGCGGGCGTGACCTGGGGCGCCCGCGCTGGTGTTCGACGCTGGTAGAGGGATCGGGGGAGACCGTCGGCTCCTGTGGTTGAAGGTGGTGCCGGGGCTGGAGAAATGCGAGGGGCGGGTCTTGCCGTTGCCCCCGGCTGGGTCCATCGATTGGGGGGTGCCGGGGGCATGCCATAGGTGCGGACGCGGCGCTGGCGCTCTTCTTCGTTCATCCGGTTGAGGTGTCTCACCCAGCTAGCATTGGTCGAGGAAGCTCCCGGAGTCAGTGTCTGAAACTGGAGCTGCGCTCGCGGTTGAGCGTGAAGTGATAGGGGAATCACCGCAAGCGTGGCGGCGGCGAAGCAGAGTGAACCATGGATCAGCTTCATGATTGTTAAGATATATTAAACACAATATTTATCAAAACCAAAAACTGGCGGCAAGAACCTTTTCCCGGGATGACTGGCAATCATGCACCATGCTGCAATGACGGAACCCCCTACCGCATGTTTCCACGCGATAGAGGGCCTTCTCCATCGTGACAAAAAAGTGTCTTCAGACGGCCGCCTACCGCATGACGGTGAGGAGGCGTTCGACGAACCAGATGGACGTCGCAAAAAAGATAGTGAGCAGCATGATGAGCTTGATCGCGTAGTAATGGCTCTGGCGTTGCACACGCCTGAGATCTGCCCGGTTGGGAGCTTGGGGTACGCTGGCGACCAATTCTTCGGGCGGAGGAATCAAGTAGCGGGATTCCTCACGCATCTTGGGAGCGGCACTGAGGAAACGCTGCAGGACACCTAACTCAAATTCGACCTCTTCAACCTCGCGGGAGAGCGACGATTCGCGCTGACCGATCGGGTTGCCGCTTCTGGAGATATTGGGCGTCATGGATCGAGAAGGTTACTGCGTGACCACCAGATAAGTCACGACAAGAGTAAAGGCGATGAAGATCATGGCTGGCAAGGCAAAGGCGAAGCCCATCTTCATCCATCGGGCAAACTCCACCTCGGCTGGCCGCATTTTTCCGCTGCGCCTTCCCGCAGAGGTGGTGACGGCCCCGCCGCTGAAGTTCCCCAGGCGTTCTTCGAAGCGTTCGATTTCCGACTTGGCGTCGTCCAGGGCCGAGGAACTCCGTTCAAGCTCGAACTTGATCTCATTCTCGTCCCAGTCTTCCGGTTTAACCGTCTTCAGGACCTCGAGGTGTTGGCTGAAAACTTCCCGCATTTGGCGGAGGAACTCGGCGCGTCGCTGGGCCTCATCAGCTTCATCGCGGAGTTCGGGGAGGGCTTCCGACAAGACCTGGACGACTTCGGCTTTGCCCTCGGTGAACGATTGGCGGCGCGAACTCAGGATCTGGAGTTCCTCCTTCTCCTGTTCGAGCTTTTGCCGCCTCGCTTGCAGTTCGGCGAGCTGTTCCTCGGCTCGTTTGACCTTGTCCTCGACTTCCAGGTGCTGGGAAACCGAGGGGCGGCTCGCCGAGGGGATGAGTTCAGGCTGAGAGGCGTATCCCGCATGCGAGTCTAGAGAGGTCATTGGGCCTTGAGTCTCGTCAAAGTTGAGCAAGGCTTCTTCTTTTTCCGATGGATAAGCGAGATGTTGCATGGCCAACTGGGAAGGTTTAATTAAGTAAAATTAATATTATAACTAGCTTTACTTTCCAAGTATTTTTTGGAGATTTTTTAAATTTTTTAGAATCGGGCTGCCGAGAGAGGCGATTCTTCCCGATTTCAGCTGAGGCGAGTGAGGGCAAATCCAAGAAGTCCGGAAAAGGTGACGTAGTAGAGGAAAACGAGGGCTGTTTTCCGGATGACATCGCCTTCGCGGCCAACCATACCGACGACGGCGGAGGCAGCGACGACGTTGTGGACGCAGATGACGTTTCCCGCCGCGCCTCCGACGGCTTGGAGGGCGACGGTCCAGCGTGGATCGGTGCCAATCTGTTGGCCGACTTCGAACTGGAAGAGGGAGAACATCATGTTGCTGATGGTATTGCTCCCGGCGACGAAGGCGCCGATGCCTCCGATGAGAGGGGCAAAGCAAGGCCATGCCTGTCCGGCAAGGGCGGCCACGCCGCTGGCGAGTTCCACGGGCATCGATTCCAATCCCGCGAGACCGCCACCTGATCGGATGAAGACCTGGACCATGGGGACGGTGAAGACGAGCGCCACCGAGGCCGAGAGGAGCATCTTGCAGGACCGCCGAAACCCTCGGACAAAGGCCTCTCCCTTCATTTGGTGGAGGGGAAGCGTCACGAGGACGACGACAATGAAGATCGTGCCCGGAAGGTAGAGCGGCTGGACGTTGGCGTTGACGGACGTGCCTAACAATAGCCCTGAAAAACTGAAAGACTTGAGCCAGCTGCCAAGACCGACCGCCGGAAGTCTGGAGAGGACGAGCAAGGCGGCGATGAGGAAATAGGGAAACCAGGCCTTCCACATGGGGAGAGCAGTGGATTTATCCTCAGGTGTTGACGTCAATGCATTGTCAGGGCTCCATTCACTCTCCCAGGAGTCCCGTGGCCCAAATTGCCAAACGGGCTCGTCGCGCGGGAGGAGAAACCCTTTCTTCGCTGCGGGAACGACGATGGTGAGTCCGACGAGTGATCCTAACAAGGAGGGAAACTCCGGGCCCAGGAGATGAGCGATGATGACATAGGGAATGGTCATGGCGAGGGCGGCAAACAGGGCAAAGCGCCAGAGCCGCAGTCCGTCGCGGTAGGAGCGGTTGGGACCGAAGAATCGTGTCATGAACGCGATGACGAAAAGGGGGATGAGCGTCCCGGTGGCGGCATGGAGGATGGCGACCTTGGCGCCGATTTCCGGGAGCAAGGCTTCCCAGCCGTCGAGGCCGCGGGCTGCGGCGAACTCGCTCACCTGCGGAGCGCCGTCGAGGCCCCGCCGGACGCCCACCATGATGGGCGTGCCCACGGCGCCAAAAGAGACCGGCGTGCTCTGGATCATCATTCCGGCGACCACGGCAGCCATAGCGGGGAAGCCCAGCCCGACGAGTAGGGGCACGGCGACGGCAGCCGGCGTGCCAAACCCGGCGGAGCCTTCGATGAAGGCTCCGAAGAGCCAGGCAATGATGATGACCTGGACGCGCCGGTCCGGGGTGATGTTAGTGAATCCGCTGCGGATGGTGGCCAGGCCGCCGCTCTCTTGCAGGGTGTTGAGCAGGAGGATGGCGCCAAAGATGATGTAGAGCAGGGTCCCCGTGATGATGAGGCCGTTCAAGGAGGCGGCCGCGACTTGAAGCGTGGGAATCTTCCAGACGAAGAGTGCGAGCAAGACCGCGGTGATGTAGGAAAGTGGCATGACCCGGCTCGCGGGCAGACGAAGTCCCACGAGGAAAACGGCGACCACGAGGATGGGGAGTAGAGAAAGCAGGGCGTGCATGACGTCGTCTGTTTAGAGATTCTCCCGTGTGATTGCACGACCAAAGGCGACTACAAAGTGCGTCGAGACTTATACTCGTTTGCCGGGGGGCGTGGTCTACGATGGCTCCCATGAAACTCATGCATATCGGGATCAAAGGACGCGTGATCGGAATCAATCGCAGCTCGGGAAGGATTCAATGGGAGACCCGCCTCAAGGGATCCGGATTCACGAATGTTAGTCTGGAGGGAAAACATCTCTATGCTGCGACCAAGGGTGAACTTTGGGCCCTCAATCCATCGACCGGGTCCATTCTGTGGCACCAGAGCCTGCCAGGCAAAGGGTATGGCTACATCTGCTTGGCGAATTCTCCCGATGGGAATCTCGGGGCGCTCTCGGCCCAGTTGGAGAGTGATAGTCAGGCGGGAGCCGCGGCTGGAGGGGGCGCCGTCTGAGGAGGGGAGGGAGGGAATGCTTCGGTGAAAGGGTGATCGGGTGGTTATTGGTTAGCACCCCAACCCTTCGGGACTTATCCCAGAAGTAACGAAGGGACTAAAGTCCCTGCCACTTTCCCGGAATTTGGCTCCGCCTATTTGGAAGCGTCGGGTTGGGCGCCGTAGGCCTTCCGCAGAAATGCGATGAGATTGGCGACGTCCTCGGGAGTCATCGCCTCGTGCAAGTTGCCGGGCATGAGAGAGATGCTAGACGTCGTCATGCTGGCAATGTCCCGCCGCAGGACCACCGCCGTAGAGCCATCGGCCTGTCGCATTGTCAGGCTAGTGGGGGACTCGGAGGCCAGCAGACCGGCAAAGGATTGACCTTGGTTCGTGCTCACGATGTAGAGAGTGTATTCGGGGTCGATCTTGCTGCTGGGATCGAGGAGGTCGACGAGGATGGTTTCGTCCGGTTTCGTCGTGATGCTGCCCAGTGACGGGCCGATGTCGGTCCCCTGGTCGCCCAACTGGTGGCACAGGAGGCAGTTCTGGCCAAAGACGGCCTCACCCGATTGGAGATCGCGAGGGCCACTGAGTGCCTTCTGATAGCGGGCGAGTCGTTCTTCCAAGTCATGGTCGGCCGCCTGCCCGTCCTCGAAGACGCCTTGGGCTTCACGGGCGATCTCAGCATCGCGGCTCGAAATGAGTTTTTCCCGATCGACTTCGCGGATCTCGCTCGGTTTCACCGTGCCTTCCTTGAGGGCTGAGAGAAGGGCAGGGAGACGATTTTCCCGGGCGAGTATTTGGCTGAGGACCGCCTTTCGGGTGAGCGGTGAGAGGCGGGCCCAGTTGTTTAGCAAGACGGCGCTCACCGTCGGATCCTCTTTGGCTCCGAGGGCGGCGATGGCGGCCAACTGCAAGACTGGAGGATGTCGGGCATCGAGCATCGACTGAGCCACCGGTATCAGCCGGGGTAGTGGGGCATGTGTCAGAAGCTTCAGAGCCTCCTCGCGCGAACCCGTTTCCGCGGTCTCATCCAGAGCCTCGGTGGCGGCCCTGTCAAAGTATCCATCCACGATATCATTGGACTCCATGATATCGAGTGCGGCGGCGAGTTCGACAACGAGCGCAGGTACTACCCCTTCACCGTCCCCTTCCAAAAGGGGCACGAGGCTCGTCCAACTCTCAAGGGCGCCGGGTAAAGGCGAAGATCGCGAGGAGAGTCCGGCAATGAGGCCTTCGAGACAGGCGTGCTGTGTCTTTTTTTCGAACTCCACGATTTTCGGTAGCACATCAGATAGTGTGGAATCATCGCGACTGGCGAAAGTTTTGGCCAGGGGGGTAACCAAGCTGGCGCTGCCCTGGCTTGAGGAAGCATCGTCCATCACGCCTAACAACAGGTCGCCTACCTGATGATGGTTGGACGAACTGAGGATCGCGGCGTCCATCCATCGATCAGTGCCGTGATTCCGGGCGAGTATCCGCAGGGTTTCGGTGACTTCGGGTCCCGGTGCCTCTCCCAGGGTCATGGCTAACTGAAGCCGGACGCTCGGGTCGGGATCGGCGGACAGGGAAAGAACTCTCGACAACAAGGATTCGCTCGCGGGCCCCTCCAGCCGGGGAGCGGCCTGTTTCAGGGCGTGCAGGCGAACGCCATAGTCGGCGTGCTCCAGGGCCGGCAGCACGTCCGCCGGAGCGAGCGACTCCAGGCCGGCGAGGGTGTAGAGGGCGTGGATCATAGCCTCGGCGGAGGCGGAGGCATCACGGAGGCGTTGTCTGAGGATGGCGTTGCCCCCCAGATCCTGGCGCTCCACGAGCAAGCGCTGGGCGGTGTGCCGGCGCCAGGCGATCGGAGAACCGGTGGCGTGGGCGAGGTCCGTCGACGAACGGCCGGCGAGGTTGACAGGACGAGGTTCGAGCCGTGCGTCTTCCGGCAGGAGCCTCCAGAGACGGCCATGTGCGTGGCCTTTGTCCAGTCCGTACTGCTGTTGGAGGAAGCGGGGAATGGCGGAGTAGTCCTCGATGATTTCGCGGTACATGTCGACGATGTGAAGGGCGCCATGTGGCCCCGCCCGAAGGTTCATGGGCCGGAACCATTGATCGGTGGAGGCGAGGAATTCGGAGGTTTGCTCATCGGACGCCCGTTCAGCCCGGTATCCCGGTCCATCCCGATGTAGGAGGCAACGGTGGACAATGTTGAGTGAGGGTTCGCAGTAGAAGAGATTTCCCCGGAACCGGGGTGGGAAGAGAGGATCGCCGTAATAGGTCGTGCTGCATCCACCGGAGAAGTAGATACTGGTGGTTTCGTGAGAGCCGTAGAACTTCACCCAGGCGGGATCTTGGCCTCGACGAACGCGCCAGGGGTGCGGTTTGCTGATGCGATAGCCGCGGTTGTGGCCTGCCGCCGTATGATTCGATCTCGGTGTGGCGACAAAGGGGTTTCTCTTGAGGTAATGATAGGGGAGCGGCAGAGCGTAGATGGCGGGCTGGCCACCGGAGGAGGGGAAACGATGGCCCACGGCATTCATCGTCATCCCGAAAGTGCCGACCCGGCCGTTGACCGGTTCGATGGCCGATCCGTCGGGCTTGATCCTGAAATCTGAACTCCCGAGTTTCACGGGCGCCTTCAAGTGGGGACCTGTGATCGTTCCACCGTCGCCGCCGCTGCCGACATAGATCCAGTTGTCCGGGCCCCAGCGGGGGTTGTTAATGCCGCGTTCCAACACGTGGATGTCGAAGCCGGTGAAGAGCGTTTGGCGGACGTCGGGTTTGCCGTCACCATCGCGATCGGCGAAGTAGATTATGTCAGGGGCGCAGGTCACGAGTACGCCGCCGCGTGCGGGGACCACGCCGTAGCATGGCGGGAGGTCATCGGCCCAGATCTCGGCGTGGTCCATCCGGCCGTCGCCATCGCGGTCGCTTAGCAGTTTGAGGACGCCGTATTGCCGGGCCTTGGCTTTTTCGGCGATCTCGCCCCCCTGGAGTTCCCAGCGGATGCGGCGCACCTGTTTGTCGAGGACGCCGGTCTGATTGAGTTGCTCCGTATCGATGTGCCCCTCGATGTTGTAACCGTGGAGTTCGCAGACGAAGAGTCGTCCCCACTCGTCAAAGGCGATGCAAGACGGTTCCTCGACGATCGGTTCGCTGGCAATGAGTTCGAGGCGGAAACCCTCTGGAAGTTGGATCCGGGCGGCGCTCTGCTCAGGTGACAGCGGCTGGGGTGCGTCCTTCGCGGGTTGGATCTCAGCTCGTGAGAGGGACGAAAGGAACACGAAGATGACGAACGCAAGAAGGCGACTGGATATTCGGAAGGGAACAATCAAGGGGACAGCGGTCGTGGTTGGGCAACTCGTGCATACCCTGGGAGGAACAGGGAGTCGAGCTTGTCTGACACCGGAATCGAGGGGGAATCGAGTCCCCAGCTCTTGGGCCTAGGCAGAGAGTTCCGTCACCGGCGTCTCGCTGTCACCGAACCTCTCGGCCTGGACTCCCATTTGTTGCAGAGTGAACAAGTGGTAGTTGGAGAGGCTGAATGAATCCTCAAAGCGGAGCTGGCGTCCGGACTTGATCGCGCCGGCGCCGTGACCGGCGATCACCACCGGGAGATCTTCTTCGTCGTGTGCGTGCCCGTCACCCAGGCTGGATCCATAGAGGAGCATGGTGTTGTCTAACAAGCTGCCGTCTCCATCCGGCAGTTCTTTCATCCGGCCCAGAAGGTAGGCGACCTGCTCGTGATGCCAGCGATTGACCGCGCAGTACATGCTGCGCTTGCTATTGAGGGATTTCCACGAGGTTTTGCCGTCGTCATCTTCGGTCTTCCCGCTGATGTCACGATAGTGGGAGAGGGCGTGCCAGGTACCCTCCACGCCGTCAATGAAATTGAAGTAGCGATTGCTCTGACCGTGATCGAGCATCATGCTAGAGACACGCGTGGCGCCGGACCAAAAGGCCAGAGCCATCATGTCGAGAAGTTGTCGTACATATTCCTCGTGATTGTTGGGGATGCCGGCTTCGGGCCGCTGTAGCGTATCGGTGAGGATGCCTTCCCTGGAGGCGCGCGCGCTCTGGGCCTCGGCAAATTCCATGCGCTTTTCCACGGCGCGAATGGATTCGAGGTATTCGTCGATCTTCTGTTTGTCGGCCGCGCTGACCTGGGTCTTGAGCGTCTTGGCGTGCGCCAGGACGAGGTCGAGGACGCTCTTGTCCGTCATGCCCTCCTCGGGACGCCGGAACATGCGATCAAAGATGATGCGAGGCACGGTTTCCCGGCTCGCCGGTACGTTGCTCGCCGTCCAGGAGATGGTATTTCGCGGAAGATCATTGGAGAAATAGCCCTCTCCCTGGGTGCCGAGTTCGAGAGAGGGGAGGGGCGTTTCGTGGCCCACATGCTTGGCCGCGATCTGGTCCACGGAAACGCCGCCGGCGTCGATGCGGCGACCACTGTAGCGTCCGCCGGTGAGCCAGGTGGCGGTCCCGGCGCCGTGACCGTTCCCTCGGGGGGTCCACATGTTCTCCGGAATGATGATGTCCTCTTTGAACGGCTCCAGTGGCTTCATCCAAGGATTCAACTCCTGGAGCCGGCCGTCATCCGACACACGTTCCGGATGCCACGAACCCTTGGCCACCCCGTTGGGGAAATAGAGGTAACCCACTTTGAGCTTCTTCCGTGCGGCGTTGACCACAGCTGCTTTCGAAGTCACCGGCTCCATGACATCGAGAAAGGGAAGAGCGAGGGAAGCTCCCAAACCGCGCAACATCGTGCGGCGGGAAAGGTGCCAGGATCGGGGCGTGTTCATCTTGCGCGTTCGTTTTTGGTTAGGGAGATTCGTCGAACTTGAGGCCGGCGTAGATTTGCCCAACCGGCATCTCGAACTCGATCGACGCAAGTTGGAGCGTGTCGGATTCGGTGAGGAATTCGGGGAGCCAGCGATGGGATCTGCGGAAGACGGTGAGGGCGGCCGTGTGCTGGGTGACGAGGACATATTCCTCAAGCGAATCCAGTGTCTGATAGGCCCAGAATTTCTCGACCCGATCGATACGCTCGGTTGATGGAGAGAGGACTTCAACGATGACCTTCGGCTCCGTGGTGTAGTAGTCGTCCTCGGGAGGAGCCGATTGGCATTCCACCACGACATCCGGATAGTAAAAAAGAAACCCGCCTGAGCGTTCAATGCCAACCTTGAGGTCACCCATGAAGGGGCGGCACGGCCCACCTTGAAGCTTGCCATTGAGTGCTGAAGCGATGTTCAGCGCAATAGAATTGTGGCGCCGAGACGCCCCCGCCATGGCGACGACCAGGCCATCGAGGTATTCGTGGCGGAATTCGGCCTGCTTCTCCCCCTCGAGGTAGTCCTCGACGGAGATGCGGTCGAGTGCTGCAGCGGTGGCCATGGCGTTATTCTATCATCGTTGGAGGCTGGATCAACCGGCGTTGGAGGGCGTTTGAGCGTCTTCGGCGGGCAAGCGCTTCCATTGGAAGGGATAGCTGTTGACGATCCCGTCGATGAGTGTGTGGAAGTGATAGTTGTCTTTCTGCACTGCGCCAACGATGCGCTGGACGGCGAGTTCATCGTAGTACTCGAGTTGGCGTCCGAGACCAAAACTGAGCATTTTGCGGGTGATTTGACGCGTGAGGTCTGGGAGGCGCTGCTCGATGAGAACGTCGCGCAGGCCTTCCAGCCCGGCAAAGGTGCGGCCGTTGGGAAGCTTGCCTTCGGAATCGATGGCCTGGCCCCGGTGGGTTTCGCGATAACGGCCAAACCAGTCGTAGTTTTCCAGGGAGAATCCTAACGGATCAATCTTGGCGTGGCAGCCGGCGCATTGGGGCGCGCCGCGGTGGAGGGCCAGTTTTTCTTTCAGCGTGAGATCGCGTTTGCGGGCGATCGATTCATCGAGTTCACCAGCATCGGGTGGTGGCGGCGGGGGTGGCGTGCCGAGCACGTCGTCGAGAATGTACTTGCCGCGGACCACGGGACTGGTGCGTCCCGGGAAGGAAGTCACGGCGAGTACGCTGGCGTGTCCCAAAATGCCTCCGCGTCTCGGGTCGTTCAAGGTTACGCGGCGCATGTGCTCGCCCTTGATACCCGCGATCCGATAGTGTTTTGCCAGTTCCTCGTTGAGATAAGTGTAGTTGGCGTTGATCAAATTGTGAATGGGGCGGTTTTCTTGAACCAGGGAATGAATGAACATGGAAGACTCGTGACGCATCGCCGCCATGAGGGTATCGGTGCACCAGGCGTTGTCGATCGGATCAAGACGCACGCGGGTGCCCACGTGTTCATACTTGAGCCATTGAGAGGCGAACTCCTCGCCCAAGGCGCGGGACCGGTCATCTCGCAGCATGCGCTGCACTTGAGCTTGTAGAGTGCCAGGATCCCGCAGTTGGCCGGCGGCGGCGAGATCGAGCAATTCTTCGTCCGGAGTGGAAGCCCAGAGGAAGTAGGACAGACGACTGGCAAGTTCCCACTCATTCACCCGGTGGTCCTGACCTGGATTGGGAGGAGCGGCTTCGATTCGAAAGAGGAAGTGGGGTGAGACCAGGGCAAACCTCGCGGCCGGTTGGATGGCTTGAAGGTGTGAGGCGCCACTTTTCCGCGCCGCTTGGTAGCGGGTCACCAGTTCGTCGACTTCGGCGCCGGTTGGCGGGCGTCGATAGATCAGTCGAAGAAACTTCTGGAACAGATTCGCCGGATCGGTTTCTGCGGCCAGCGGCCAGGCGGGTTGGCGGTCTTCAGCGAGAGCCCCCGTGACGACCGCTTCCGCCGCGCCGATGTAGCGCTCGAGCAAGGTGGGCTGGATGAAAAGGGTGTTCGCGCTATTGGCGAAGCCGCTGATGCCGCTGAGATCGTGGGGAAAGCCGTTGGCTGGACGAAGATCGATTCCGAAGAGGTCGCGCACCGTGTTGTTGTACTCTGTGTGGGAGAGCCGCCGCGCGCGTTCATAACCGGGATTCTTGACCTGGGTGTAGTCAAATTCGATCACCTCGCGATTGATCCAGGCCTCCATCGCGGCGTATTCCTCGGCTGATGGCTTGGGTTCGTCCTCAGGCGGCATCTCGCGGTTCTTGACGCGTTCCAGTACATTGATCCAGAGGTCGCGGCTCTTGACCAGAGGCGTTTCTGTGAGGGCGGTTTCCATGTCGAGATCACCTTTGCCCACGGAGGAATCGTGGCATTCGAAACAGTGTTTCTCGAGCAAACCAACGGCGTGTGCCCGCGCCTGGGCGTGGTCCTCCGTAGTCTCCTGGGCCACGGCGGGCTCTTCGGTCCTCTCGGGGCTGGCCGAGGTTTGTTCCTTCCGGCCGCCTAACTGATGGATGGTGTTGTGGATGACGCGCCGCACGCGTTTCCCCGTCGCATCCTCGACGTCGATCTTGATCTCCATGCACCACGTCGGTGCGATGTCGGGGATGGTGAGAAAGACCGTCTTGCCGTCGGCAGAAACGGTGGCTGCCGTGACCTCGAGCGGCTTTTCGTTGTAATGTCTCGAACCGTAACTCTTCGTCCGCTTCAGGTCCCAGATCTTGATCTCGTAGTTATCCGTTTGGGTGGCCGACTGGCGGTCCAGCGGGTCGGTGAAGCCGAGTTCGATTCCGGTGCTGCGGGCTTTGAGCTCGATGGGCAGGTTTTTGGCCTTCCCCGTGGCGCGGATGCGGTAGAAGCCGCCGTCCTGGTGCTTGCTCCCGGCCCAGGCGAACATCCCGGTGGTGTAGAGTTGACCGTTTTCCGGATGGAACCGGCCGCGCATGATTCCCGTGGGAAAATCGAGCCCGAGGCTCACCATGCCGCCCTGGGCTTGTCCGTCCTCCATCTTTTCGTGAGGCACAGCAAAGACGCGACCCGTGCCATAGCTCAGGTTGAGCAGCTTGCCGTTCAGGGCTCCCCACTGGGCGTCCTCGGGGACCCAGAGCAATTCGCCAGGGCTGCGGTCGAAGGCGTTGGTGATCCAGCAAAGCGGCTGTTCCATGGCCTCGTCGCTTGAATCAGTGACGTCGTGATAGCCATACATATTCCCGTAGAAACCGCCTTCCTTGACGTAGTTGATCCGGTTCTTCGGGTTCCAGTGTCCCTCTTGGTCGGTGACGATGTAAGTGCCATCGGGATTGAGGCAGACGCCGTTGGCCGCGCGGAAACCCGTGGCCAGAATTTCCGTTTTGGAGCCGTCCTTGCTCACCCGGAGGAGTGTTCCGTGATGGGGGACCACGGCGGCCAAGGCGTGCCGGGCCGACTTGGCGTAGTAGAAATTGCCCGCCTCATCGATCTGCAGGCCCATGGCGAACTCGTGGAAATGTTCGGTGACTTGGTGGTCGTTATTGAAACACTCGACGAAATCGATCTCCTCATCGCCATTGAGATCGTGCAGTTTGGCTAACTGATCTCGACAGGTGACATAGATATGGCCATCGACCCACTTGACGCCCAGAGGCTGAAAGAGGCCCGTGCAGATGCGCTTCCAACGATGTTCACTGAAGCTGCCGTCGATACCGTCGACTAACCAGACATCGCCCAGCCAAGTGGCCACGGCGGCCCGCTTGTTTCCCGGCAGGAAATCGAATCCGCCGATACGCATCCAGCTGTTCCAGGGATTCTCATTGGGGTAGGTGATCTCATCGACGGCGAAGGGATCATCGTCGTTGCCCATCTTGCCCTGGGTGACCACCGTTTCCGTCCAGTGGGCGGGGCTGCCTTTGGTGTATTTCGTTAGGTCCTCGGCTTCCCCGGCGATGAGGGAGGCGATGAAGAGGCCCTGGGCGTCCGCCTTGCTCGAGAGCAGGGTGACATTGATCGGCGTGTCCTTGGCGGCGACGGACATCACCTGGTAGCCGTCGCGCACTTCGACGGTGGCCGCGGTCTGGCCCACGAGGAGGGCCGTGACTTCCGCCGGCGAAACACGCAAGTGGAGGTCGTTGGAGGACTTTCCGATGTTTAGCGTGCGGCCGAACACGGGCGTGGCGCCACCTTGGACCAGGCTCGGTGATTCCAGCACCGTGGCATCCCCTACGGTGTATTTGATGACGATCTTGTTCCCGTGGATGTATTGGCCCTTGAACTGGGTCCAGGCTCGGGGCAGAGGACCGTAGGGCTTGCCATCGCGACCGAGGAAGCGAGGATCGGACCAGGATCCGTCCGCCGGGTTGGCCCAGCCGGGTCCGACGGGATTGACCAGCGTCTTGTCGCCCACGATGCTGGTATGCGTGCCGTGCGACTGGTCAAAGGCGATGCCTTTCCAATCGACGAACTTGTTACCCGACCACGCGGCGGCGACCCGCATGGTGTCGTGATCATAGACCATCCAGTGACGTCCCTTGCTCACGCCGCCGGGACCTTCATCCAGGCGAATCGCGATGGCCTTGTAGGCGATGTTCCCCGGCGCGACTTGAAACGTCCAGTCGAGCATGGGGCCAAAGTTCATGCGCTCGTACTTGGGTCCCCGGGCATAATCGATTTGTTCCTGCGTCAGGGTGCCCTCGGTGCTCATGCCTTTGGGCAGGGAGGTCAGGTATTCCGGGGTGATCTCGACATACTCGGATTTGTTGTTCGTCTTGACGAACTCCTCACGGATGTAGTGAATGACATCGTAGGCTGCGGAAGGCGTGAGCCAGGGCTGCGGGGGCATTTGATTGTAGCCCTTCTTCATCGTGAGATAGAGGCTGTGGGGATCCTTGCCATTCTTGAAGGGTTCCTTCCAGAACGGCCGGGACGTGGGCAAGGAGCCTGCTTTCTCCAGATTGCCGTGGCAGGCGAAACAGATGCCTTGATAGATCTTCTCACCCCGAGCAAAGGCGTCGTCGTCCCACGCGGCAATGATGCTGGCGTGATCGACATCCGCTAGAGGCCGCCGGGTCACATTGGCAAAACGAACTTTGGCGCTATCTGCTTGAAGGCGGAGAGGACCCTGCGCTACCGGCTCACCTTCGGTTTCCTCTTCCTCAATGTCCTCCGCTTCCTCTTCATCCTCCGCTTCCTCTTCCTCAGATTCTTCATCCTTCGCTTCCTCTTCCTCAAATTCCTCCTCCTCCTCCTCTGGTTTTTCGAGTGCCTCCTCTTCGATTTCCTCGTTCTCGTAGAAGAACAGCACTTGCTCTTCATCGATATCACCTTCGCTAATCAGGTAGACGGCGTTTTGCGTGAGTTCTTTGCGGAAAAAGAGGGCGTGCGAAATGTGACCAGGGAAGCTCTCGGGCCCCGGGGGAAAATCGACAGAGCAGGTGCCAAGTTTGAACACGTGGTCGGGGTTGTCCGGCCTGCTAAAGTCGGCATTCTGAGCCGCGCGTTTGCCGTCGACGTACAAGCGCGTGCGACCGTTCTTGTGGGTGATCACCGCAATGTGCCACCCGCCGTCATTGACTTTCAATCCCTCGGCCGCAATGTCGCCTAACCATCCGATATCATAGACGAGGCGATCGCCTCGGACAAAGAGTACCTTGCCGTCCGGTTCCCATTCGCCGCTCGCGGGAGCCTTGGAAAACAAGGGGCCACTCTGATAAGTGCGGAAACGTAGGGCCATGCTGAACTCCTCGCCCATGTTGAGCGACTTGGCCTGCGCCCCGCGAATCACCTTGAGTGCGGCTCCGTCGTCTCCCTTCCAGTCGAGCACGGGTTTGACGCGTTCAATGGGTTCGCTGGCGCCGGTGAGTTCGAGATCCTGATCGCTCAGAGCTTCGGCGAAGAATTGGAAATTGCTGATATCGCCTTCCCAGTGGCGGTCGCCATCAGGAAAGTCATTCGCGCCCGCGGCAATCTTGATCACACTGCCTTCATTGTCGGGCGCGGTGAAGTCATCTTTCTCGGCCAGTTTTTCGCCATCGAGGTAGATCTCTGCCAGGCC
The DNA here is from genome assembly GCA_028281705.1 of Verrucomicrobiales bacterium. Lineage (GTDB taxonomy): Bacteria > Verrucomicrobiota > Verrucomicrobiia > Verrucomicrobiales > DEV007 > JAACDM01. Next base: position 29,515 of record JANQJH010000519.1, read on the forward strand.
ATCCTTGGTCCGCAGAGCCACGGTGTGCCACTCGCCGTCGGTGACGTGTTTCTCCGAGGAGACGACGCCGACCCAACCGATGTCGTAGTGCAGGACGTTTTCCGAAATAAACAGAACCTTGTCGTTTTCCCGGTGCCTTCCGTCAGGGCTGAGTTTGCCGAATAGCGGGCCTTGTTCCACAGTGCGGAAACGCATCACCACGGTGAAGTCTTTCCCCATGTCGCAGAGCACTCCTTGTTCTTTGGTCGAAACGAACCACGGGGAGGGCGGAGCGCCGTCCTCTTCGTCGTCAGCTTCCTCGTCTTCCTCTTCCTCCTCGCGTTCCGTTTCGAATCCGTAGATCGTGCGTCCTTCCACGCGCACCCGGTCGTGAATCTGGATTCCGTTGAGCCAGACCGAGAGGTCGGCGGCGTCCCGGCCCACGTGTTGCACCGCGACCTGCATGTTCTGCCAGGTTCCGGGCTTACCACAGGCGTTGGTCGACGGCGCGGCCACGCCGAAGATGGCTCCGCAGGTCCGTTCATCATCCAGACGGTCGCTCCCGTAGGAATCGACAATCTGGATTTCCCATTTGCCGTCGATAAAGACGCCGCTGTTTCCACGGAACGGCCGTCTGATATGGGGAGGTTCTTCGGGAATGAGAAAGTCAAAATGATAGACCGAATCGCCAAATGATTCCTTGGTTAGGATGTCGCCATAGCCAGGTTGAGCCACAGCCGCCTTGTTGTTGATCTGCCAACGGGCGTCCTTGTATTCGGGACCGCCAGAGGTGGTGTCGGCGCGCTGATCAATGCCGATGGCGCGCGGAGGTGTGCTAGGGTCCCAATGCCTCCATTGCGAGAGGTCGGATCCGTCAAACAAGACGGTGGCATCCGGTGCGATCTGGATTGCGGGAGGATCGGGTATACGGGTCGGTGGAGCGTTCGTGGACGTGGCCGTGGTCTCCCCGAGACACCATTGACTGGCATTGAGAATCAGTTTCTTGAAAGGAGCACTCTCGAAGTTGTCCTCCGCGCCGAGAGAGGTGTAAAACAGACGCTGTCCCTTCTTGGGACTTGCAATCCAGGCCACGGGTTCTGCGGGGAGGTTCTGTGTCTTGCCCAGGAGGATGGGCGTGGCGAAATCGGAGAGTGGCTGGGTATTGTAAGTGCCGCCATAGCCAACGCGGAATTGTCCTTTCACCCCCTGTACGATCGGATGGTTCGCGGCCTCGGCGGGGACGACGGCGATGGTCCCCGGTTTGTTCGGGGCATGGCCCTTGTAGTGGCCGCCAAAGAAGGGGACAAACCAGCCCTTGTTCTCCCAGAACCCGTGGCTCGTCGTGCGGAAGGCCATGGCGGGCTTGCCAGAATCGAAATAGGCTTGGAGTTGGGCAAATTGAGCCTCCGTGGCCTCGCGAAAACGGATGTACAAAATGAGGAGATCGGCGTCATCCAGGGGGGAGAGATCGGGAAGATCCTTGGTTCCCTCGGGCGAGGTGAGGATCGTGGTTTCGTAGCCATGGGTGGCTTTGAGATCCTCTGCCAGAGCGGGCATGGTCTGATCGGCCCCATACTCCGATTCGCCATGGAGAATCACCACTTTGGGAGCGGCCGTCGCAAACGGAAGGCTGATCGCGAGGGCCGCGAGCAGAAAGATGAGGGGATATTTCATGAGAGTTATGGGGAACGAACCCTGATTCACGGGATAGTTCTACTGCAAGACGTGCCAACGCGGGAATTATTGTTCAAATCTGGCGCCGGGTCGATGGCAGTTGGTCGTTGTCTTGGCGAGCCTTCTCGCTCCACCGGGGCCTGGGCTGCGGGGTGAGTAGGATAGATTCGCTGGTCATGGGAGCGTTTTCTTCTTATGACCGGACTCATGAAGAGAAACCCCAATCGACGCCGATTTCTCCAGACGAGCGCAGTTACCGGTGCCGCCGTGATTCTCGGTGGGCCGACGGACGCCCAGGACGCTGATCCCTTGCCCATCATCGATACCCACCAGCACCTGTGGGATTTGGACAAGTTCACGCTCCCCTGGGTCAATGCCCAGAGCGAGCCCGCGGTGCTCAAGCGGAGCTACGTGACCAAGGACTTCCTTGAGGCTACCAAGGGCTTGAACGTGGTGAAAGCGGTCTACATGGAAGTGGACGTCCGGCCCGACCTCCAGGACAAGGAGGCGGAGCACGTCATTGCGCTCTCAAGAAGTCCGGAGCATCCGACGGTCGCGGCGGTGATTTCAGGCCGGCCGGCCTCGGAGAAGTTCCGGGATTACATTCTGAAGTATGAAGACGTTCCGGAGATCAAGGGCGTGCGCCAGGTCTTGCAAGTGCCGGAGACGCCGCAGGGATTTTGTTTGGGCGAGACCTTTGTCAAGAGCGTGCGCTTGTTAGGCGAACTCGGCAAGAGTTTTGATATCTGTATCCGGCCGTCGGAGTTGGGGGATGGGGCCAAGTTAGCCGAACGATGTCCTGAGACGCGCTGCATCGTGGATCACTGCGGCAATGCGGATCCCAAGGCCTGGCTGCCGGAGAGCCGTCGCGAGGGCAAGGAACCCTGGCACCAGGTGGATCAATGGAAGCGGGACATCGATGCCTTGGCAAAGCGTGAGAATGTGATCTGTAAGATCTCCGGGCTGATCGCGCGGGCGCCCAAGAAAGATTGGAAGGCGGAGGATCTCGCTCCGGCGATCAATTTCTGCCTCGATACCTTTGGTCCCGATCGTGTGATCTACGGCGGGGATTGGCCGGTCTGCAAGGTGACCGCCCCCTATCGGGATTGGGTCCATGCCTTGAAAGAGATCATTGGTTCGCGCTCACGGTCGGAGCAGAAGAAGCTCCTGCATGACAATGCGGTGAAATATTACGAACTTGCCCCGTAGGGGGATCGGGTAGGTCAGGGGCCTTGCGGCCCCCTTCCCCCCTAAGCACCGGCCATGCCCGTTTCCAGGCTAACGGCGCAAGCTTTCCATAGGCTTC
>JANQJH010000523.1 GCA_028281705.1 Verrucomicrobiales bacterium
CGTGGTTTTCTTTTTTTCATTGACCTGCCTGTAGCAGGTTTGCCGCGGAAATCCCAGCCTTTTACCTTATTCAGTTAGGTGCTATGGGATGACTGTGAAGTATGATCAGAAGGTTGTGGATGGGCAGACGATCAAGGAGCGAGTGTATCGAATTACTGGGGAGGGAGAGAAGGCGTTGAGGAAGACGTTTGGGTTTTATGGTGGGATGATTGAGGGGAGGGTGAGGGCATGAAGACTTGGGAGCCCTTATCTAGAAAATCCGTTTATTCTGGCGCCAGCGATTCCTACTGCCCCTCGGGGTTACTTCCCAGGACATCGGACATAGTAATGGGATGAACATGGGCACGAAATCGATCGTGATTGGATGTCTCGTCTGCTGCTTTCCTGTTTTCGGGAATGAAGTATTCGATGCTGCCTTGGATTGGGACGTTACCAGGGGGAACCCGAACGGCACCTGGAGCTACGGTACCTACGACAGCGGAACTGTCTCAGAGCCGACCGCTTTTCTGCCGTTTGAGACCGGCGAACTCGCTCAGGAAGTAGGCGTTGAAATCTGGAGAATGACGGACCGGGCAGACCCCAACATCACAAGAAACCCTTCGGCTGTCGCGATCGAGGTCGACGGACTTGTATGGGCGCCAGAAGCTCTCATCTTGGGTTCGTCTTCGGGGAGTTCCGTGGTGCGGTTCACCGTACCGAGAACGGGCTTCTACAAGGTCGAACTCGCGTTTGGCGGCAATCCGTCGCCTGCTTTTGAAGGTGACGAGGTGGTTGCTCTGAATTGGAATCGACGCCCCCTTCTCGCGGATCCGTCTTCGCTGCAAGGTCGTGGAGGAACGACTAACTCCTCACTAAGGCTTTGCAAAACAATAAACTACCGAATTTCCGACACATTGGGACTCCCGAATGCCTTCATTACAAGGGTCCCTCGGGCTCACACACGCAGCTCTCCAGAATCCGCAGCTTCCTGGGGGACCTGTGAAGCTGGCCAATACGGATGGAATTGAGCACCTCGGCGAACTCAGGATCCCCTGCTTGGCGAACCACCTCGGTCAGCTGAAAGGGAACCAGCGACTCCCAGGAATCCGCTTGGAAGGCAAACCGATCGTCCATCCCCTTGGGGTAGATGGGTGGGAGCTGGAAGAAATCGCCAAGGAAGATGACTTGAGTGCCACCCCAGGGCGAAAACCCATCCCCTTCCCTCCTGAATGCCAGCTCAAGGCCGTCCAAGATCTCAGGGGGCACCATGGAGATCTCGTCGATGATGAGCACCTCAGTGCGTCTGACTGCGCGCACGTTGATGTGAGGCTGGTAGTCCTCAGGGTTGCTCAGGATGGCCGGAGGGAGCCGGAAGTAGCTGTGCATGGTTACTCCGCCAATGTGGCAAGCAGAGATTCCTGTGGAGGCCAGGAGGGCGTAGGAGATCTCCTGGTCAGCGAGCCAGTTGATGATGGTTTCGATGAGGTAGCTCTTTCCGGTCCCAGCCTTGCCGGTGATGAAGACGTTTCGCTTGGAACGGACCAAGTCGAAGCAGGTGCGCTGGTCGGCTGTGAGGGAACTGATCACTTGGCACCTCCTTTCAGCGCGGTGAACTGCTGGTCCAGGAACTCATGGCATCTCCGAATCGCGTCGTAGAAAAACTCGTCGGATCCAATGGGGAATTTGGAGAGCGGAGTGGACGTACGCTTGGAGCGCTTGATTTCCTTCCTCTCTAATATGGGTGTACACTTCCCTTCACTGTGACGCACCAATCTACAAGGGAGTAATTTAAGCGCTCCAAGCGTACGAGATGAAGATTGCCGGGACGCTTGGAGCGCTTGTTTCGGACTTTGTTCAGATTTCCTGGAAAATGCCTCGGACGCTTGGAGCGCTTGTTTCGGACTTCGCTTGAATCGATTGGCTCTTGGACGCTTGGAGCGCTTAAATCTCTGATTCTGGCTATTATGGGATTCGGCCAGATGCCCTCTTGGCTTGCCGGAAGATGCCGTCTTGTTGGCGCTTTCCAGCTTGTGTAGGAGTTCGGAATCACTCCACTTTTCAGGCAATCCAGCATTCCACTCTTGGATTATTGGGAGGGCTTGGGAGGGGCTGAATCCGAATCCGTGTGTCAGGACGCAGGCCACCTTGAAGGTAGTATCGTGGCCTCTCTGACCCGAAATCGCTTGGTCCATTTGGTTGATGTAGCGCCGTGCTCGTTCAGTGATGCTGATCATGATTAGAATGGGTGGTATTCATTGTTGGTTGGTTTGACTCTGATCGAGGGGTAGCCGCGACCGGTGCTGGGGATATGACCGAAAGTTGTGGATGAGAGGTGGCCGGGTAGGTGTCAGGAAACTTCAAAGCTGAACCTGACCAAACCCGATGAAAACCAACCAGAACGAATCCACAACCGAACTAGAATCCATGGCGGCAAGCGTCATCTGCGGCACCGAACTCGAACAGATCGCCCGTGAAGGAGCCCAGAAGATGCTCCAGGTGGCCCTGCAACTTGAAGTCGAGCAATACATCGAACAGCACGCGGGGCAACGAGATCATGAAGGTAAACGCGTTGTCGTGCGCAACGGCTCTTTGCCCGAGCGCCAACTCCAGACCGGCCTTGGCCCAATCTCGGTGCGGCAACCGAGAGTCAACGACCGCCGGGAGGGAAAGCAGTTCAGCAGCGCCATCCTCCCTCCCTACCTGAGGCGTGTTGCATCAATCGAGAACCTCATTCCGGCGCTCTACCTCAAAGGAGTCTCCACCAACGAAATGGGCCGCGCCCTCGAATCGATCCTTGGGCCAAAGGCGGCTGGATTGTCCCCGGCGAACATCACTCGGCTCAAAGAAACCTGGCAGAAGGAGCGGAAGGCGTGGGAGACACGAGATCTGAGCGACAAGCACTACGTCTACCTGTGGGCGGATGGCATCTACTTCAAAGTCAGACTCGGAGACGACCGTCCGTGTCTGCTTGTGTTGGTGGGCTCGCTACCGGACGGGACGAAGGAAGTGGTGGCCGTTTACGATGGGGAGAGGGAAAGCAAACTCTCGTGGATAGAAGTCTTGCGGGACTTGAAGAAGAGAGGATTGAAGCAGGCTCCAAAACTGGCCATCGGCGATGGCGCACTGGGATTCTGGGCGGCACTGGATGAAGTTTTTCCGGAGACAAAGAGGCAACGCTGCTGGGTGCACAAGACAGCGAACGTGCTCGACAAGATGGCGAAGAAAGTCCAGCCCTCGGCGAAGAAGAAACTGCACGACATCTACCTGGCCCCGCGAAGAGTGGACGCCGAGGAGGCGTTTGACGGGTTCATCGCCCTTTATGGCAAGAAGTTTCCCAAGGCTTGCGATTGCCTGCAAAAAGACCGCGATGTTCTGCTGAGCTTCTACGACTTCCCTGCCGAGCACTGGTCGCATGTTCGCTCCACCAACCCAATCGAATCGACCTTTGCGACGGTGCGCCACAGGACACGGCAGACGAAGGGATGCGGATCGAGGGAGGCGACTCTGACCATGGTTTGGAAGCTGGCAATCGAGGCACAGCGATCCTGGAGGCGGCTCAACGGCTACCGGCAACTAGAGAAAGTGATTGCCGGAGTCGTTTTCGAGGATGGAGAGGAGCGCGAAACGGAGGCTGCTTGACGGAGGGAAAGTTCGGCCGAGTCGGCGCCGAAAGCGGACATTTTTGGATTGCGAAACATGCGCCTTAGCTCTCGGGTCTCATGAAGAGGTAATGGAATACCTAATTCTCTTACATCCGAGGTTGTGGTGCTTATAAAAATGTGAGATGGCGGCGAGCTCGTTTGAGTGGCGATTTGTTTGATTGCGAACAATCCTGGATCTCTATAAAGTTCGGATGTGTCCTCTGTTGGAGCCTGCGCAGGTGTTCAACGCTCACCCAAAGCGGGGGGAGCCTGCGTCTTCATCGCCGATATTGAAGCATCATGAAAAAGCAACGTCTGACCTATCCGCACACGTGCTCACTCATTTCGATCACTGTGGTGACCGTTCCTTGTACGCTGCTCCTTCTCCTGAGTGGCGCCCTGGCACAGGCCACACCCTATTCCACCGTCGGAGCTTTTGAGCCGGTACTCGGCCCCTGCGACATCAACAACAAGGGGCACGTCGCTGGCGTCGGACTTGGAGGAAAACACGTCCTCCATCTCTGGCTGGCACACGCGGATTATGGGCTGCCGGCGGGCCATCACTCCTATCGCATTCCGGACGAGATCGATGATTTTGATGTTTCGTCTTTCAGCTACCGCTTCATCGATCGGGTAGACTTCGCCGACGATGGCTCGGTTTTTTTGTATCGCTCCACGCCCATCCTTCTCAACGCCGGCGCCACCGACTTTAAATCGCGCGGCCCTATTCTGGATCTCGGTACAGTGGATGAGGTCAATCTGAAAAACATCTGGCCCGGATTAATCTTCAAGGACGGCGACTTCCGTCTCGTAAAGGACCACAATGGAGAGGGCAGAACCAACGGTTACAACATGAGCAGCGACGGGACGATCTATGCCATTCCCGTCGGTGATCCGACGAACAAACCGTCTTTCGATATCGGAAGATATGCAATCGAGGACTTCGGAGGCCGGAGAACCAGTTACGAACTCCCCGTGACGATTGACACGCCGAACGGCCCGCGATGGATCGATGATCCCGACAATCCCGGAGGTATCCTCCTCAACGGCAACGAAAACTTTACCTGGTGGGTCAATACCACTTACGTCACGAGCGGCAACCGCCACGGCAATCGCCTCGCCGGCGAGACCCGGTCATTCGGTCCGGCATTCGGTAACACCACAGGAAATCAAGCGATTCGGGAATACCAGGTCGGGCTTTGGGGTGGGGCTGAATTCGTCCCGCTGCCCGTGCCTCCTCACCGTATTCGCTACCGCGATCATCGATCCGACAACCCCACGATCCAGGTCGAATCGGTGGGCCCCATCCTCGCCCACGACATCAACGACAAGGACCAGGTCGTCATGACAGGCGATGACACCTCCACGGTTTATTACTATCTTCCCGCCGCCGATTACGGGATCGGCGCCGGCCTCCACGAGTTTACCCCCCACAGACGAATGGTCTCGGGACTGGAAGACATTCGGAACCAAGTACTCAAGATCTCGGAAGATGGAAAAATCTACAAGGTCGGCGGACCCGGCTCCCCGGTGTACTTCGACATCGAGACACAACAGGTCGAGTCCTTTTCCAAAGCCATCACTCCCGACAAGGGATTCACGGTTTTCAACGTGCTGGCCATCAACGATAAGGGAAGCATCGCAGCCTTCGGATCCCATCCGGACACCGGCCAGGCCACAGTGGTGTTGAGTCGAGTAGCCGCGCCGAGCCTTGTCATGGGGTTGACCTGGGACGAGAACATCGAGCAGGACGGGCGCCTGCCGGATTCCACAACGTTTCCGGCAACGCTGTCGGTGCGTGCCACCAACAATGGGCTTGAGTCGATCGACGACATCACCTTCGAAAATGGTGAGCTCGCAAGGTTTAGCCCCTCGGGCATCTTGTCCATCACCAGCGACTTTGACACGGCAACTGCGTTCTCCCTGCAGGCCGGCGAAAGACGCGAAATTCCGGTCGAGCTCACCACGAGCGCGCTGGGTCGTGTCACCATTCGAAGCTCGGTGGCGGGTATCTCCTCCGACGGTACGGCAGTTGATGCATCACTGGAGAAAAATGAGCGGGTGGGCTTTGATCTCACCGTCGATGTGTCTACCGAGGTGCGCAGCGATGAGGAAGGGCAGAAAGACTCGTTTGTGGCGTTCCCGGCGGAGGGCATCGACCTCGAATTTGACGAGGCTGCAGGCCTACCGAAACCGCGCGACGTGAAGCTCACACTCGAGATCAGCAATGTCTCCGGGGACATTGCTGATGAGGCAAAGCTTGATGTCTCGACACTTGTTCAGACTGTAGAAGATCGCGACCCGAATGCGCCCGATGCGATGGACATTGTCGGGTATGTCGTCGGCGACGGAGATCCGGTGATGGTCGACCCGGCTGTGGCCAAGGTGGACGAGATTCCATTGGGTCGAATCGAGGTGGATGGAACCGTCACGGTTGTTGTGGATGCGAAGGCCCAGAACAAGGGCATCGTGGAGGCGAGCGGTTTCGTGCTGGCCACTGGGCTCTCGGCGGACCCGCCCCATGAGCCCACCCGAACGCTCAGTGGTTACGGAGCCACCGAGTTGCGCATCGCTCAGCCGGTGCTGTTGGTTGTGGATGGTGATCCTGACTCGCCCGGCCCTGTTGGCGTGCAAAGGGCAGGCGCCGAGCCTTGGGAGTTCGTGGGGCTGGTGAAAAATGTCAGCCCTGACAGGACAGTCGATGTCACGGTGTTAACCGAGGCCACGGGAAATGTCATTGGCGGACCATTGCGTGAGTTACTTGTCGAGGGGGGCAATCCATTCGGCTCCCGCGCGCTGATTGAACCAGGTGAGACGCTTACTCTCTATGGCAGGTATTTGCACCACGGGGATGGTGGCTCGCACGGCAAGGTGGAGATGCACCTCTACGGCAAGGTGGAGGATGAAGACGCTCCCGGTGGAGTGCGACCGGTGCTTGACTCGGAGATTGTCGTCAAGGAGTTCGGCGTCGATGACTTTCCTGCAACCGAGCGACAGGTGCGGGTGGATTTGAGGGATCCGGTCCCCGCCGCAGTCGAATGGACATGGTCCGAGCTGGGCTGGACGTTCACCGAAGACTTCACCATCGGGCTCGCGACGTGGGCGGAGTCAAACTGGGAGTTAGTCGAGAACGCCAGCGAGCGACGTATTTCGACCTTCGTGTGGTACGCCACCTCGGTGATTTGGGAAAATCGCACGGTGGAAGAGTACAACCGGATTCGCGACGAGCTCGCCGGCTACTACCAGGCTATCATGGACGTGGACGCTGCCGAGGCAGGCGCTGCAGTCGAGAACGCAATCCAGAATAAGATTCTCGAGGTCGCCTCTCGCTGGGAGACAGGGGACGTGCCGTATTTCGTGGGCGCGACGGGCAGCTTCCTTGGTGAATACGTGCCGGACCTCGTCGTGACCGAAGGCATGATTGCCCGCGCGGCTACAATACGGCACATGCGTTATCACGGTGCTTCGGCGATGGCCCGCGCCGAGGCCGCGCAGGTTCAAAGCATGATCGGGCGCCTCGCCGCCCATGGTCGAAGGGGATTCAGGGGCGGCGACCCAATTTCCGTGGCTGAAGCATACACGTACTGGGGCATGGATCCGGACCTTGATGCGGCGCTGCGCGCCTACTGCAAGCGGAAGAACATCATCGTTGCGATGCGTGACCGCAGCCCCGGCTCGGTGGCCAAGCTCCGGCAGGGGTTGCTTGGAAAGATCGAGAGCGTCAAATCAAAGAACGTCAACCAGCTGGATTTGCATCTGGGCTTTCATAAAGACCACCTCGACACCGCGATGTTCAAGAGGATGCGCGATTGGGGTTACTACCGTGACAAGCTTCCGGACGAATTGCGCAACGACGACGACTTCGTGGCGAACCTGAAGGCACGGTGGGCAGAGAGAGCGAAGGAATGGCGCAAGGAGGCACCCAAGAATGACGGATTCGAGAAGTCGGGCTGGCTTCCGACTCCGCCCAAACAGTATGGCATGAACATTGTGGACAACGGATACCCCGAGCTCAAGGACGTGCCGTGGGAGCAGCGCAGATTCGAGTTGGGACGCACACGGAGCGAGGGCAACCGCCCGGCCGATCTGACCGAAACCACTGACGGCATGCCCGCGTACCAGCCCCGGGTCTGGACCGAAGGGGACGGGTTCCCGGAGGGCTTCCGTGCGTTCACCGGCGACATGGACATGATTGCCGTCACCGATGTAAACGGCCGCCTGCTCAGTAAGAAGCGCCGCAAGGAAGTCTATCGCGAGCTTGCCGAACTGGGCTTTGAGCACCCCGAGTCGTTAACGTGGGACAACAGGAAGGGGCGAGCAGGGTACGTTGCCGACTACGACGTGCGGGTCGAGGGGTCGGATGCACTGCTCGGATACGGCCCGGACGGCCTGAGCCGGGCGATCAAGCTCGATTCCGGCAAGCTCGATCTTGATGCCATTGAGGTCACCTCGCGCTTCCTGCTCCTCCAAGGGGCGAAATATGACTGGAACGGTGAGCCGCCAACCGCGAATCCCGAGAACAGCACCGACAACATCCCGGACACCGTCGATGCCCTCGATCATGATGCGCCGGATCCGCTCGGCGATCCAAACATCTACCTGGGAGTCGGCGATGCCGACTTCGATGCCACCAGCGATGCCCCATTGCTGCGCCTGAGGCCTGGCGGGAACTACGAACGGTATGACGCCACCACGAAGGACTGGGTGCCTTACACGCCACCACAAGGCCAGCCCGTGTCGCAGTTGCCCCAATCGTCGCTGACATCGTACCTGTCGCCGGGCGATACCCTCATACCGATCATCGGTCAGGATAACATGAGCCTGCCCATCGCGGTCGCACAGGATTGGTTCGAGCCCGGGCAAACGGTGGTGATCAATCCGGGTGGAGACAATGAAGAGCGGCGAACCGTCCAGGCCCTCGGCTCGATCATTGTCACGGAACCGCTACAGTACGCGCATGCAGCTGGCGAAATCATTGCGGTCTCGCCCGGCAGCGATGCTCAGCCAGCCGCAACGGGAATCTTCGCGGATCTCCCCTGGCTGTCCGAGGCGGCCCGGGGCTCGCTCATCGCGCACTTCGACGGACGCGCGGGCGTCGTCACCACCGAGGGTTCCCGCGACGTCGAGTCCTGGACACCGTTCGACGGCGTCGGCTCCCCGCTCCCCGCGATGCAACTGACCAACATGGGCACCGGTAATCCTGGCCTCATCACCTACGACGGAATCGGGACGCTGAACTTCGACGACGACGGTCGCAACGAACGCTTCCTACGCGGACTGCTGTCCAACGCCGGCGGCAGCGAGATGACCGTGGTCTGGTACGGCCATTACGATTCCGGCAACCCGAGCGAGAACTCCGGCGCCTACGCCTTCAACATCGGCCTGAACGACCTCTCCCACCAACGGGACAATCTCAGCGGCGGCCGCTTCGCGGTGGAACTGTACAATGGCACAACCTATTCCGGCACGATCGATATCTCGCCGCTCGACGGCATCGACACGGTTTGGACGACAACCGTCACCGCAGACAGCCACACAGCCTGGGCGGGCAGTGTCGATCTCGGCATCAAGGGCAGCCCGGCCTACAACATCCGCGCCGGTGCCGAGATCTTCCTCGGTGCCTTCAGCCCATCGGGCTTCGACTTCGTCGGCGACATGAAACAGCTCGTCATCTTCGAATCGGCTCTCGACGAGACCGACCGCCTGATGCTGCAAGACTACTTCGAGGGCGGCCTGAAGCCCATCATCCCTCAGGCGCCGGTGCTGGCACTGGTGGATGGGATGATAGAGATCTCCTGGAGCGGCCGCAACGTTGTGCTGCAGCGATCTACCGATCAGATTCACTGGGAGACACTGCCCGATGCGTTATCGCCGTTGACCGTCTCGCCAGCACCCGAAGGCCGGGAGTTTTATCGGTTGGCCTACTTCTAGAGTCAGATACCTCCGGTTAAACTGGAGGCTTGAATAGGCGTTGTTAGACCAAACCCAATCCAAAAAAAGCAGGCGGGGCTGGAGGGCACAGGGAAAACGTTTCCCACCTCCGGCGATCAAACGAAAAGATCGCTGGTACTGGGTGTACCATGCCCCTCCCATCGAAACCGAGGTGAGTTGGGACGGCCATGTTCAATGGTCTCGGGAGGCTTTTAAGCAAACGAAACGCCGGGCCATTGATTTTCGAATTGCGCATTTTGTTAGTCTATCCATTTCGGCTATTTCAGTTAGGGTTTTCATTTCTTACTGGTTACTTCCAGGGGAAGAAGAACTGCCTTGCCCAATTCCCTGACGACTGCCCTCACCACCCGCCGCGGTAGACGCCGTAAGAGAGATTGCCGTGATCCCACCACAGCGGCGAGAAAACCGAGTCTTCGTGGAGTTCCTCGGCCAAGTCTTTCGGCAAGCTGAGCGCACCGTCGTCGAAAGCCTCGAGGATCCTCTCGGCATCGAGATCGCCGAAGCCGAGGTCATCGAGGTAGTCCAGCAAGGCGTCTTCATCGCCCTCGAGCACCAGCACCCAGAAGGCTGGATCTTCGAGAAACCCGAAGTCCTCATCGTCGTCCTCGTTCTCTTCCTTGTCTTCGAACCCCAACAAACCTCCACTGGAAACCGTGACCGCTTCTCGCGGGCGCCGCTTTTCTTTCTTCGTCTCGTCGTTTGCTGCGTTCCTGCTTCGAACCATGAGCGCTGGCTCGTGTCTTTGGGCATGAACGCCTTCCGGGCTCGGAAAACGGACTGAAGTCCGTTCACCGTTTTGGCTCCGGGAGTGTGGCTGGGACTTCAGTCTCAGGTCTTCCTTCGCTGAGACAATCCGCGACGTCGGCAGAGCCATGGCCTCTTGGGTCCTCACCGATGGGTGGGGAGCTTGCGCTGCCGCAGAAGCCATTTCGCGGATCCGGCTGATTCGGGAGCCCGTGGAGATTTGGTGACGTGGCTCACGGAGGACGTCATCGACGGTGCCCGCAGGGGAAGGAGTGAGCACGACGGAACGCGAGACCGTGGCCCGAGCCGAAGCCGCACCCGGACGTGTCTCTGGCGTCCCCGCATCCTCGCCGCCCTGCTGCTGGTCGCCGCCGCCGTCGCCGGCTGCGAGACCCAGGTTGTGCGCCCGCAGTTCCCGGACATCACCTTCGCGCACCGGCCGGCGATCGTGCTCTCGGTCGGTACCGTCACGGTGGAAACCGCCTACCGCGCGCCCCTGGCGGCGCCCAACGTCGAACACCTGATGGCGCAGCCGCCGGCGAAGGTCGTCGAGCGGTGGGCCAGGGACCGGCTCGAGGCCGGCGGCAGCGGCGGCCGCGCCCTGTTCACCGTGCTCGACGGCACCGTCACCGAGACCCGGCTGGAGACCCGCAAGGGCCTGAGCGGCGCCTTCACCACCGAGCAGGCGGAACGCTACGACGCCGCCGTCGAGGCGCGGCTGGAGGTGTACGA
>JANQJH010000525.1 GCA_028281705.1 Verrucomicrobiales bacterium
CGTCCTCCGTCAGTGTGACAAGGAAGTTGTGGTGCTTCCCGTCATCGGACAGTTCGTGCGCAATGGCGCCTTCTTCAGGCTGCTCGATGAGCTGCCCGATGATGTACTCCAGGAACTCGCGAAGGGCCGTCGCTGAATCCATCGGTCTCGTAAAAAAGCTCTAACTTTCGTCGGCCGCTGCCTCCTCGGCCGCCGCAGGCTCAGGGGTCGCTTCTTCAGCTGGAGCAGCCGGCACCGCTGCCACCACCTCTTCCTTCTCTTCCGCAGGTGCCTCACGGCGCGCCTTCTTCAGAATGCTCCTCACCGTGTCCGAGGGCTGGGCGCCCTTGGTGATCCAGTCGTCCGCGCGCGCCACATCGACCTTGTAATTCGTTCCCTTTTCGTTGGGGTCATACGTTCCGATCGTCTCGATGAACCGGCCGTCGCGACGAGCACGACTGTCGGCCACCACGATGCGGTAGAAAGCGCGGTTACGGTTTCCTTCTCTTCTGAGTCTGATTGCTACGGCCATGAGCTGTGGATAAGGTGCGTTTCGCCGACGGCCGGAATCCTCTAGAATCCCGCGCCGGAAAGCGAGCGGCCAAAGTTGTGCAGCCCATGGGCTTTGCCAAGCACTTTTTTCAAGGTTCCCCACGGGACGATTCACCAGCCTTCACCGCCTGGTGAAACGCCTCCCGCTCCTTGATGTAACGCCGGAATCCCGGGAAGATCGCCGGAACATTGCCCTGATCCCAAGCCGCGAATGCCGCCTGGAGCGAGGCCACTCTGTCAGGCTCCGACGCCGCCTGATTCTCTTTCTCGCCCAGATCCCGGCCCAAGTGAAAGAGCTCGAGGCCCTCCGTCCCCGGCTCGCTCACCAGCTTCCAATCACCCCGCCGGATGGCCCATTTTCCCGCCCTCCTGCCAACGCCAACAAAGCCACTCGTGCGGCGCCTCGCGGCGCTTCCCCGTGAGGTAGGGGAGCAGCGACACCCCATCGATCTCCTTCTCCTCCCCTGAGAGACCGCCTCCTGCCGAGAGCGCCGTCGCCGTCAAATCGAGCGCGATGATGGGCTCGTCGTAGACCCTCCCCTCGGGGAGGGTCCCCGGCCAGGAAAGCACGCAGGGCACCCGGATTCCCCCTTCGTAAACCGTGCCCTTGCCCTCCCGCAGAGGCCCGTTGCTCGCGCCGTTGGGGCTCCCCTGCCTCACCGGGCCCCCGTTGTCGCTGAGAAACATCACCAGGGTCTTTTCCCGCAAGCCATGCTCGGCCAACGCCGCCTGGAGACGTCCCACGCCATCATCCATGGCACTGACCATGGCCGCGTAGGTCCGCCGTTTCCGGTCCTCGATCCCGGCATACCGATCGAGGTACGACGCCGGCGCCTGCAAGGGCGTGTGCGGCGTGTTGTAGGCCACGTAGAGAAAAAACGGCTCCTCGCGATGCTCCTCGACAAAGGACACCGCCTCGGCCGACAAGGCGTCCGTGAGATAGCCCTCAAACGTCGCCGGCTGCCCATTGCGCTGCAGAGGATGCCGATAGCCCTCCCCCGTGGGGTGATTGGCATCCACGGTGAAATAGTCGTGGCCGCCCCCCAAGAACCCGAAAAAATGGTCGAAGCCCCTCTTGTTTGGCCGGAAAGGCGCCGCGGCTCCAAGATGCCACTTGCCCATGATCGCTGTCCGATAACCCGCTGCCCGCAGCCGAGCCGCCACCGTACGCTCGGACACCGGCAGGCCCATGTGCTTGTTGTGCAGATCGAAGGCCACGTTGTTCTCGTAACCAAATCGATGCTGATACCGACCCGTGAGAAAGCCGGCCCGCATCGGGCTACAGAAGGGGTGGTTGGCATAGGCCTGCGTGCAACGGACCCCGCTGGCGGCCAGGGCGTCAAGGTGAGGCGTACGGATGTCCGTGGAACCTTGAAAGCCGAGGTCGGCATAGCCCAGGTCATCCGCCAAGATCACCACGATATTGGGCCGGGACGCCTCCTGAGCTTTCGATGGCATTAACGAGTGCCACAAGACGGCACAAGAAAGCGGCCACAACAGGGAAAATCGACACCTGGTCATCATGCTGGCATCATGTCGAGCGGCGCAGAGCCTGGCAAGCGGCGAGGAAACGACCGACCAAGCTAGCGAGATCCTTCGAGCGATCGGGCAAGATACGATCCCGTGGGGCTCTCCTTGCAAGCCGCGATCTCCTCCGGCGGCCCGGCGGCGAGCAGGCGGCCGCCACCTTCCCCTCCCTCGGGCCCGAGATCGATGACCCAGTCGGCACACTTGATCATGTCCAGGTTGTGCTCGATGACGACCAGCGTGTTTCCCCCATCACGCAGGGAGTAGAGGACGCGCAGCAGGGTGTCCACGTCACTGAAATGAAGGCCGGTCGTGGGCTCATCGAGAAGATAGAGGGTGCGCCCCGTGGCTTTCTTGGCCAGCTCAGCGGCCAGCTTGACCCGCTGGGCCTCCCCGCCGGAAAGACTGGTTCCCGGCTGGCCCAATCTGAGATAGCCCAGCCCCACTTTCTCCAGGGCCTCGAGCCGATCGTGAACCGCGGGCACATTGCGAAAAAAGCGGGTCGCCTGAGATACTGTGAGAGACAACACTTCCGCAATGTTCTTCCCCTTGAAGGTCACTTCCAGGGTCTCCCGGTTATAGCGCCGTCCATCACAGGTTTCACAAGTGACGAAGACGTCATTGAGAAAATGCATGTCAATCCGGATGAGGCCATCGCCCTGACAGTGTTCACACCGTCCTCCGGGACGATTGAAACTGAATCGCCCGGCATTGTAGCCGCGAATCTTGGCGGACGGCAGACCGGCGTAGAGATCGCGAATGGCATTGAAGGCTCCCACATAGGTGGCGGGATTGGAGCGCGGGCTCCTGCCAATGGGTGACTGGTCCACGACGATGGCTTTGTCTAACTGATCCAGTCCCGAGAGTTGCCCGTAAGCCCCGGGCCGATCTTTGGCTTGATAAAAATGCCTGAACAAGGCCCGGCGCAAAATCTTGTCAACCAGGGTCGACTTCCCGCTCCCCGAGACCCCGGTGACACAGGTGAAACATCCGATGGGAAACTGCACATCCACGTTCTTCAGATTGTTTTCCTCACAACCGTAGACGGTGAGCCACCCGCGGGGCGACGATCGTTTCTTGGGCATCTTGATGGAATAGCGGCCACTGAGAAATTTGCCCGTGCTTGAGGCTTCGCTCGCCTTGATCTCGTCGACCGTGCCCTGAGCAATGATCTTTCCCCCCAGGGGCCCCGCCGCCGGACCAATATCGATGACGTGATCGGCTTGGGTAATCGTCTCCTCATCGTGTTCCACCACAATCACACTGTTGCCCAAGCCCACCAGCTCACGCAGCGTGTCCAGCAAGCGTCCGTTGTCCCGCTGATGCAAGCCGATGCTAGGTTCATCGAGGACGTAGAGCACGCCGGTGAGCCCCGCTCCGATCTGCGTCGCCAGACGGATACGCTGTGATTCCCCACCAGACAAGGTGCGGCTCTCTCGATTCAATGTGAGGTAGCCCAGCCCGACTTGGTTGAGAAAATGGAGGCGCTTCGTAATCTCAGCGCGCACGTCCCCGATGAAATGCGCCTGTTTCTCCGTCACCACCAAGCCCTCCATCCAACGGAGCGCTTCCCGTATGGAGAGGCGGGCAAAAGCAGCGATACCGAGTTCGTGCCCTTCATCGGAATCCAGCGTCACGCCGATAATTTCGGGCCGCAATCGCTGACCCTCACAGGCCGAACAAACCTGCTCACTGGTGAAGGCCTGTAGGGCCTGACGCATGCGCTGACTCTGCGTCTCCTCTAGCAGGCGCGCCACCTCGGGAGCCAAGCCCTCGAATCCATGCGCCTCCTCACCGTAGAGCACGGCGTCCTGGAAGGTCTCCGGTAGCTTCTCCCAGGGCTGCGCCAGATCGGCATTCATGGCATCCGCCAGGGCCTGCAAACGCTGCTCATGCAGCAGCCGCACCTTCTTTTGCCCCGACCACCAGTTCTTGAAGGCGCCGTCTAACAAGGGCGCGTCCCGCTTGCTGATGATGAGGTCGGGATCGACCACGGCGAGCGAGCCCAGCCCCTGACAAGCTTCACAGGCCCCCAAATGACTGTTGAAGGAGAAATGACGTGGCGTCAGGGTCTCCAGGGTGAATCCCGTGTCCGGGTTGGCAAAGGCCGTCGTCTCCTCCCGCAGTTCCCAGGATTCACCGCCATGACCAATGAGAAAGGACACCCGGGGACGGCTCCATTTCAAAGCCGTTTCGATGGAATCCGTCAGACGGCTCGCACTGTCGGGCCGCACGACCAGCCGATCGACCACCGCTTCCACACGCTCCGGCGGGTGGGGAAACTTTCGCTTGGTGAACTCGCCTTCCAAATCGTGAATCTCGCCGTCGATGCGCACCCGCACGAATCCCTCCCGCCGGAGCCGGTTGGTAATCTCGCTCAGCTTGGCCGAACCAGAGAGATCCATTGGCGCCAGAACCATCATCCGCGTCCCCTCATCGATCTCCAGGAGCTCCTCCACGATATCCTGCACCGTTTTCCGGTGGATTGCCTGACCGGTTTTGGGATCGTGAGGCTGGCCCAGGGCGGCATAGAGGATGCGCAGATAATCGTAGATCTCGGTCACCGTGGCAATGGTCGACCGCGGCGTGGCCGAAGCCGTCCGCTGCTCGATCGCGATCGCCGGGGACAGTCCCTCGATGAAGTCGACATCCGGTTTCTCCAATTTCTCCAAGAACTGCCGGGCGTAGGCCGACAGGCTCTCGACGTAGCGCCGCTGCCCTTCGGCGTAGAGCGTGTGGAACGCGAGAGAGGATTTTCCCGAACCGCTGACTCCGGTGATGA
The DNA here is from genome assembly GCA_028281705.1 of Verrucomicrobiales bacterium. Lineage (GTDB taxonomy): Bacteria > Verrucomicrobiota > Verrucomicrobiia > Verrucomicrobiales > DEV007 > JAACDM01. Next base: position 4,841 of record JANQJH010000525.1, read on the forward strand.
CCACGAGCTGATTGCGCGGAATCTCGAGCGAGACGTTTTGTAGATTGTGCTGGCGCGCCCCCGTGATCTTGATGCACTCGCCACTCATCATGTCCTCTCCAGGCGCCACGCGTTCGATCGCTGCTTGATGGCGATCACCTGCCTCACCGTTCTCAAGAAGTCCGCCCTGACAATCTTGCTCCCCCCCTTCTCCTCCCAGCTCACGGGAATCTGGATGAGGGGAAATCCATGAAAATCGATCCGGGCCAAAATCTCGATATCCAGTGCCCATTCGCGCTCCTTCAGAAGGTGCCCGCAGGCGTCCCAAAAAGCCCTGGAGAGCACCTTGAAACCACAGGCGGGATCGTAGACATCCACATCGAGAATGAATCGCACCAAACGGTAGTAGGCCAGCCCGGCGAGGCGACGCAGCGGGTCGCGGTCGATGGTGGTCCGGGCCGTCCGCTTGCGGATGGCAAAACAGCAAGCTTCCAGTTGCCGATTGTTAGCCGGAGCGATGAACTCTTGCAAAACACGCCGGATTTCCCCGGGGCTGACCGCGCCGTCGGCATCGGCAAAGGCGTAGTGCGTCGCTTCCGCGGGCGCCGCCTCCCAGGCTCGGAGGAGAGTCCCTCCCTTGCCTTCATGGGAGAGTTCCAAAACGGGAGCCAGCAACTCCGCATGGTCATCGCGGACGCTATCCACAATCGTCTTCAGTCGTCCCAGCTCGACCTCGCCGGAACCATCGTCGGCCACCTGAACCGAAACCCCGAAGGGAAGCCGGCTCAGCTCGGGACAGAGCCCCTCGAGAAAAGGAGGCAGGCGCTGACTCTCCCGGTAACAGGGGATCACGAGATGAATGTGAGGGGTTCGAGCTTCGGCCACGCGCCCACCATGGAGGCACGGCGAACAACGGTCAATCTCCGCCTATTCCCCGTTGATCGTTCTTGATTCCCCCGCGGCTTGCGGGAATCCTGGAGCGGGCCCACTCTGGCTCATCCACAACTATGTTACCCGAACTTGAGAAACTCCTGGTCATCCAGGATCGCGACGAAAAGATCCGCGAGGTCCGGAAGGACATCGACCGGATCCCACTGGAAGAGGAGAATGCCAAACAACGCCTCGCCGGAGATCTGAAGGCGGTCGACGAGGCCAAATTGGCCGGGCAGGAGAACGAGGTGGCGATCAAGAACTTTCAACTCGAAGTCGAGACCTGTCAGAACACCCTCGTCCGGCTCAAGACCCAGCAATTCGAGACGCGGAAGAACGAGGAATTCAGCGCCCTGGGACACGAGATCGAGCGCTACGACAAACAGATCGTCGAACTGGAGGACCAGGAACTGGAACTCATGGAGAAGGCCGAGACCCTCAAAGCCGTCCTCGATGAAGCCCGAGGAAAACTCGCCGCCACGCAAAAACTCGTCGATGAAGAATTGGAGAAGTTGGGCGAGCGCCGCGGCATCTGTCAGGAGCAACTGGACGAACTCTGCGCGGAACGCAAGCAATTGGCCTCCCAGGTCGATCCCGATTCCCTCTTCCTCTACGATCGGATGTCGAAGAACAAGGGCAACGTCATCGTTCAGCTTGACGACGATTCCGGCATGTGCGGCGGGTGCCACATGAAGGTGACCACGGCGACGATGCACAAGGCCCGGGCCGAGGTGGAATTCGCTCACTGCGAGCAGTGCAGCCGCATCCTCTACGTCATCGACGACGACGCCTAACTATAGAATAAAGACCCGCTCTAGGGATCGGCCAGCCGGTAACCGACTCCCCGAACCGTCAGGATATGGACGGGGGCCGAAGGTTCCGGCTCGATCTTGGATCTCAAGCTGGCGACGAAGTTGTCCACCGTGCGCGTCGTCGGGTAAGCGTTGTAGTCCCACACCACATCGAGGAAATGTTCCCGGGAAACGGGTTGGCCCCGATTCTCGGCTAACAAGCGAAGGATCTGCCATTCCTTTTGATTCAGCTCCAGAGTTTCGCCCGCCTCCAGAGCCACCTGACGCACAAAATCCACGGTCACCTCGCCTAATGTCAGGGAATCCACCACATTGGCATCGCGCTCGGAGCGACGGAGCAGCGCCCGGATCCGCGCCACCAGTTCCTTCATGCTGAAAGGCTTGACCAAGTAATCGTCCGCCCCGGCCTCGAGCCCGTTCACACGATCATCGACCAGTCCCTTGGCTGTGAGCATCAGTACCGGCAAGCGGCGCTCCCGCGCGCGGAGTTCGCGGCACACGCGGTAGCCGTCGAGGCCTGGCATCATGACATCGAGGAGCACGAGATCAAAAGACTCTTCGCAGGCGCGTTGCAAACCGGACGGTCCATCGAGGGCGGTGGCCACGCGGTAACCATGTCCTTCCAGCGTTTCCGCCAGCGCTGTCCGCATGGCGAGTTCGTCTTCAATAATGAGGAGCCGGGACATCATCCGTGATCGCTGGAGGATTGAGGCGGAGGAAACCGCAGAGTGAAGGTGCTGCCCTGGCCCGGAGTGCTCTCCACTCCGACACTCCCCCCGTGGCCTTCGGCAACGTGCTTGACCAAGCTGAGACCAATCCCGGCACCCTGGGTCTCCCGCTGAAGCTCGTTTTCCAGGCGGGTGAATCGCTCGAAGATCCGCTCCACGTCATTTGCATCAATGCCAGACCCTTCGTCACTCACAGAGATACTCCACGCGCCGCCGGCATCATCATCCGGAAGCATGCGGAGGGCCAAAGTCACCGTGGAATCCTCCGGTGAGAATTTGACGGCATTGTCCAGGAGATTGATCACCGCCTGTTGGACCGCCAGGCCGTCGAGCAAAGGTTCGAAATCCAGCCGTTGGAAGTTTTTCTGCAAGTGAATGCCCTTGGTCTCGGCTTGCGGTTCCAATAGGGCCAGGGCATCGCGCAACAGAGCCTCGACGTCCGTTTCTGCCAAATGATAGGATTTTCGCCCCTGCTCGATCCGGGCAAAGTCGAGCACGTTCTCCACCATGGAGGCGAGCCGCGCCCCTTCGCCCGCCATCAAGCGATGAAAGGACTTGGCCTTCGCCGGATCGTCGACCTTGCCCGATTCCAGCGCCTCCGCCATCAAACGCATCGAGGCCACTGGAGCCCGCAGCTCATGCGAGACGCTGGCGACGAACTGGCTCTTCATCGCACTCACATGCTGGGCGCGGCGCAACGCCGTCAGGGTCAGGGTGAGCCCAATCCCGGAGGCCAAGGTGGCAAAGGCGATGGTCGTCAAGGTCCACCGGCGCTGGCGCAGAAAGGGCGCCCACAGCCGATCCGGATGCGAAAGCACGGCCTGGACATTCATCGAGCCTTGGTAGTTGGCCAAGATCCTCTTGGACCCGCCTGACACGTCCTTCCCGTTCCAAAACAACGTCTCCTGCTCATGACGCACCCTCATCGACATCCAATCGGGCAGGGAGCGGGACACACTCTTTTTCACCCTATCGAGGATTTCCTCGCGCAGGAGAACACGTCTTCCCCTGCCGTTTGCTCTTGAGAGCCAGGCCACCAGTCGCCCCTCTTCGACTAGCGGCCCTTCCATACCGGCTGATCCATTCCGCAAAAGCCGGCGGACTCTTTCTTCCCGTCGCCATCGATCCTGCCAATCATCCTTGTCCACTCCGGCACGCTCTAACAAGAGGGGTGTCAGAACCGAAGGCGCTTCATCCAGCACCAGTTGGCGCAGCCGTTCCCGGCTCGCGTCGATCTTCTCCAGTGAATAGATTTCCCAGGCAGCCAAGACGGAGACGGGGATTCCCGCGCGAGAAAGGACGTCCGCCGGAGTCTCGTCGCGGAGCCGGCGCAGCGTTTCGATATCGCCCTCGGCACAGGCGATATCGAAATGCTCTTGGCCATCGTAAGCGAATCCCGGCACAGGCGTCATCGGATAGAACAGCGTCGGCGGGGTCGCCTCGAGCGCACGTTGAATCGCTCCGTCCACTGCTTTCCCCGTAGCCATGGCAAGGCGACGACCATCGTCATGCGCATCCGCCAGGATCGCTCGCCGCTCAGCCCGGAGACCTGACCAGGCGTAAGCCGCCAAGACCAGGATGGGCAGGCCCGCCAAGAGCACCAATCCCAGGACACTGAAAGCGGACCGGCTCATTCCCGCCTACTGAATACGGGTTCGTGAGGTTGATCTTGGGGTTCGTGAGGTTGATCTTGGTCTGGGAATATTCTTGGGGATACCTTGCAGGGTGTCCCCATCTTCAAGCCATATCCTGTCGCCGTGTATCAGTTCCTTATCCCCTGCAAATTAGCGGTAACTAATGTTGTTTTCTTTTCTCGCATGTTCATGAAACATGTTTGTAGGATTTTGGTGT
>JANQJH010000146.1 GCA_028281705.1 Verrucomicrobiales bacterium
GCCGCTCCTTGGCGGTGATCAATGTCACCCGGCGATCCTGGCATCGCAGCCAATCAGCGATCTTCTCGGGATTGCCCACGCTGCCGCTGAGGAGCACCAGTTGCGTCTCGGTTGGGGCGAGTGTGAGGATGAGTTCGTAGTGGAGGCCGCGTTTGGGATCGGAGATCATCTGGTACTCGTCCACCACGAGGATGGCCGGTCCCTCCCCTTTGAGAAAGCGCTCACGCTGGGTCTCGAGGGTGGCGACCACCACCGGGGCCTGGGGATTGACCTTGAGATCTCCCGTGGTGATCCCGACGTCCCAGCCCTTGGCCCGCCACTCGGCCCATTTATCGTTTGCTAGAGCGCGCGTGGGAACGGTGAAGACGGCCTGCCGATGCGGCTTGCTGCGCCACGCCGGTGTTTCCACCAGGAGTTCGAACACGCGCGTCTTACCGGCCCCGGTGGGGGCGTCGACGATGACATCATGCCCTTCGCGCAGGGCACGGACCGCCTCTTGCTGCCAGAGATCGGGAAGGGAAAGCTTTTGTAGCAGAACATCCATCGGTCGTCGCTGGGCGATGATGCATGTTCATCACGTGATGGGACCTGTGGAGGTGACGATGATGGGAGGCGGCGGGAAAGAACGGACTAGTTCTCCACCGGCTCAGTGGCAGGCTTGGGATTCACGCTCGCTGTCTTGGGCGCCGTGATAGAGAGGAGATCGTCCAGGACGCGGAGCGTTTCCCGTTTCATGGCATCCATGTCGAAGGGATACTCGGGAACCTCGTCATCGGCGTTGTCCTTGTCCTTGTTACCCAGGCGGAATCCCGTGTTTTCTTCTTCGGTGAACTCCGAAGCGAGGGTGAGCCCTTCGTCATCGACGTTGTCCAGTGTCAGCTTGTAAACCTTGAGAGAGTCGCCTTGGGCCGCCTCGATTTCCGCGTACTTCGCGCGTCGCAGTTCATTGCGCTCCTTGGTCCGCGCACGGGTTTTTTCATTCTCTTCCCGGCGGCTTTCGAGATTGAGGGAAATTGCGTTTTCATCAATCTGCTTTTTCAGACGGTTCATGTCCTCGTTAAGCATCTGGAAATCGAGATCCTGGGCGACTCGTTTTGAGGAGCGCGCCTGGAGCTCGGCGACGGGAAAGGAACGCTTGCTCCAGGTCCGGAAGCCCAGCTTTTTCACCTCATCCCACTCCAGGGGATAGTTCAGTGAAGCCTCACCACGCTCGAGGACATCATAGATGGACGGCAGGGAGACATCGGGAGCCACGCCCTTTTCCTGGGTGGAAGCCCCGGAGATCCGATAGAATTTCTGGATGGTGACTTTGACGGCCCCGGCGCGTTCCTTGTCGGCGAAGAACGGGAGATGCTTGGAGACGGGATAAATGGTCTGCACCGTACCTTTGCCGAAGCTGTTTCCGCCGACGATGAGGGCGCGATTGTAATCCTGTAGAGCCGCGGCGAGGATCTCGCTGGCGGAGGCACTGATCCGGTCTTGGAGGATCACGAGGGGACCGTTGTAAACGGGTCTCGGGCGTCGCGAGTAGCGCGGTTCCATCGCGCCCTGGTAGTCCTTCGATTGGACGATGGGCCCCTGGGAGACAAAGAGTCCAGTCATCTTGATGGCCTCTTCGAGCGAGCCGCCGCCATTTCCTCGGACATCGATGACCAGGCCTTGGATCGATTCCTTCTTCAGGCGGTCCAAGAGACGAATGACATCCGCCGTCATGCTGGTCGAACCGCCTTCCATGTCGGCGTAAAACGACGGGAGATTGATCCATCCAATCCTGCGATCGCTGCCGTCCGTCCCCTTCATCTGGATGAGTTCGGCGGTGGCAAGTTTGTCCTTCAGTTTGACCTCATCGCGGATGATCTCGATCACCTCGGTGAGCGACTCGTCGTCCGCTTCCGCCGGGATGATCTTCAAGCGGACCTTGGTACCCTGCTCGCCCCGAATCATCTCCACGATCTTTTGCAGCTTCATGTAGGTGATGTCGACGAGTTCTCCGTCGTCACCCTGGCCCACGGCGACGATGCGATCCCCGACGTGAAGGGCTTCCGATTTGTCGGCCGGTCCGCCGACGACAATTCCCTGGATCTCCGCGACGCGGCTCTCGCGCATGCTCAAAAGGGCGCCGATCCCCTGGAGGCGCTTCTTCATGTTGGTCTGAAAGCTGTCCAGCTCCGACTGGGAAAAGTATTCCGAATGGGGATCGTAGGCCGTGGCGAGAGCGGTGAGAAAGAGATTGGCGATGTCTTCTTCGTCCTCCTGTTTGAGGCTCTCAAGGTAGCGGGTGTAACGCTTGAGAATCTTCTCCCGGGGTGTTTCGGCGTCCTCATCGGCCGGTTCCGGCTCTTCTTCTCCATTCTCCTTGGCGCGTTTCTCGATGCCTTCGATGCGCAGTCTCTCCTGAAGCAGTTCCGCCTCGAGGATGTCGTGCCAAAGCTGATCGGCGGCTGCCATGTCCCTGGGCCATTCCGCGTCTTTCCGCGTCTGGGTGACCTTGCGGTCCGTGGTGAAGGTAAATTCGCCCTCCTCCAGCTCTTGGGCGATTTTGGCCACGCGTTCCTCCACGCGTTCGAGGCGGCGTTGATACATCTCCTCCGCCGGATCGATGCTCACGGAGAAGATACTCTCACCCAATTTCTCTTCGTATTTCTCCTGAAACTCCGCGATGTCTTCCTGGGTGAAATACATCCGGTTGTAGTCGAGGAATTCGAGGTAGTTCTCGAAGACCCGTTTCGACATCGCTTCGTCGAAATTCGTCCGGGTGTAGTGCCGGTTGCGCAGCATGTAGGCCACGCGCATGGCCACATCTCCGAAATCAGTTTCTGCCTTGCTTGGAACAGGTAGCGAAAGGCCAATGACGCCCAGCAGAGTCAGGGCGAGCGCGGGTTTCCAGGGGGTAGTCATACGGGAAGATAAACGGGTGTTTTCTTGCTTGCCACTCGCGCGGATATTCCGCCAGTAAGCGGTAAATGTCCATTTCTTCCGACAATTTTCCCATGGCGGAGATCGAGATCCAATCCTATACCGGCGGAATCGCGGCGACCAACGGCTATGCCTGCCGGATCGATGACGTCTGTTTCCTCGTCGATGCTCCCGATGGCATCGGTTCCTGGTTGGCATCCACGGGATTTCGCCCCGGAGCACTCTTGCTCACGCACGCCCATTTCGATCATGTCCTGGACGCGGCCCTGATTCAGGAGCGTTTTGGCTGCCCCATCTATGCTTTCACGGATCCGGTACCGGAGCTCACACTTGAGATCATCGTGCCGTCCATCGGTTCGCCGCTGAAAGTTGCCCCCTACCGTGTCGATGAGCGTGTGGCCGAAGGATCCGTGCTGGAACTGGATGGTGGATTGCGTTTCGAGATTCTCCACGTGCCCGGACATTCGCCCGACAGCGTCGCCTTCATGCCCCTGGAACAGAACGTGATCTTCTCCGGGGACGTACTCATGGCCGGGGGAATCGGGCGGGATGACCTTCCGGGGGGCGACGGCGAGTTGCTGCGACGGATGATTCAGGAGAAACTCTATGCCCTCGGGGACGAGATGCGCGTGCTCCCGGGGCACGGAGGGCCGACGACGATCGGTGAAGAGAAGCGGTTCAATCCTTTTGTCAGAGCTTGAACGGCAAATGTGACGGCGTCGACGCTCGCTTGCTTGATTGCGAGGAAGCTTGCTTGACTAAATGAGTTGCAAGGGAAGTCATTTGTCGGGAGGTTGACCATTCACTTGGGCGATGGGCTGGCATCTCTTGAAAGTATGATCACCGTGATAATCGCATTTATTTGAAAGATGGGGCGTTCTCCGGCGATCAAACCTCCCCAGATCGAGGGTTACGAATGTGAGGTCTTCCTTGGCGAGGGCGCGACCGGTCACGTTTTTCGAGCGAAACATCATCGCGCTGGGCCGGTGGCGCTCAAGGTGCTCAAGCGCCTGGGGGTGAACCGCAATTTGATCGGCTATAGCCTCAGCCGGCTGCGCCATCTGCCGCAGCATCCCAATTTGGTAGAGATCGTGGATTTCTCCATGGAGGGAAAGCCGCTCTACCAAGCCACAAGCCTCCACGCCGTGTCTGGAGCCGCGGAGGGAGACGGGCAGGTGGCTGGCGGGTTCACCCTGGAACCGCTCTGTGGCCGGGTGGCGCCGGAAATGGCCTGGACCATGATCCGGCAGATCTGCGAGGGGATGGCCTACCTCCACACCCACGGCGTCTTTCACTGCAGTCTCAATCCGAAGAATGTGATGGTGGCCAACCCGGACGTGCCGGAGGTCAAAGTAACGGATTTCGCCCAGGGATGGCTCACCGAGATCTCGCACATCGATTTCAGCGAGAGCTTCCTCTACGCGCCGCCGGAACAGTTACGGGAGCCTCGTCAGATGTTTGAGGGGCAGGCGCAGCGATGGGACGTCTATGCATTTGGCGGCACCGCCTACCGCATGCTCTACGAGAGATTTGCCCGGGGTCATGAGTGGATTGCCAGTCTGCAGCAGGGAGCGATTCCCTTCCATCCGATGGCCTTGGCCGACGCGGTGGCGCAGGAACCGGAGATCGAGTGGCCAGAGGTGGCCGCCATGTCGCCGAACTCGGCCATCTCTTGAGCGATGTCGAGGA
>JANQJH010000615.1 GCA_028281705.1 Verrucomicrobiales bacterium
CCCGGAAAGACGGGGCTAACCTGCCGGGGACTGGTGAGGCCCTGGCCCCCCCCGTCGACCACATAATTCTTCCCCGCCGCGGCGGCCGCTCCATCCGACCAGGCGGCGGGATCGTTCCAGGCGGCAAACCGCCGCACCAGGGTCACATCCTGGGCTAGGGCGGAGCTAACAAAACCAAGCAAGCCCATAACGGCGAGCGTGGAGGAGTTCTTTAAGGGGTGAAGTTTCATTTGTGGTTCGGGTTATGGACGCCGAAGAGCAGCCTAACATCATCAATCGATGTTAGGCTGCTCGAAAGCGGTCAGTTCTTCTTTTCAGCTTGTTCAAATCAGTCATTCTTTCAGGACACGTATCAGTTGAAGAGCTCCATCGCGATCAATGGCAGAGGAGGTTTCTCCCGCAGCGCCCGCCACACCAGTTAGCGCAGCCTGCCAGGATTGCCCGTCCTCACTTGTTTCAATCGTGTAACTTGAGCCTTCTTCACTCGTCCAGCTCAGCTGGACCTGAGCGGCGTCCGCCGTGATGCTCGTCACGCGAAAGTCGCCCGTCGGTTCCGGATCGGGATCCGGATCCACCACCACTTCGCCGCCCACGACCAGGTTGCCGCCGCCATCAATCACATTTTCCTCGGTGAAGCCCAGCCCTAACAAATCGCTGGCAGTATAGGTTCCCTCGGGAAAAGTGAACTGATCGCCCACGCTCACCTCGCCGAAGGCCATGTCTTGATCGAGAACAATCTGGATGAGTCCGCCGATCAAGGTCAGCTTCTGATCCGGCATGTTCAGGTTGGTGTCGGGATCCAAGGTGGCATTGATCAGCGTGAGGTCGGACTGCCCAAAGGCGTTCTTGTGTCCCGCCTTCACCGCGATCCCTTCAATCTCCCATCCGCCGGTAAAATTGGCGTTGTCCCCCAGGAGCGACACCGTGCTGCCCTCCAACTCCCGGCCGCCAAAAGGCGAGACCTGGCTCAGAGAGAGCAGTTGATCGCCGGAAATCGAGGATCCGATCTCCAGGGTGCTGCTGTTTTGCTCGAAGAACATGAAGGATGGTTCGACGATCTCGATCGTATCACCATTACCACCGAGTCGAACAGTACTTCCGTTGGCACCGCCGTGCACCAAGAGCGCGCCCTTGGACACGAGGTGCGGGACGCCCGCACTGGGACTCTGAACCAGCAGTTTGGTGCCATTGAATAGTTCCAGGGAAGCACCGGCAAAGTCGGCGTTGGCCTCCGTCGGCGTCCGCAGGGTCGGAGCAAACGATCCATTGGCAAAATAAGGCTTGCCCGCACTGGGCGCCTCCCCATTGGACCACACCTCCGGTGTCAGCCAGGACTGGCTGCTGCTATTGGACTTCAACAGGGCCACCGCATCGTCTTCCGGTTTCGAATTCCCATCGTTTGCGTCCGAACCAAATGCCACTTCCGTGCTGTCACTCACACCGTCATCATCCGTGTCTTCTTTGTTAGGATCGGTGTCTTCCTTGTTCTCCGCCAAATTGATCAGCTGATCGTTGTCCGGGTCGTCCAGCGCACTCTGGGCTTCGAGACTGCCAAAGTGCTCGAGTTCCCAGGAGTCGATCAAACCGTCGCCATCGGAGTCCAGGGCAGGATCGATGTTCTCGCCGGCGCGCCCGATCTCGTAGAGCAAGTTGATCTCCTCCTCGGAGAGAGCGCCGTTCCAGATAGCGACCTGCGTGATCTGACCGTTGAAACGAATGTCCTCATTGTCATCAATGAAGGTCCCGATCTGGAAGCCGTAGGGCGCCGGATCATAATCAATCGGTCCGGAAGCTGAGCGACTCTCCATCAGCTCCCCATTGAGATAGAGCCGGTGCTCCGCCCCATCATAGGTACCGACCACATACTGCCATTCGCCCGCAACGCCTTCCGTCCGGAGATAGGTCAGCTGGCCGTCGCTCTCCGTCGCCAGGGCAAAGGAGAAATCACTCGGAGTTCTCGTATTCAAATAAAACCCACCCTCGGCTGAACCCGAATCAAAGAGAGACCCGGCGATCCCGGCCCACTCGACAAACTCCGCCGGATTGACCCAGGCAGCCACCGTGATCCCCGCCAGGGGCCGCAACGCATCGGACTTGGCCCGCTCGTCGTTGTCTTCCTCGCTCGTCCCGAGATCGATGTAGCCATCGCCTTCAAACCGAATCGCACCCCCGAGGAAGTTCGGATTGACCCAGGAATCCTCTGAGAGATCGGTTAGGGCCCCGGTAAAGTCATCGCCCGCACTGTTGGCCGCGGTGTCACCGCCACCCTCTTCGAAGTCCCACTGCGCCAACTTCATCGCTGGCTCCGTGGTGAAGATCACCGACACCGTCAGGGGTTCGCACGCGATGGGAGCATCGACCACACGAACCTCGTAATTGAGGATCCCGTCATCGCCAGTATCATCCTCGGAAACCACGTCGGCGTAGGCCCCCGTGTCGGGGGGCAAATCTCCCGCCACCATGGTGCCGTTTCGCCATACCTGAATCGTGGCAGCGCCCAAATTGACCCCGGGCACCCACTCCAAATTGACCGTGCTCGCCGGACCGTCCACTCGGCCCGAAAGCCCGGTGGGACAAATCTCCACCGGCCTGGTTGTGACCTGAATGTTATCAATGGCCCAGAACCAGTTGTTCCCCGCATCGAACATCCCAAAAGTCAGGACCATCTCCTGGGCACCCACCGGAAGGTTGGCCACCGCCACTTTCACTTCATTGGTCTCGTTGTCCTGCGTGGTGCCGGAATCCAAGCGTAAGACCTCCTGAGCTTCACCCCCATCGAAGGCCACCGTGAGGTTTCCTGTCTGATTGCCCTCGGGACGCCAGCTCGAATCAAAGACGATCGACACCTGACTGTTCCCCGCCGCCGCCGTCACATCGAAGGCCGGCGAGATCAGGTAGGACTCAAAGTTGCCCACCCCGGCAGGCCCACCATTGTCGTCCCATTCATCGGGATCGGCTACCGCGATGGCGCCACTACCATTGGTAAATTCAGAGCGCCGTTGATCGTCGACCGAAGCCCAGAACTCCGGGTTGGCAAAAGTCCAACCGCGCCACTCCGTCGTCCCCAAGACTTCACCGGCATCCATCGGCATGTTCGAATTATCGACCGTCCAGCCCGCAGGCGGCTCCGCCGTCCAATCCATGTCCGTCAGGCCCCCTTCGTCGACGGCCTCACCCAGGGTCACACTATCAAAATCCTCGACGAACAAAGTCACTATTTCGCCTTGGGTATAGTTCACCTCAACGGTCAGCGGCGCCTCGTCGATGCCGTCCGCCTTCACCCGGATGGCGTAGTTATAGATCATGTCAACCTCCGGCGGGGAATCTTCATACTCCGAGGCGTCGATGGGCAGCTCCGCGATGACCACGTCATCGCGCAAAACCTCAATCGCTCCGATGATGTTCGAAGCGGGATTCCAGGTCAGGGTCACCTTCTTGGCCAGTACATCCGACTGAGCCACGAGATTGGCCGGAAAGACCGGATCGGACGAGGGACCGATGGCGATGTTATCGATGGCCCAGAACCAATTGTTCCCGGCGTCAAACATACCGAAGCTCAACGTCATGTTCAGCGCACCGGCCGGCACGGCAAATGGCAGGGTCTTGCTCTCGTTCGTCATGTCATCCGTCGTCGACGCCGTGTCGAGCCGGAAGATCTCCTGGGCTTCTCCGCCGTCAAAGGCCACCGTCACGTTGCCCGTTTGGTCGCCCTCGGGCCGCCAGCTGAAGTCGAATGAGAGAGAACCGCCCCCCCCAGCCAGGCTCGTGACGTCAATCTCGGGCGAGATGAGGTAGGACTCGAAATTCCCGATCCCCGCGGGGCCACCCACGTCGTCCCATTCGTCGGGATCGGCCACCGCCGCGGCGCCACTGGCATTGGTAAAATCGGAGCGGCGCTGGTCATCCACCGAGGCCCACCACGCCGGATCGGCAAAGGTCCAGCCGCGCCATTCCGTGGTCCCGGCCACTTCGCCATCCACCATCGGCATTTTGGAATTGTCCACCGTCCAGCCATCTGGGGGAGAGGCCGTCCACGCCATGTCACTCGGCACACCTTCGTCCACATTGGGCCCCAACGTCACACTATCAAAGTTTTCTTCGAAGAATGTTTGGGCTCGGAGATGGGGAGCGCTGCTTAGCCATGCCAAGGCCAAAAAGCTTCCTCCGATTTTAGTTAGTAATCTCATTCTATTCATCGTTTCAGGGTCGTTTTTGTATTGGTAAAGAGGGACTCAGCAGCATCATTCGACGCTCTCAAGATCGAGCGTGTAACGAAGTCGAAAGAAACGCCTCGACTCAATGTCAGGAATCACCGGACGCCAACTCACTGTATGCCTGCCGCTCTCATCATAGTCGACAGTCACCGCACCACTTTCCTCATCCGTGACCGCACGCCAAGATCCGGTTTGGAGATCATCATTCTGCTCCAGCCGCGACACCACGCCGACACGCCGATAATTCAACACCGTGTCCCCCGTCCCGCCGGTCATCTGCACCCACTCCAAGGAACCATCTGCTAGAGCCGTCAATACTGCGCCGGGATCGGATCGCTTGGGGTCCGTTTGCAAGGCAAGTTCTTCCAGATTGCTGCGCCCATCGCCATCGGGATCCGCATTCCAGGCGCCCACCTCGGGATCAAACGATTCTTCAAAGGTAAAATGCCCCTGCCGCCACTGAGTCGCCACCGACCGGTCCTCGACCAACCCGCTCCACTCACGCTCTGCCAGCAATCGGCGCCAGATCCGGAGATCATCCACCTGGACATTGACGACCTCATTCAGAAGCGGGTCGCTCCCCAAACTCAGCGGTCCCGCGCCATCGCTCGACTTCAGAGAGGCGATCGACGCACTCGCCACAGCCGCGCCGTCAAGGTAAAGAGCCACGTTCTGGAGGCGATCCACAGCCATACCCACATGGTGCCAATCGCCCCCAGAAACGGCGTTCAACGAACGCAGCGTCACATGGCGAACCCCATCACCCATGTTCCACTGCAAATCTCCATCAGCATTGATCGAAAGAATCCATCCTTCACTCACACTCTTGCCCACCGGCTTGTTGGCCAGGAGAACGCCCTCCCTTCCCGGCAGCGCACGGACCCAGAGGCCCAGGCTGAAATCCGTGAACCGGCCAAACCTCAGTGCCTCCGTCAGCTCGACCTGAAACGCACTCGCGGCACCATCCGGACTCAACTCCAACCCCGTTCCACCGAAGGCCCCACTGACCGTGAGAGGCGCGGTCGAATCACTCGTGGCGCCATGATGATCCCCGCCGCTAACATCCATCGCATCCCCATTCAGGGGCCAGTGCAACACCAGCTCATCTCCCAAACGCTTGGGCACATTCACCTCCACTTGCAAAGGCTCAATCGCCTTCGCCGCGCCCTCGACTTCCAGACTGTAGACTACCTGAAGCGCAAAAAAGCCCTCCGGAATCTCATCGACATACTGTACGGCATCCAGCGGGAGATCGGCAATCGCCTTGCCGTTGCGCTTCAGCAGCAAACGCTCCGCCTCGAGATCCACCGGCGGCTGCCAACGCACCACCAGCGCATTTCCCACGCCGGGCACGACCTCCATCTTCGACGGCGGATAGGGCGGCAACCCAAAGGCAGGCTCTTCCCAACCCCAACTCGCCTCCACCGGAATACCCAAATAATCCGCCACCGTCCAGGGGACAACTGTGTGCCCCAGTTCACGTTCGGAGAGAACGCTCGAAGTACCATCGCCACTCACGATGACAAAAATGGCTCGCTCGTCATCCGACTGTCCCCCGTGCGAAGTCCCCAGCCCACCGTGATCCGTCGTTACCACCACGAGCCATTTCTCCGCTGGACGATTGGGACGCGCCTCGATGGCGTCGAGGACGTCACCGATGAGTTCATCCACCGCTTCAATGGATAGGAGATAGGAACCAATCCCAGCCGCATAACCACCGGCATGCCCCGCGCCATCCACTTGGTCGAAGTGAAGAAAGAGCACATCCGGGTCTTCCGATTGCAAATGCGCCACGGCGGCGTCCCTCACCCAATTGTCCCGAGCGACCACGCTTCCTCCCTGACCTTTTCCCCGATAATCCGTGAAGGCGCCCACCGGTTCCACGATGGAGGAGTCGATGGGATTCCAACTAACGATGGACGAAAGATAGGCCGAGGGCTCCACCTCCTTGATCCGCCGAAAAAAATGCGGGTACTGATCGTAGTGATCGCCCGTGAAATCGTTATTCCTCACACCGTGCTTGTCGCGCCAGACACCCGTTAGGATACTCGACCATCCCGGTCCACTCGACGTCGGCTGCTCGGAAGGCGTTCCCTTGAGGCCCCCGGCATAGGCCTGATACGTCACCGCTCCCTGGGCAATCAGCTCATGGAGGTGGGGCGCCTCCGCCGGGAGAACCGAATCGGCGCGGACACCGTCGATCCCGATGACAAGGACGCCGCGTTCATCAAAAGCGCTCTCGCCACGTGCTGTCGGCAAGGCCACCGCCAAGGCGACCAGCGTTTGGCAGAGAATCGACCGAAGATGAAAGGAGGTGTTCATCAGTCCTGCGGAAGACTTCGAGTATCGAAAGAGCGGCCGATTGAGGCAACACACCTAAACGCTAATTAAGCTGGCAATTTGGCTCACACCCGTGTCACAATCCCGTCTCCCTCAGAGATGCATCCCAAACAACCCCCACCTCCCATCGTCGGCATCCGAACCGCTACCTGGGCTCGGTTCACGCACGACATTTATCGCGGCGTTCTTCAGTACCGAAGGCTCCATCAAGCTTGGCAAATCCAAACGCCGATCGACTCGACCCATGAACTCGAACCAGTCAACATCAACCGTTTTTGGAAAGGAGATGGCATCATCGTCTTCCGCTTCACCAGCGCTGAGTTGCGGGCATGGCAAAGTCGTCACACGGCGGTGGTTAGCATTAGCAGCGAATCCGAGCAGCACGGAATCCCCATCGTCATCCCTGACTTTGTCGAGTCGGGACGCATCGTGGCCCGCCACTTTGTCAGCCTCGGCCTGCGGGAATTCGCTTATTGGGGCGATCAATCCCGTGCCTATTCGCGCGCCCGCGGCCGGGGCTTCGAGGAGGTGTTAGGCGAAGCCGGTTTCGAATGCCTTCAACTGGGTGTCGAAGTCAAGCGGCTGGGCAAGCTCGCCGACCGTTGGAAGACCATGCGCCGCTTCATCGATCCCCAGCTGCGCTCCGTGCCCAAACCCATTGGCATCCTGGCAAAAGACGACATCGCCGCCGCCACCATCATCGCCTCCTGCCAACGTCTTGGATTCCGGGTCCCCGACGACGTCGCCGTGGCCGGGGTCAACAATGACGAACTCTTCTGCTACACCACCTCGCCCCCGTTGACCGCGGTGCGTTATCCCGGTGAAGCCATCGGCTACCAAGCCGCTGCGCGATTGGACCAGCTCATGCAAGGTGACACCAAGACGCCCCTCAAGACCATCGTCCCCGTCGGCGGCCTCGTGGCACGCGAATCGACCGACATCCTGCACATCGCCGATCCCATCGTCGCTGCCGCCGTCCGCCGAATCCGGCGTGAAGCCGGAACCGACCCCCTGCAGGTGAATGAACTCGTGGCCGACAGCCCGCTCTCGCGCGCCGCCTTCAAACGCCGCTTCATCAATGCCCTGGGCTACCCGCCCAAAGCCGAGATCAAGCGCGTCCGCCTGGCCCACCTGGAGGAGTGCCTCCGCGCCACCGACTGGCCCATCAAACGCATCGCCTCCCACATGGGCTTCGATTCCATGGAAGACCTGGGACGCTTCATGCGCCGGGAAACCGGGATCACCGCCACCGCCTTCCGCACCCAACACCGCTCGGCGACTTGATTGACATTTCCGCCACATAGGCCGCCCCACTGGCGCGCCAAATAGCTAGCTGGTTTAACAATAAGGATCGTTGTCGAAATCCGTAGGCTCGTATAGATACGAGGGAATGAGCAGCGAATCCGCCTCGGAATTTAGGGTCAATGAAAGGGTCTACCGGCCGCCCTCACGGCCGGTCGTCGTCATCTGCATCGATGGATGCGCCGACGAGTATCTCTCCGTTTCCCTGGCCCACGACCGCATGCCGCGGCTCCAGGCCATGACCCGGTCGGGCTATCGCGGTCTGGCGCGCGGCGCCCTGCCTTCCTTCACCAACGTGAACAACGCGGCCATCGTCACCGGCAAGCCACCCGAAGTCACCGGCATCTGCGGGAACTTCTTCCTCAATCCCGACACGGGTGAGGAAGTGATGATGAACTCCCCCGAGTTTCTCCGTTGCCCGACCATCCTCACCACAGCGGCTCGGGCGGGAAGGAAAGTCGCTTTCATCACGGCGAAGGACAAGTTGCGCACCGTCCTCGGCGACGGGCTCGTCGAACTCGGCGGCATTGCGTTCAGCAGCGAGAAGGTGGACGAGGCCGTCCAGGCGACCCACGGCGTGGACGACGCGGAGAGCATCATCGGAAAGCCCCGGCCCGAGATCTATTCAGGCGATGCCTCGGTCTACGTGTTAGAGGCCGGCGCCGCCTTGATCGAACAAGGGCGCGCCGATTTCCTCTATCTTTCTCTGACGGATTTCATGCAACACAAGTTTGCTCCGGAGGAACCCGAGTCGCTCGATTTCTACGCTGCGATCGATGCCCAGTTAGGACGCCTTCTCGATCTCGACGCCGTCATCGGAATCACTGCCGATCACGGGATGAACGCGAAGAACCGGGCCGACGGTTCCCCCAACGTGATCTATGTCGAGAGCCTCCTGAAAAAGAAGTTCGGCGACGGGATTCGCGTCATCTGCCCCATCACCGATCCCTACGTGGTCCATCATGGAGCCCTCGGTGCCCTCGTCATGGTTCACCTGGACGATCTTGGGAAGCAGGAGGCGATCATCGATTACCTCATGGGGCTCGAAGGCATCACCGAAGTTTACGATCGTGCCATGGCGGCCCGCAAACTCGAGTTGGCCCCGGACCGCATCGGCGATCTCACCGTGCTCTGCGGACGCGATTTCGTCGTCGGCCGGACACCGGAAGATCACGATCTCTCGGTCCTGAAAGGCGGCCTTCGATCACACGGGGGACGCTACGAGGAAAT
>JANQJH010000032.1 GCA_028281705.1 Verrucomicrobiales bacterium
ATGCCTCCGCCCTCAATTCAGCGAACGCTGAGTCGTAGGCGTTCCACGCTCCAAGCCGCTTTTGCTGAATACTTTCCAACACCTCCAACTGCGCCCACAGTAACGCAGCAATAATGTCCGACGGGAGGAACGACGAACCAATATCCACCCAGGTGTATTTCGCGACCTCGCCACGAAAAAACGCGGAACGGTTGGTTCCCTTTTCCCACAAAATCTCCGCCCTGTGAGCAAAGCGCTCATCATTGACAACTAACATCCCGCCCTCGCCGCACTGAATATTCTTTGTCTCGTGAAACGAAAAACACCCGAGATGCCCAATACCTCCCAGAGGTCTATCTCTTATTCTACTATCGATTGCCTGGGCCGCATCTTCAATCACGATCAGGTCGTGCTCCTCCGCGAGCGCCATAATCACATCCATGTCGCAGGCCACACCTGCATAATGCACGACAACAATCGCCCGAGTCCTGCTTGTTATCAAAGCCTCGACAGACGCCTCATCCATACCCGGATGGTCCTTCCGGCTGTCAGCAAATACAATACGCGCTCCAGTGCGCACAAATGCTAGAGCTGTAGAAACAAACGTATAGGAAGGCACAATCACCTCGTCACCGGATTGAAGGTCTAGCAACAAGGCGCACATTTCGAGCGCGTCGGTACACGACGTGGTCATCAAGCATTTCTCGAACCGCCAACGTGTCTCGAAAAACTCCTGGCAACGCCTCGTAAACACACCATTGCCTGATACATGTCCCGTGGCCATGCACTCCTGCAGGCATTCTACTTCGCGACCCGTGAGGTACGGCTCGGTAAATGGTATCATCAATTGAATCGAGTCCGAAACCGCTTCAAAGGTAAGGCCGGTTGACCGGTATGCCTCCACACCGCCTCCGTTATCCGAAGGAGACCGGCGCCACAGACAACCACCGGGAGTCCCGCTTCGAGAAAAATCACCTTCCCACAGCTTCGATTGGCGATCTGCACATCCTCAATACATTCGGCGGACAGGATGCGCACACGCTGGCCATCTATCTCTGCCTCGGCACCCAGATACGGATGGCTTTGGGCGTCTATCTGCCGTTTCAATTGCTCGGAAGCCAATTCCCAGTTTAACCGATAATCAAGATCGTCACGCCACAAGCTATAGCTCGCCTCTCGCTCGTCCTGCGGGATCGCACACGGCACATCAGCGCGGATCAATGTGTCGGCAATTTCTCGAACGAGTGACACATAGAGGTCTGACATCAGATAGATCGCCTCTCTAATGCGTATTGGATACTCGATCAAGACCGACCTCTGCCCGATAATATCACCTCGATCATACTCCTCGGCCGCCCAAAGCGCCGTGGCCCCGATCTCGGGATCACCATTGATCAGAGCCGTCACCAACGGATTGAAACCACGATATTTGGGCAACAGCGAGTCATGGACCACCATCAAACGAGTTCCTCCAGCAGGAATCAACCACCTCCAGGAAATGGCTAGTGCATACTCCGTTTCCACTGCGGGACAATCCTTTCGGTCGAAACAATCGATTCCCGTTCTCTCAGACAACGCCATGATTTCATCGTAGCAGTCTTCCTGGGTACTCTCATCCCTCGAGGTGATCACGGCAGCAACCAAACCACTGTATTCCGCACACAACGCCTCCAATACCCGAAGGCCCTTTTGCGTCATCAGGAACAGTGTCAGCATCTTCATGTGATCCAAAAGACTATTCGGCGACACGCCTCAAATACTCCCCATAGCCGCTTTTCGCATACTTTTCTGCCAACTTGAGCAGGTGTTCACGATCGATGAAGTTGGCGTAATAGGCGACCTCCTCAATACATCCGATCTTCGTGCCCTGTCGTTCCTCGATGACCCGAACAAAGGTGGATGCTTCGTTCAGGGAGACAAATGTTCCTGTGTCCAACCACGCGATGCCCCGATTAAATACACCAACGTGAAGGCTACCTTGGTCCAGATATGCCTTGTTCACATCGGTAATTTCATACTCGCCCCGCGCAGAAGGCCTAAGATCTTTGGCTATCTGCACCACGGAGTTGTCATAAAAGTAAAGGCCAGGCACAGCATAGTTGGATTTGGGCTGCGCAGGTTTCTCCTCAATGGAGATCACCCGCTTGTCTTCGCCAAACTCGACTACTCCGTAGCGCTCCGGATCTTTCACTGGTGCAGCAAATACCACGGCACCTTTGGGATCACGGTGTTCACGGATCAGACTACCGAACCCCGACCCGAAGAAAATATTGTCTCCTAAGATAAGAGCGACCTTGTCATTACCTATAAACCCTTCTCCAAGGACAAAAGCCTGCGCCAATCCATTGGGTACAGCCTGCTCAACATAGCTAAATTCACAACCAAGATCTCTGCCGTCCCCAAGCAGGCGCTCGAAGCTGGGCAAATCTTGCGGCGTGGAGATGATCAAAATTTCCCGAATTCCGGCAAGCATGAGTACCGACAACGGGTAGTAGATCATGGGTTTATCATAAATGGGAATGAGCTGCTTGCTTGTCGCCATTGTGATTGGGTGCAATCGCGTACCTGAGCCGCCTGCTAGGATGATCCCTTTCATTATCAGTGTCGTTATTTCGCGTCCAGCCCGATGCGCTCCAGGCGATAACTCCCGTCGAGAATAGCGGTGCACCACGACTCATTGTCGAGATACCACTGAACAGTGGATCGAAAGAGCGCACTGGGCTCGCCTGCGGGCCTCCAGCCTAACTTTTTTCTGATCTTTGTAGCGTCGATCGCGTATCGCAGGTCGTGGCCGGGGCGATCTTTGACAAACTCGATGAGAGTCGAGTAGGGTTGTCCGCTCGGCCGAGGACGAATGTCATCCAGAATTCCGCAGAGCAATTTGACAAGATCAATGTTCTTCCATTCGTTATCCCCTCCTATGTTGTAAGTCTCGCCTGGAGAACCGTGTGACAACACTCGCGTGAGTGCTGAACAGTGATCCTCAACATACAACCAGTCCCGCACATTTTCACCTCTGCCGTACACAGGAATGGCCTCTTCTTTGATAGCTCTCAGGATAACCAGCGGCAAAAGTTTTTCAGGGAACTGATAGGGTCCAAAATTGTTAGAGCAATTAGTGACTATTACAGGAAATCCGTACGTATCATACCACGCCCTGGCTAAGTGATCGCTACCTGCCTTACTAGCTGAATACGGTGAATGGGGATCATAGGCGGTCTCTTCGGTAAACTTCCCCTCGGCCCCGAGGGAACCATACACTTCGTCTGTCGACACATGAATAAACCGAAAATGATCTCTGAGCTCCCCTTCCAGATTCAGCCAATAACTGTACGCCTCATGTAGCATTACATAGGTCCCAACCAGGTTGGTCTGAATAAACTGTCCAGGACTATCGATCGAACGATCGACGTGAGATTCCGCAGCGAGATGAATGACCGCATCAGGTTGGAAATTCCGAATTTCTTTTCGGATTTCCGTCTGGCTGCAAATATCGATTTCCACAGACTCTAGAGCTTCTTCGTCCTGAACATCTGCGAGCGAACGGACGTTTCCGGCATAGGTAAGCTTATCGATATTCAATATCCTGTGCCCTGACTTGAGGAGCAAGCGCACGAGATTGGATCCAATAAAGCCAAACCCACCAGTAACGAGTATCTTCATTCTCAGAGAGCTGTTTCCAACGGATTGTTTACAACGGATGAGGGTGATTGGAAGTCACCTTGTGATTCTTGGCCTAACCAACTATCCGAAATGGGGACGGATGCCGGCTAGGCGATTGTGTCTCGCCCGTCCACTCAGAACGTTCTCGAATTCTCTGGGCCATAGTGGTCCCTTTCTCTCGCCCCAACGATCGTGGTCGGCGAGTCGGAAAATTACCACACAGCATCAAAAGATCCCCGTGTTTTCGCCATTGATCGGGATAGACCCACTGAGCCCCCGGCGGCATTGGTGTTACGGAGTCGCCTGTCTGGTGACGCTTCCCTGGCACTGCGGCAACCGGAACGTTGCCCGACAAAACTGAATACCACAAACCTATCGGCTCAAGCTTGACGCCCAACTAGATCGACATCGGAATGGCAAGTCGCTCGCATTGAGCAGAGCTACATAGAGGGTAACATGCAATAGCCATACCTCTACGGTCTCCGGAAGGCGGCTCAATCGTCTTCGTTGCTGTAATACTTGGCGTACTCCTTGTAACTATAAGAACCGTAGCCGTAGTCCTTATAACCGTAACCGTACTGGTGGCGACGAGATGCGGAGAGCTGATTCATTACGGTGCCGAGGACCTCGGCATTGCTTCCTTGCAGCTTCTTGAGGGCAAACTTGATCTTGTGACGATTGAGGCCGTTGTGTTTACAGACAAACAGGGCTTCGTCAGCGTGATTGGCGAGAAACATGGCATCAGGAAAGAGGCCCACCGGCGGCGAATCGAGCATGATGACATCGAACCAGTTGCGAAGGCCTTGAACGAGGTCATAAAACGCGCTGCTCGTAATGACTTCACTAGGGTTCCTTGTCGAGCCGCCCGCCCGCAGTAAAAAGATGTCGTGCTCCTCCGAAAGCGGCACAAAACCCAAGGCCGGATCATCAACAAGCTCCTTGGCAGTTTCCGGAGCGTGCCCGCCATCCTTGAACCATTTCAGAAGGCCGGCATCATTCTTCGCTCCAATCAATTTGTGCTGTGAAGGCTTCCTCAAGTCACAATCGACGATCAACACCCGCTTTCCGTGCCGAGCGAAAGTCGCAGCGAGATTCGCCGTGATGAATGATTTACCCTCCCCTGGTCCGGTACTTGTGGTGACAAAAACCTTGGGAAAGCCAACCCTCGAATGAAGCTCAACGGAGCCATAGATCACACGAAATCCCTCGGTCACTTGCTCATCACGCTCGGCCAACACACATTGGCCCAACTCCATGTGACTCAATTTGGGACGCTCGGCAACACATCCCAGGCACTCGATACCGAGAAAGGCTTCCGATTCACTGAAAGACTTCAGTCGCGTGTCAAGAAATCCTAATCCCACAGGCAAGCCGAAAAGACCTCCGAGCAAGACCAATCCAGCGAGAGCCAGCACTTTCTTGGGATTCGGATCCACGGGAAACTCTGGCAGAATAGCAGGACTCATGATATCGACATTGGTACGATCCATCCTCACAGCAATCTCTGTCTCATTGAGCCGATCACGCATGTCTTGGTGATTGGCCCTGAGAATCTCGAGATTCCCAAGCATCACGCGCAAATCCACCATCGGATCGTTGTCGGTCAATGTCGCGTCTTCGGCACTAGTCAGCTGAGCTCTGAGCTCGCCGTGCACTTGACGCTTCGCCACCACTCGCGCACGGTAATCGTCCACCGCAAGCTCCACGTTGTCCCTGAGTTGGATCAGGAGTGATTCTCGTTTGGTTTTATTCTGGGCGATCTTCGGGTGCCGCTCCAAATACCTCAGCTCCAATTGGGAGAGTTCCTCGCTGTTGAGTTCCAAATTCTCCCTCACTGTGGACACCAATCCAAATTCGGAGATGACCGGCAAGCGGCTCAGCTTAAGCACATTATTCGGATCGATGTTATCAATCGCAGCCAGCTGCAATTCCATATCCCTCAACTCGATGTCCGAAGCGATGACCGTTCCTGCCAAGGTATCAACTTTCTCGGTCGCTCGCGACCCATCACCCTCTTCGGTTTCGAAGATCTTATGTTTCTGACGGTAGCGGTGAACGACGCGCTCCTGCTCCACAATCTGACTCCTCAAATTCTCCACTGCCTCTCGCAAGAACTCATTCGCGCCCGCACTAGACTCTCTTTCCTTCTGCCCAAGGAAAGGATCGTATGACTCCACGAAAGCGTGGACCACCTGACGAGCCACGTTCGGATCAGGGTGCCGGAACGACACCGTAATGAATTGAGATCGCTTGTTGGAACCGACGTCCAAGGCCCCTTTATTTTGGCGATAAAAGTGCTCAAGGAAGAGCTCATCACGGCTGGGAAGCTTGGCTAGCGCTTCCGGCGTCGCCTCCCTCCCGCGTAAATGCCGGCGAATCAAACCAGCCACGTAGGCTTCCTTGAACGATTCATAATCCCGGAATCCTTTGAAGATACTGTTTGTTTCGTCATTAGCACCTTCCTCCACCCTGCCCGCCAATCGAGCCTCCACGTAGGCTCTAAAGGCGGGACTCAGTAGACTCTTGGTATGCACCTGCATCACCTGCTCCAGAGTCGTTCTAGTGGAGGCGTCCTCCTCAAGCGCATCAATGGGCAGAATCTTCTGCTCCTTGAGTTCGACCAGAAGTTCCGCCTGAGACTCGAAGACTGGCGGCCTGCTCATCATCCAGTAGGCCAGCCCGCCCGCCAGGAGCAAACCGACCGACAACCCCAAGATCCAGCGCTCTCGCACCATGAAAAAGATGTCCCGCAACGACAACTCGCGGCCAATCGACGGGGCCTCCTCCGGCATGAATTCCTCACCAGAATCATAGCCCCCGCCTGAACGAGGAGGCCAGTATTCGGATCCACCGCCCGATCGAGTGTTGGACAGGTTGCCTCTGTCTGGCACCCCTGAGGCTCGGCCATCATGGCCGCCCGGATCAGAATGAAACCCTCGTAGACTCTCTGCCACCGCGGCCCCGATTGCTGACGGATCGGCCGCCTCGGAACCAGGCACCTCGACGCGCATGACCCTCGCTTTTCCGACATCATCGCCGTTCTCACTACTCGAAGGCAACTTGACTTCCATCGTCACGGGATCGGGGGAGCTACCACCCTCCCGAACCGCAGCCGCGCCCGATTCCGAATGCTGTCTTCGTTTTTTAAAATGCTCGGAATCACTTCCGTTAGCCTGATTATTCATGAAATCTGTTTTGGGGGATGGCAGAGAAAATTCCCTTCCCGAAAAATTCACTTGGAAGATCCTCAGAAGATGCGCTGCGGGACGAACACAAAATCACCAGGATACAGGAAGATCGATTGAGCGCCTTTCTCAGAATTCAGGATGGCCGTCACGTTCACCACCGTCGACTTTTCTCCTTTCTGTCCCTTATTCCGCGTCACCCGAACCTTTCTCTTGTTGGCGATCCCTTTGAAGTCACCCGCCCCAGCAATGGCCGCCAGCAACTCAATGCGCTCCTGGCCTCCGGGAATCAGGACAGGGCCCGGCCGATTGACCTGCCCCAAGACGGATACGGTCCGCTGAGCGAACTCCACGACCGTTACAGTCACCTGCGGCCGTTTGAGGAATCTCTGATCTCGGTAGGCCGCCGCAATCGACATCTCCACCTGCCGGGTCGTCTTCCCCAACACCTTGACTTGTTGGATCAGAGGCAACGTCACCATGCCGTTACTCGACACCGATACCTCGGCCGCAAGATCGGGCTCCTCGTAAACCGTCACCGCCAGCTTGTCATTGGGCGAGATACGATAGCTGGCGTCCACGGTGGGCTTCACCGCCTCACTTCCGGGAGCTTGCGCCAACGCACTTCCCGCAGAAACCATCACGAACAACAGCGCCACAATTCCTCCAAACCAAGACTTTAACACACACATCATAATCATCGAAAGTTCAGGATTAACACGCCAACTTTACACTTAGAGTAAGCTTGAAAAGAAAGCACAGGATTCACGAGGCACAAACGCATCATTGGATATCAGAAGGTGTAATTGAATCCCAACCCGGCGCGAAGTCGCTCGTAGACTAAGAAATCACGAGTGGAATCAACATCGATAAAAGTCACAGAAGCCGTAACACGTGCAGCACTACTCATCTGCCAAACGATGCCCGCCTGGTACGAGAGAAACTCATCCGAACGATCCAAACCAAAGCTGTCGTAAGACTGGTCTTGATAGTTCGCGCCAAGAGAGACACTCACCGCACCACCAAGAGCCATCACTCCGGCCAATCCTCCCGAGATGCGCTGCCCCGAATTCCCCAATGAGGTTGTATAGAATCCCATTCCCGCGGTCGCAACAACCTCGAACCGCTCGTTCACCGCCCACGACAAGTCTAAGTTCACATACGGGTCTCCAGAATCGTTAACCTCGGTTTCTCGAATCTGATAACCGACTCCCAACACACCCGTCACCTTCGGGGTGATCTCTCCCTCCAATCGCAACCGAAAGGTCTGCGTCTCTGAATCAACGCCCGCAGAGGTATCCGAATAACTATAGCCACCGAAAATCTCCAAATTTTCCGAGTAAATATACACCAGGTCAACCCCGCCGACGATGGTGGTCTGAGTAGGTAGTCCTGCGTCCGCATAATCGACTTCCGTCCACCCGCCGTTCACCCGAAACCCCCACCGCTCATTGACGTTGTACCGCAGGCTGCCCGCAAAGTTAGCCAAGGCCTTCTCTCGGCGCCGTCCCGAAAATGTATCAACCTCGCTCGACTCGTTGTATCCCCCAGAGAGGGCCAGAGAATACGGGATATCTGGCGTATTTGGGTAGCTCAGGTTCAAATTCGACCGGAAAAGCTCGTAATCAAATTCGTCGTTGTCAGCGAAAACGCCAAAGGTAGCTCCGAGACTAGCAGACATCCCAATCAGCCCCGACCGTCGAGTGAAATTCAAGGTCGGCGAATACGTCAGCTCGATGTCGGAATCGCTATCGGCGTTGCCTGCGATGTTCGAATCGTAGAACGCCGTGGCGTCGTTCGAAAAGCTTAATCCCTCCTCCGATCCTGGTTGCGTAATCGCATAGAGTACGCCAGCCAAGGCCGGAAAAAGGGCTAAGATTCCGACCTTCAACGATTGGGGTTTCGTAGTCATAATACCTTTTGCCACGCTGCCGCCCCTAGTCAGACCGTCCCAACAGGTGATCTGCTATCGGCGCAATTCGTCGCGTCCCAGTTATTATCACGAAGCTGATCAGCTTCAAGTGCGAACATCCGTGAGAATCGGCCTATTTTCCCTGCTGACGAGACCTGCAGCCGCTTCCCGATCGGCGCTAGCGGATCATTCATCCTCAACGCCATCTCAACGGAGACGGCTAATCACTGAGACTGCCCCAGATGGAAAAAGATCCCTGTTTCTCCCGCAACAGGGTTGAGGCAGAGGCGTAGTAAATCCGACTTGGCTCCAGGGTGAACGTCACCGAGGTCTCCGTTTCCGGCTCGCCTTCCGTTTCCCACAATCTGCCCTCATCATCCTTGATCTGCAAATAGGGCCGAAATCCACCAAATTCGGGATCGGAGCTCAAATGAATGGTCACGGTTTGACCAGGGAAGGCTCCAATAATTTCATAAATATTAGAATAATAGTTACCATCAAAATTGCTGAACTGATCGAGCTTGCCTTTCACCGCCTGACGTCCGACCTGAATCAATTGAGGAAGCACGAGAAGCCGTGGGTAATGGAATATAAACCATCCCTTAGCATCGGCTTCGAACGACGTCACGATCAGGTCGTAGACCTTGTCCGACTGGGTCGCCACCTGGACCTGCAATTGATGCTCACCCTCCTCCCCGGCATCCAACACCGTCTCGCCGGATTCCTGATCGATGAGACGCAGCCGGGGCGTGAAGAACGGCGCCAGATAACGAAAGCTCGTCATGCCGTCAACCAGTCCCGTGACCTCGTAACGTCGCTCAAATCGGCCGTCCACCTGCATCATGCTGGCTTCCCCATTGAGGTAGAGTTCGCGAAAACCACTACGGGAAGACTCCGGCGCCACCGCCGGGAGGCTCACCACTCTGAGAAATTGCAGCGGGTCTGCCCGCCCAATCTCGAAGGGACTCGCCACCGAAATCCACTCGGCGTCCAAGGCTTCGCCAAGAGGACTCCGGGCAAAGACCTGCTCCGCCGGCAGCACGTCCCAGATCACGAGGTTGCGCGAGGCCTCAACCCGAAAGTCGGCTTCCCGATGGTGGGAAAATCGCACCGCAGGCCGTCCTTCACCCTCAATCAGCGGCACGACAATCGAATCCGAAGACGTGGATTGATGCGGATCCGAGACTCGGGCAAATTCCAGGAAATTGGAGAGTCCGTCGCCATCCTCGTCATCCCACAGGGCCGTGACGCCCGCGCTCTCTCCCCACCGATCAAAGCCTGGAAACACGTGCCCGTGAATCCAAGGGCGGGCAAATTGGAGATTCCCATAGACGGCGTAGCCCCCACACTGACCAACCACGTAACTGGCAATCCCCGCGAGGCGCGTCTCACCATGTTCTCCAACCACGATCAGGGGACTCCCGCTATCTCCGGCGCACAATCCAGCGGTGTCTGAACCGGCGAAAATCGGAAGGGCATCCAGGAGAAAACCCTCCTCCGTCGCGGCGGAGGCACTGGCACGATCCAAGGCCGTGACGGGAAGGACACTGAGAGACCGATCCGCGCCCTCATCGGACCAGGAAACCGCCGAATAGCCGCCTCCCGGAACGAAGGCGCTCTCAGAGAGACGGATAGGCACCTGATCGGCAACCGGACGCCCAAGCCGAATAAGAGCGAAATCCCCATCGTGCTGGAAATCGCGGAACATGTATCGCGGGTGAAGGTAGACCTCCGCCACCGCGTAACGATCGCTCTCCGCCGCCGTTTCCGAGAGAGCACTGAGCCCGAAGACCACCTCAAACTCATCGGCATTCAAATTGTCCACACAGTGCGCCGCCGTGAGCACCCAGGAAGGGTGAATCAAGACCCCACTACAAAAGGCACTCGATCGCGGCTCGCCCCCCTGGCCACGAAGCAAACTCGCCACCCACGGGTAGTCCTCTGATTCCACATCGAGCCCGCCACTCAGAGCGAACGCCGGGAGCTGCCCCCCCGCCAGAACCACCGCGCTCAGGATCAATCGAACCCACCGATCCAGAGGGACGGAACATCTCGAGAGAGCCGATGACCATTGTTTCGCCGCTAAACTCCACTGACCGAAATACCGTTGTGCCACTCTATTAAAGGTTTTTAAATTATTAAATTTAATAAAAAATCAATTTCTACCATAATTTATGGTATCTCTATTTTCACAGAAATTACACGGCTTGGATCCGAAGGACCTTAACCTATTTCTAATTCCCCACGATGGCAATCGGCTTGATCCTTGCACTTGGAACGATCGCAGCAACGCTGAGTTCGGCGCTCCTCACCTGGATCATCGTCTCCTTCGCCGCCAAGCGGAGGAGAATCGAACAACGCCGAGGTTCAGCCGAACGCCACCGCAAACCCGAGGGGCGGTGCTCCCTCGCTTCGGAGGCATCTCCATCCTCTGCGGTTTTTCCGGCGCCGTGCTCCTCTTCGCCGCACTGGGGAACGTTCCCGGAGAGTTCTCCCAATGGATCGCCGCACTGTTCTCGATCAGCCTGATGTTCGCTATCGGCCTGATCGATGACTGTCAGCCACTTGGTGCCCGCGCCAAACTCACCTTTCAATTCGGCATTGCCTGTATCGCCTACGCTTTGGGTCTCCGGATCGAGCTACTCACCGACTTTGCCGGCTACTCCCTCCCGCTCCCCGATTCCGTCACCTTCATCGCCACCATCTTCTGGCTCATGGCATTGCCCAATATCGTGAACCTGATCGACGGCATCGACGGCCTGGCAGGCGGGTTGGGGATCTTCGTCGCGATCACTCTGGCCGTGGGTGAGTATCTCCTCAGCGAACTACCGCACTGCCACTACGAGGACGAGTTTTGGACCCTGTTCGACGATGCCACCCACCGCCTGGGTTTCCTTCCCGGAACAAACCCCCAGTGTGAACCGCTCGAGGGCACCGTCGAAGTCGTGGTTCGAACGATGGGAAACCCTCCGCTCAATCTGCATTACCCCTAGGGCTCAAGGATGCCCAAAACTGGTGGGGACTGGCCGATTGTCTCTATCCGGCGTACGCCGCCGCGAGCAGCCGCTGGGGGCTTCCCAGGCGACCGGTGGGCCACGCCACATGCCTTGGTCGGGATTGGGACCGCGAAGGGCAAACTTTCTTGTCCGCCTAAGCCTCAGAGCCATTTTTTTTTCATTTTTCGCTTTTCAAAAACGCCCTTCCCACTATGATTCACTCAATACTTTGACTAAGTTTATCTAAGGAAACCCAATAATGAAGCGTTACTTTCAAATTCTACTCGGGGGCGGAATGCTCTCACTTCTCGCATTGCAGAGTCAGGGGGCGATCTCAATTCCCAACTCGGGCGGCAGCACGACAGACGGTGATTTCACCATTGTCCACTGGGCGAATAGTCAGCCAACCGGTGGTCCTTTCTTCGCCTTTGATCGCAACGCCTTTGCCGTCGTTCCTGGTGACAATGATGTCTTTTCGGTCAACGTCGGTGCGGGTCAGGTCGGAACCTTCCGTGTCTGGGATCTGGGTAGTAACTCGGACCGCTACAACATCATGGATTCAACCGGGACGAACATCCTGGCCATGGGCACCGATCCCGGGGTGATCAATCTCAACCAGAACATCCTTAGCCCGAACGCTGCTTTTGCCGCCGGCTTTTCCACCACGACCCTCAGCGGCCTCGCTCCCGGGGCCCACAGTTTCAAGGTGGGCGTGGCCGAGACCATGGTGAGCCAAGGGATCCTCGGTTTGAACTTCGAATCGATCCCCGAGCCAAGTGTGGGCCTTCTCTCCATGCTGGGTCTTGCGGGCCTTTTCCTCCGCCGCCGTCGTTCCTAACGGTTGACTGAAAGTTCAGTTTTATTTGCTTACAAAGAGCCGACCTTCCAGGTCGGCTCTTTTTATTTGATAGGGTCCCCAGTCTGTGACTAGATTCCACAGTGTCTTCGGAGTCTGAATCTTTAGATGGGTCGCCGGAGCCGGACGACCAAATCGACGTCCTCAAACAAGCCATCGAGGAGCTTGAGAAGACGATCGAAGAGAAACAGCCCCAGTCCGGCGACGAAGCCATGATTGCCTCCCAGGGTAAGGACGATCAGCACGCCGATGTTGAACTCGACCTCGGTGAATTCGATTCAATTGAGCTGGGTTCCACAGATCTCACCGTCGAGCCGCGCTCACCCGCGCTTCCCCGCGAGCGCTCATCCAAACCCGATCCCTTCGAGCAACTTGGAGAGCCCGATGACGAGCCTGTGGCTAGAAGCCCCGGGGTCAACCCTCAGGTGAAACCGGAAAGCCATGGCGCTGGTCAGGAAACCATCGCCAGCCATCCCATTCAGATCCGGAAGGCAAAGCTTTCGTCGCTGACATCGACGAGTGCACCGCGCACGTCGGAGCGTGCTCAAGCCGTCAGCGATCCAACCGAAGCGCTCGCCCCAGAGAGCCCGGCGGCCGATACGGAAGAAAAGAAGTCGCGACCGTCCGGGACAAGCGAAGAAGAAGCCGTTCCCCGCTCGGCCGGCCTTGCTCAAGCCAGTCTCACCATCAAGCTCATCATTGGTGGCGTCTTCCTCGCCATGCTCGCCGGCATGCTCAGGCTCTCCCTGGATAGCCGCAACCGGGAGGACGTGCTGGGGTCGACCCTCGCCGCCTCCAACGCCACCGCTTCCGATCGCACCTTGCAGGTGGGCGCCGCCATCGCCACTTTTTGGAACGAACCTGATCTTGAGCGCAAATCGGCCGCTATCTGGCAGGCCACACGCGTGGCGCCTCTGATGCGCGAGTATTACGAGGAGTGGCCCCTGCCGAGGGCCCGCAATCTCCAGAGCTACCATGTCGTCTCCGCCCGATGGGAGACCAGGCATTCGGAAGTCCCGGAAGATCTGTTGGTCGCCACCGTCCGAGACGAGATCAATAAGGATCTCAACGTCATCCTGCGCCCTAGTCCCGGGAGTTATCTCATCGATTGGGAGGCCACCGTGGGCTACAATGAGCATGACCTATCCAGCCTCGTCGAACAAGGGAGCCCCGAACCGGTGATCATGCGAGTCCTCATCATCCCGGCCGATTACTACAACTTCGACTTCTCAGACGAGATCCGCTACCAATCCTTCGCCATCGAAGTGGCCGATGACGACGAACCTGTCTGTTTTGCCTTCGCCGAACGCAAGTCAGAGACCTGTGCCGAGCTCCTGAGATTCTTCGCCAATCGCGATCCGCGGCTCGTCGCCGTGACCCTGAAGCTCGATTTCGGTGAGGGTAATGACACCCTCTGTGCGGAAATCCTCGGAATCGAGAAACGGCACTGGGCCCTCTAGGTCGGCTCCGCGGTAGCCTAACGGATCACCTTGGATCGCCTCCGCAGGCGGTCGCTACGCAGGCCCAAGACACGGTAACTCATCTCGGGCCTAGCTATTCTACTTGTTGTCACGGACGTGATGACCAACTATTGAGACTCCAAAAGTCATGGTTACCCTAGCGCACGTCCCTAACGGCATTGCTTGGATTCCGGTCCGTATGCAACTTTCTTAACAGACTTCCCCATTCTTTTCTCGAAGAGTTGACGGAAATTCCGATGGGCCTACGTTTCCCAATGCGGCCCCCAACCGACCCCCACCTCACCCTTCCGCGGCTCTTCGTTTCAGCGTGGAGCCTTCGACTCCTGGTTATCAGCCCCATCATGGCAGCGACGACACTCAGCCCTGACGGCGAGTGGCAAGACTTTCGCTGGTATGGAATCGACGGTGATTTCCAAAGCCTGAACGGCCCCTTTAGCTTCACCATCCCCGATGGCATGATCGGTGTCCTTGACATCACAGACACCCATGAAGTCGGCGACCGCTTCACGCTCACCGACTTTGATACTCTCCTCGGGACCACGCCACCTCCGCCCACGTCGATTGGAGAGTTTACTCGTGATCCAAACCTGGCATTCACAAGTCCCAACTGGAGTTCCGCAACCTACCAGCTCCAGCCGGGAGAGCACGAGATTCAGATCGAAACCACGCCTCTCCCCGATGGCCCACGCCTTGGAGGCGGCTTTCTCCGTGTCGGGCTGCTTGGAGAGAGTCCACAGTTGTCGTGGAACACCCCCTCTCCCATCACCTACGGCACCCCCTTGAGTGAGGCCCAGCTCAACGCCTCAACCGCGTCGGGGATTCCGGGAACCTATGTCTACAATCCTCCAATGGACACGGTCCTCCCGGCAGGTTTGGGACAGACCTTGAGTGTGACCTTCACGCCGGACGACACCGAGACCTATGATGAAACCTCCCTCTCCGTCCCGATCAATGTCCTCGCCGTCGCTCTCACGATCACGGCAGACAACCTGACGTTGCCCCCAGGCGCCGACATCCCTCAGCTGACGGCAAGCTTTACCGGCTTGGTCAATGGAGAGACGGCATTTGATCTCGACACCCTTCCCACGCTCACCACCACGGCGACCAGCTCCAGCAGTCCGGGAACCTATCCCATCGTTGTCGAAGGCGGGGCCGACAACAATTACGACATCACCCACGTCAACGGTACCCTAACCATCGCGTCGGACCCGGATCCGAACATCGCCTGGCCCACCATGGATCCGATCGTCTACGGCACGCCGCTTTCGACGGCACAGCTCGCCGCCACCCATGTCAGTGGCGCCTCGGGCGCCTTCCGCTACACCCCTTCCATCGGGACCGTTCTCGATGCCGGAACCCATACCCTCTCGGTGTCCTTCGTCCCGGATAATTCCGCGGAGGCACAGCCGGGAGCATCATGGGTCACTCTCGAAGTGCTACCGGCCCCGTTGACCATCAGACCCTGCAATCAAGTCGCCACCTATGTCGGCGGCGGCGGCGGTGACGGTGGAGGCGTCATTGATGTGGTGGAATTCGTCACGGTGGACGATCCCAACAATCCCGCGGACTTTCAGAACGGCAACGCCATCGGACAGGTCTCGGAGACCTTTCAGCTGAGCAAGTACGAGATCACTAACGAAGTTTACACCGCCTTCCTCAATGCCGTCGCCAAGAACGACCCCACCAACAACGGGATCTACGATGAACACCCGCCACTCTACAGTCCAAAGATGGGGACTGACGCTCGAGGCGGGATCCTCCAGTTCGGCTCAGCTCCCAACTACAGCTACGCAACCAAGCCCAACATGGGAAACAAGCCGGTCAACTTTGTCAGCTTCTGGGACGCCTGCCGGTTCTGCAATTGGCTGCACAACGGAATGCCCGAAGGTTCGCGGAACGCCAGCACCACAGAAGATGGCGTCTACGACCTCACCGATCCTTCCACCCGTTTCGAAAACGCGATCTCTAGAAAAGAAGGAGCCCGCTTCTATCTTCCCAACGAGAGCGAATGGCATAAGGCGGCCCATTACGACCCCACCAAGGATGGCGTTGGCGGCTATTGGGCCTTTCCCACCCAGAGCGACTCCCCCCCCACCGCAGCCCTGGCCAACGGAACGGGCGGGATTGCCAATCCTGGAGCCAATGTCGCGAACTATGACAGGGCGGCCGATTGGGACAGCAACGGCAATGGCACCATCCAGACGGATCCCTTCCTGGGACAACTGGGCCCCGAAGACGGCAACGTCACCTCGGTCGGCAGCGCGGGCGAGGCCAGCTACAGTTACTACGGCGCCGCCGACCTGGGCGGCAATGTCGCTGAATGGACGGAATCGCCCATCAATGTCTGGGGCCGTGTGGCCCGCGGAGGATCCTGGAACGGCCCCTGGGGCTTTCTCGAGATCTCCTTCCGCTTCCTCCTGAGCTACCCGGAAGAATTTCAAGACGTGGGCTTCCGCATCGCTCGCCCCCTCAACTTCGATGAATCGTTCATCCCGACACCCACGGCCTCCTTTTTTGGCTTCGTCAACGGTGACGGCCCGAATTCCCTGACCTCGCCCCTCAAACTCCTCAGCGGAGCCTCTGGCACCAGTCCCGAGGGCGTCTACAACATCATCGCCTTCAACGCGGCCTCGCCTAACTACGACATCACCTTTGAGCAAGGCGTCCTCCTCCTCAATCAGAAACAGAATTCCACAATCCACTGGCCCAACCCGAGCAACATCGTTTACGGAACGCCGCTCTCCATCGGACAACTCAACGCCACGGCAAGTTTCAACGGCATCCCCGTCGAGGGGACGTTCACCTACGAACCGCCAGCCAACACCATGCTGGATCCGGAGGAACACGAACTCATCGTGACCTTCGAGCCCACCGATGGTGAAACCTACAACCCCATCACCAAGAAGGTCGGACTCACCGTCGAACCCGCACCCCTCGTGATTCGCGCAGACGACCACGTTCGGGACGAAGGAACGCTCAATCCCACGCTCACCGTCAGCTATGAGGGCTTTGTTAGCGATGAATCCGAAGCGGATCTTTGGATCCCCGTGGCCATCACCACCACGGCCAACATTGCCAGTCCTCCCGGCACCTATCCCATCGTCCCGCAGAGCGCCTTCTCTCCCAACTACGCCATCACCTTCGAACCCGGCACGCTCACCGTGCTCGGCGAGGAAAAACTCCCCACTGAAATCGAATGGATGCCAGCCGCCTTAGTCTACGGCAATGCCCTTGATTCCCCCCAGCTGAACGCCACGGAAGTCAACGGAGTTCCCGGATCCTTCCTCTACGACCCTCCCCTTGGGACCTTTCTCGACGCCGGCGCCAACGTTCCCCTTTCCGTCGTTTTTCAACCCGACAACAGCGCACTCTACGAAGACGCCAGCACCACGGTAGACGTCGAGGTCGCCAAGGCCCCCCTTACCATCCAGATCGACAGTGCCTCGCGACCCGAAATGACGGAGAATCCCACCTTCACCGCGGCATTCCAAGGTTTCGTCCTCGATGACTCCGTGGACGATTTGGACAACGCACTCGTCCTCAGCACGCCGGCGGTCATCGCAAGCCCCCCCGGCACCTACCCCATCACCGGAACCATCGGCGACGACAATAATTATGCCTTTGTTGAGATCGTTGAGGGCACTCTCACGGTCACCCAGGTCGACAGGCAGACCCCCGATGTCAATTGGGTCGCGCCCGCCGCCATCGCCTACGGACAGGCCCTCTCCGAGACCCAGCTCAACGCCACCGTGGCAGATGGCGTCCCCGGAACCTGGTCCTACGATCCCCCTGCGGGAACGACGTTCGCGGTGGGGTCCCATACCCTTTCCGCCACCTTCACACCGAACGATCTCTCGGTCTTCAGCGTGGCCAATGTCGAAGTGACCATCGATGTCACCCAGGCCCCGCTCGCCATCCAGATCGACAACCTGGAGCGCCCCGCGGGAGCGGAGAACCCCACCCTCACAGCCACCTATGATGGCTTCGTTCTCGGTGATACCGCCGGCGATCTCGACGCAGCGCTCGAACTCAGCACGACAGCTGATCGCGAGAGTCCTCCGGGTGACTATCCCATCACGGGCACCATTGGTGCCGACAACAACTACGCCATCACCGTCACCGACGGAACTCTAACGGTAAGCGACAAGCTCATTCCGGAAATCATCTGGGGTGCACCCGCCGATCTCACCTATGGGACGCCGCTCTCCGAGACTCAATTGAGCGCCTCCGTCGCCGACGGCGTTGAAGGCAGCTTCAGCTACGAGCCTGCTCCCGGCACCGTACTCGATGCGGGAACTCATGAACTCACGGCCACCTTTGCCCCCACCAATGAGTTCGCCTTCGATCCGGCCACGGCTAGTGTCACCATCACGATCGTCCCGGCAGATCTCACGGTCCGGGCGCTCGATGCTGAACGCGAAGCCAACACGGAAAACCCGGTTTTCGAGATCGCCTACGAGGGCTTTGTCAATGACGAAGGCCCGGACGATCTCTCCACGCCAGCGGAAGCATCGACGGAGGCCGACATCGACAGCGCTCCAGGCACCTACCCGATCGTGCCCGAGGGCGCCACGAGCATGAATTACGCCATCACTTTCACCAACGGGACTCTTACCATCACCGATCCTGCCTCCGTGGAGTTGCCCGCCATACGGATTCTCCGGGATGGGGACAACGTCCAGGTCCGCTGGGAAGACACCGACGATGTGGTGCTCTACAGATCGGAAGACCTGATGGAATGGGAACTCCAGGATACCGCCGGACTCGTCATTGAAGACGGTGAGGCCATTATCACCATCCTTCCTGATCAGCTGAGCGAGGAAACTCCACTCTTCTTCCGTCTCCAGGGGGACGAGTAGAACGGAGGCCCCGCAGTCACGCAAGTGAGGCGCTCGCCCTACAAACCCGGCCTTTTGCGGCGGTCTTTGTCGGACGGCCGCCCCGGCTGCCTACCTTTTCGGCGAGGGTCTGACCAACTAACCGGTTCGGGCGGTGACCCACTTGCCCACCTGCTTCACGCAATCCATTTCCAGGCCGGCGCGGACCGCGGCCGCAACCGTGTCTTCGGCTTGGTCATGGAGAATGCCGGAAATGATCAAGGTCCCATCGGGCTTCAATGCCCTTCGGATCTTGGGAAACAGCGCGATGAGAATCTCCGAAAACATGTTCGCCGTGATGACATCCCAGGATGGATGCTCCGGCTCCCAATCGAAGACATCCCGACTGGTCAGCACGACTTTATCAGGATCATAACCGTTCATCCTCACGTTGTTCTCAGCCGCGGTTAAGGCCAAAGGATCGTTCTCCCAACCGTGGACCGATTCCGCGCCAAGACCCTTGGCCGCCAGGGCGAGAATGCCGGTCCCCGTACCCAGGTCTAACAAACGCCAGGACGCCTCTCTCTTGCCGCGTTGGGCCGCCACATCGACCAACATGCGCAGACAGGTCGAGGTCGTCTCGTGATCCCCGGTGCCAAAGGCCAATTCGGGCGGTATCGTCAGGACCAATCGATCGGGGTACTGCGCCCGCAAGGCCATCAGAGAATCCGGATCGGTGTCGGACGTCACCAGGAGTCGATCACGCACCTTGACCAAGATCGGCTTGGGCGCCGCCATGGCCATCCAATTTTGCTCCGGCAGCGAATCCAACCGGCCCCCGAAACGCTCTTTCAGAGCTTCTCCCTCGGCCACGTTCTCCAGAAAAACCTGGATCTCGAGGCGGCTTCTTCCAACGCGGCGGAGGATCACAAAACGCTCGCCCACGAGCGCGATCAGCCGGCCCTCCCAAAGATCTTCGTCCTCAGGGGCAATCCGTTTCATCCAGATCTCGATCATGCATCGCCCTGCACCAGTTTCCCTCTCGGTGCAAACGGACATGAGATGGCTCCCGCAATTTCGGCCCCACGAACTCCCATCACAATCCAGATGCGGAAGAGCGCAACCCTTGCACATCGTACATCAACCGGCGCGGAGCGCCAGCCAAACCATGGCCGACCGTGTAAGGCTGGATTCGATTTCAGTGCGACAAACTCAAACCAAGGAGACCGACGATGCCTGTAGAACTGAGCCAATGGTACGAGAAGGATCGACCGCAATGCGTGGAATTCAAACTCTCCGAAAAGCTGCACCGAGACGACTACGCCTACTTTGTGCCCCTGTTCGAAGAACTGGTCTCGGAACACGGCAAGCTTCGGGTCCTCGCCTGTCTAAGGAATTTCCACGGTTGGGATCTCGCCGCCCTCTGGGAAGATCTCAAATTCGACCTCAACCACTTCTCCGATATCGAACTGCTCGCCGTTGTCGGAGACCAGCGATGGGAAAAATGGATGACGACCTTTTTCGGGCCCTTTACCAGCGCCGAGGTCCGCTATTTCGATGTCGCTGATTACGAGAAAGCGAAGGAATGGGTTCTAAATGCCGAGATACAGCACGTCAATCCCGGCACCGGCTTGCCCGTCACGCCTTACTAATCAAGATGGCAACGAACCCCACCATTCCTCTACAGCGCTATTTGAACGCTCAAGTTTCGGACGCCTCGGGGTTGATCCATCCCGACGCCGTTGCACTCAAGCCGTCCCTAACCATTTCCCGTGAAGCCGGCGCTCGCGCCATCAGCGTCAGCGAACACCTGACGGCCTATCTCACCGATCTCGATGAAACTTCATCCGCCAACGGAGGCTGGAAGGTCTATGAGCAGACGCTCGTCGACCAGGTAATCGAGGAGCACCAACTCCCCAAGGAAATCGAAGCGCACATGCCCGAAGACGGCGCCCATTTCCTGGATGATGTCCTGCGAGAAGTCCTCGTCGCTCACCCCAACGACTGGACTCTCTTTCATCACACCGTCGACACCATTCGCAGACTCAGCCGGCAAGGTCACGCCATCATCGTCGGCAGGGGCGCGAACTTCATCGCCACCGATCTGCCCAACACCTTCCACGTGCGTCTCATCGGATCGCTCGAGAAACGCATCGCCCACATTCAGAAAAAGTTCGCCATTAGCCCCGAAGAGGCGCGGGCCTACGTCTCCCAGACCGATCGTGCGCGCAAGCGCTACGTCAAGAGCCACCTGCACAGGGACATCGCCGACCCACACTTCTATCACCTCGTCCTCAACACCGACGATCTCCCCATCGCGACGCTGGTGCGAATGATCGGCGACACCCTTCTCCAGTGGGCTGCTGACACCGTGAGGTGACAGGATGGATGGAAAGGCTTGCCCGCGACGGTCCGATCAGGTAGGCTTCCTTGTTACACTTCTCCCAAGGAAGTTCTCACGAGGGAGCAGATGAACCTGCCTAACCATGGACCGATGCGCGCAACCCCTTCAGAGGAATCGTGGATGGTCGACCGATTGCGGAAATCATCGCTTTACCGCCTCTATCGTCAGGCATTCCAAGACGCCACCGGACTCCCACTGACACTCATCTCCACCGGACCCGCTTCCTCCGTTCCCGATCATCAACCATTCTGCCGACATCTCAACGAAACCACCAAGCGCTGCTCCCATTGCCTCGCGGCCCACCGGGAACTGAGAACATCTGCCCACGCTTCGGGGGAAGCCGTCACCAA
Organism: Verrucomicrobiales bacterium; assembly: GCA_028281705.1. Classification (GTDB taxonomy): domain Bacteria; phylum Verrucomicrobiota; class Verrucomicrobiia; order Verrucomicrobiales; family DEV007; genus JAACDM01. The sequence goes on from JANQJH010000032.1 coordinate 21,644, forward strand.
GACTTGTTTTGCCGCGCTGACCAATACCGTCGTGCCAGTTCGAATGGGAAGCAAGCCCATCGCCTTCCTCGAGACCGGCCAAGAGATGCTAACACCACCTGAAGAGAACACCCTTGGCCGGCTACAGGCACTTTGCCAGGACATGCGATTCTCGCCTTCTGAGTTTAGCGCCCTGATGAGCGCCTATCTCGCCACGCCTGTCTACGAACTCGAACGCTACCAGGCGGCAGTAGTCCTGCTCCGCATCTTCGCCCGGCAGCTGTCCGACGAACTCAACCGCATCCTGCTCCAGACGGATGGTGTTGAGCCGAGGATCGTCACTCAGGCCAAGGACTACATTTGGGCTCACCTCGAAGAAAATGTCCGATTGGCCGACGTCGCCGCCAATGGACATGTCAGCATCTATTACTTCTGCCGCTTGTTCAAAGCCACCGTCGGAATGACCTTCACGGAGTACCTCGGCCGGCAGAGAGTCGAACTGGCCAAGCGGCTCCTCCTCGAATCCCGGCTCCCCGTCACCCAAATCGCCTATGATGTGGGATTTCAGTCCCTCTCCCAATTCAACCGCAGTTTTCTCAGATACGCCGGTGAATCCCCCACCTGCTACCGCCACGATGCCCGCCGGACCGAGGCCACGGCCTAGGTTCCTGCTCCATGCTCGAGGCGCCGGGTCAGATTCTTTGCATTCCGCCGTAACGCATCCTGAATTGGTGACAATAGTTCATGAAGTCCCCCTATGGAGCAATCCGATCATCAGTGGTTCATGGTTCAGGTCAAACGCGAGCAGCAGCGCCTCCGGGCGTGGGTGCGATCCCTCGGCGTCCGCGCCGACTGGGTGGACGATCTGGCTCAAGACACCTTCGTCGTGGCCGCCGGAAAACTGGGCGAATTCGACCGCTCCAAGGATTTCGGAGCCTGGCTGCGGGGAATTGCCCGTCACTTGGTGATCAACGAGCGCCGCAAGGAGTCGCGCCGCACCCGATTGCTCTCCGAGCAGATGACGGCGATGCTGGCGGAGCATGCGGAGGACAGCGCCGCCAGCCCCGCCATCACGGCTGACGACAATGAACGCCGGGAGGCCCTCCGGCACTGCCTGGATCAACTCTCCGAAGACGGACGCCAACTGATTCAAGAGCGCTATTTCGAAGATCTCTCGGCCACGGTGATCGCGCAACGTTCCCGGAGGAATTCCAACGAAATCCGGCAGGCCCTCCTGCGCATGAGGAGAAATCTGCTGCAGTGCATGCAACACCAACTGCGTGAGGCCTAGGAAGTGATGAAAGGCGATCCCCATCATTCCGAGCTCGATCACCACTTGGCCCGCTTTCTCGAGGGCGATGCGGAACCGGTGGAACTCGAGGCCCTCGCCGCCGAGGTCGCCAACTCGCCGGATCTTGCCCACAACCTGGCCGCCCTCTTGGCTCTCGACCAGTGGCTGCGCGACTATGCCATCGGGTCGGACGACAGCTTCGCCGCGGGCGTCGCCGGACGCTTAAATGAGATTCACGAATCCGACCGGGACTTTGTCTCTGGTGTCGAGCAGCGCCTCCCGAAGCCGCAGAAGAAGCCCGGCGCCATTCGCACGCCGCGTTTTCTTCCGTGGACCCTGGCGGCGGCCGCGATGATTTTTGCCCTGGCGTGGCCCATCTGGAGGCAGGGACCGAAGCCTGGAACAACGAATCACGGCACGCCCGTGGTCGCCCTCCTGGTCAATGCTTTCGACGCCGAGTTTGCGGAGGCCGGTTCGCCGGATGCCGTCAGCTTCGGACCGGGCTACTATCATTTGACCAAGGGCGCGGCCCAGGTGCGTTTCCAAAATGGCGCCGACGTGATTCTCGAATCGCCCGTCGAGTTTCACATCGAGGACGCCCTGCACATGACACTCGTTTCGGGATCCGTGAGAGCCCTCGTGCCACCCACGGCCACCGGATTCACCGTGCAAGTGCCAGATGCGCGATTCGAGGATCTCGGCACGGAGTTTGGGGCTTCCGTGGATGCCGCGGCCCAGAGAAGCGAGCTCCACGTTTTCGAGGGCTTGGTGGAAGTGAAGCCACCCGACAATGACGAACTGTTAGCCTCGGTCACCTATGGCAAGGCCGTGGCCGTCGATCGCGGCGTAGTCTCGGCCATCCCCACGGCCGACCCCGAACGATTCGCCACCTCGAGTTCCATCGCCTTGAGACGCTGGGAAGCGCAACGCGCCAGCCTCTGCCGGGATCCGAATCTGGTCTTCTACTTCGCCTTCGAAGACGACGGAAACCAATTGGAGAACTCAGCCACCTTCGGAAGTGATGTGCCGGGCAACATTCACCGAGCGCGCTGGGTCACCGGCCGCTGGCCCGGGAAGAGAGCCCTCCAGTTCGAGAATCCCGGCGATTCGGTTCTGATCGACATTCCCGGCAATCACGCCGCGTTCACCCTCTCCTCCTGGATCAAAGTGGATCGTTACGACCACTCCCTCAACGCCTTGCTCAACTCCGCGGACTGGTCCCCGGGAAGACACCACTGGCAGTTCAATCGCTTGGGCCTCACCGCTTCCGGGTCCTTCGAGGGGCGTGACCGCACCCCCACCTCTATTCGCGTGGTTCCCGGCCAATGGACACACGTCGCCGCTGTGGTGGACGGCGTGCAGGGCAAGGCGACGTATTACACCAACGGGGAACTGGCGATGACCGAGACCATGCCGCCGGGTACGGTGTTCAGACTGGGCACCATGCATCTTGGAACGTGGACTTCGCCGAACAAAGACTGGCCGCCAGCGGTCCGGGATTTTCGCGGACGCGTGGACGAACTGGCCATGTGGCGGCGCGCCCTCACCCAGACGGAGATTCAAACTCTGGTGCGCGAAGGCAGTCCTCTCGGGCTTCTCCAAGGAGCGATCGCACCTTGAATCCAGTGCCTCTTTCTCTCTCCCAAACATCTCAATGAAACGACTCAGAACCATTCACGGAACCATTCTCTTCCTGGCCACGCTCGTGACCGCTCACGGAGCCCCGCCGGTGGCGTTCAATCGCGATGTCAAACCCATCCTCGCCGAGGCTTGTTTCCACTGTCACGGCCCCGATCCCGGCTCGCGCAAGGCCGGTCTTCGTTTGGATACCGAGGCGGGCTTCTTCGATGAAGCGGAGCCAACCGTGGTCAAGGGCAAGCCCGAGGAGAGCGAACTCTATCATAGGATCACGTCGGCAGACCCTGACGAGCGCATGCCGCCACCGGAGACTCACAAGGAACTCAAACCCGAAGAGATTGCCGTCATCAAGACATGGATTGATCAAGGCGCGCCCTGGGAACCCCATTGGTCCTTCATCCCGCCGGCCCTGCCGAAGCCGCCCGAAGTGAATCAGACCGGCTGGGCACGCAATCCCATCGACCATTTCGTCCTGGAAAAACTCGAAGCAGCCTCTCTCTCCCCCGCCCCCGAAGCCGATGCACGTACTCTCGTGCGGCGCCTGGCTCTCGATCTCACGGGCCTGCCGCCCCAGCCGGAGATGGTCGAATCCTTCGCCGCCAATCCGACGGATGAGGCGTGGAATGCCTTGATCGACACCCTGCTCGAATCTCCTCAATACGGCGAACACCGAGCCCGCTATTGGTTAGACGCCGCGCGCTACGGCGATACCCACGGCATGCATTTCGACAACTACCGTGAGATGTGGCCCTACCGCGATTGGGTGGTGAGTGCCTTCAACGCCAATCAACCCTTTGACCGATTCACCACCGAACAGCTGGCTGGCGATCTCTTGCCCAACCCCACCCGCGATCAATTAATCGCCACCGGCCTGCAACGCTGCAACATCACCACCAACGAAGGCGGAACCATTGTCGAGGAGAACCTGGCCAACTACGCCGCCGATCGTGTGCAGACCATGGGCTGGGTCTTCATGGGGCTGACGATGAATTGTGCGCAATGTCATGATCACAAGTTCGACCCTATCAGCACCAAGGACTACTACGCCATGTCCGCCTTCTTCCGCAACACGACCCAGGGCGGCCTCGATGGCAACGTCAAGGACGGCCGCGGCCCAACCATCCCAGTCCCCATGGGAGAGGATCGGGCACGCTGGGATGCCCTTCCGGGATTGATCGCCGACGCCACCAAGAAGCGCGATCAGCGCCGTGAGCTTGCTAGAGGCGACTTCGATTCCTGGAAAGCCTCTGCCAACGCCGATCAGTTAGGCCGGAATCTGCCGCTGGAAGGCCTCAGTGTCCATCTTCCCCTCAACGAGGGCGCGGGAAACGAAGTCGCGGCCGTGTGCGGAGGCCGTCCTCAAAAACTGAAATCCACCGGCCCCATCACCTGGTCCCCCGACGGCAAACTCGGCCCGGCGCCCACCATGCAAACGGGCAGCACCTTCGACCTCGGCCAGGAGGGCGACTTCGAAATCGATCAGCCCTTCAGTTATGGCGCCTGGATCAAGGCCGGTCGCAATGGCGTTTACGGCGGTATCATCGCCCGCATGGACGAGGAGCATGACTACCGCGGCTGGGATCTCTTCCAGAGCGATCGCTCCCTCGCCGTTCACTTGGTCCATCGCTGGCCCGATGCCGCGATCAAGGTAAGCACCGCACGACCTGTCCTCAAGCCAGGCGAGTGGCAGCACGTCTTCGTCACCTGGGATGGAGGTGGTCAAGCCAAGGGAATCCGTCTCTACCTCAACGGTGTCGCGCAGAAACTCAAGGTCGATACCAAGTCGCTCCAACCAGGGCAAACGATCCGAACAAAACTGCCTCTTCGCTTGGGCCAACGTAGCCACCGTCAGGTCTTCGAAGGCGGTAGCCTGCAAGACGCCCGCGTCTACTCGCGTGCCCTCACCGCGTCCGAAGTCGAAGCCATCGCCGGCCACGGTCCTCTCGCCGCCATGCTCGCTCTCAGCGAGAGTGAACGCTCGCCCGAACAGAAGAAAGCGCTCTACCAGCACTACCTGGTGACCCACGACTCCATCTATCCGGCCCTGCATCAAACCGTGGCCGGACTCGAAGCCGAGCGCGAGGCCATTCGTACGCGAAGTCCCATCACCCACATCCAGGAGGAGAAGAAGAACTCTCCCGCCATGGCTCACATCCTCGCGCGTGGTCAATATGACCGACCCGGCGAGAAAGTTCAGGCCAATACACCCGAGGCACTTCCGCCCTTTCCCGACGGCGCGCCGCGCAATCGCTTGGGCCTGGCCCAATGGGTCGTTCATCCTGACAATCCCCTCACAGCACGGGTCACCGTGAACCGCTTCTGGCAAGAACTCTTCGGTCACGGGCTCGTCCTCACCAGTGAAGACTTCGGCATCATGGGCACACCTCCGACCCATCCGGAACTGCTCGACTGGTTGGCTATCACCTTCCGCGACAGTGGTTGGGACGTGAAGAATCTCTTCAAATTGATGGTCAACAGCGCAGCGTACCGGCAGGCCGCGATCCTCACCCCCGAGAAACTGAACCAGGACCCGGACAATCAGCTGATCAGCCGCGGCCCGCGATTCCGCATGGACGCCGAAATGATCCGCGACTACGCCCTCGCGGTCAGCGGAGCGCTCTCGGCAAAAATCGGTGGCCCCAGCACGCGTCCCTATCAGCCCGGAGGCATCTGGGATGTCGTCGGTCTGCCTGGCGGGAACACGCGGAACTTCGTCCAGGACAAGGGCGAGAACCTCTACCGCCGCACCCTCTACAACTTCTGGAAGCGCATGGCTCCGCCGCCCAATCTGGAAGTCTTGAACGCCCCCAGCCGCGAAGTCTGCACCGTGCGCCGCGAACGGACCAACACCCCCTTGCAAGCACTCACCACGATGAACGACATCCAGTTCGTCGAAGCCGCACGACTGCTCGCGCAAACGGCGCTCAGCGCCTCAACCAACGATGCCCAGACGCTGGACCACATGGTACTCCGCGTCCTCTGCCGCCCGCTCAAGCCCGTGGAGCGATCCATCCTCAACGCCAGTCTAGCAGATCTGCGATCGTTCTACGATGAGCACCCAGACGAAGCCCGGGCCCTCCTCGAAGTGGGCGATTCCCCCGCCGACGCCGCCATCGATGCCGGCGAACTCGCCACCTGGACAATGCTGGGCAATCAGCTGCTCAATCTCGACGAAGTCCTGAACAAGTAAGTTAGAAACCACCGACCCGACCCACCCATCATGGATCTCTCCAGCGAACTTCGCTTCCTGCAAACGCGCCGCCATTTCCTCAGTAGCGGCCGCAATCTCCTCGGGGGCGCCGCTCTGACCTCGCTCTTGAACCAGACGTTTCAGCAATCCGCCCTTGCCGACGTCAGAACCCATTTCCCCGCCAAGGCGAAGCGCGTCATCTACCTCCACATGGTCGGTGGCCCCTCGCAGATGGATCTCTTCGACTACAAGCCGGAGATGGCGAAGTGGTACGACAAGGATCTGCCCGACAGCGTCCGCCAAGGCCAGCGCCTGACCACCATGACCAGTGGTCAAAAACGATTCCCCATCGCCCCGAGCAAGTATCGCTTCGCCCAGCACGGCCAGTGTGGCATGTGGATGAACGACGAACTCCTGCCCCACCTGGCGAAGAACGCCGATGATATCTGCTGGATGCGGAGTCTGCACACCGAGGCCATCAACCACGAGCCGGCGATCACCGCGATGCAGACTGGCAATCAGATCACCGGCCGGCCCTGCCTCGGCTCCTGGGCTTCGTATGGCCTGGGAACGATGAACGAAAATCTCCCGACCTTTGTGGTGCTCGTGGCCACGCCGAGCAATCGCGAACAGGAGCAGGCCATTTCCGCCCGGCTCTGGTCGAGCGGCTATCTCCCGGGCGAACACGCCGGGGTGTCCTTTCGCAGCAAGGGCGATCCCATTCTCTACATCAACAACCCGCCCGGCGTGCCCCGAGAGGTGCGCCGCCGCACCCTGGACAGCATCAAGGCGCTCAACGATGTGACCTACCGCGAGCTGGGCGACCCCGAGACCCTGACACGCATCCACCAGTACGAAATGGCCTTTCGCATGCAGGCCAGCGTCCCGGAACTCACGGATATCAAGAGTGAACCCGATCACGTGTTCAGGCTCTACGGAGAAGAAGCCCGCAAACCCGGCACCTTCGCCAACACGGCGCTCATGGCTCGCCGTCTCGCCGAGCGCGGCGTGCGCTTCATTCAAGTCTATCACAACAACTGGGATCACCACGCCAACGTCGGCGGTCGCATGCCCGACCAATGCCGCGACGTGGATCAACCCTGTCACGCCCTCATCACTGACCTCAAGGAACGCGGCATGTTTGACGAGACGCTCATCATTTGGGGCGGCGAATTCGGCCGCACGATCTACAGCCAGGGCGGCCTGAGCACGGAAAACTACGGCCGCGACCACCATCCCCGCTGCTTCACCATGTGGATGGCGGGCGGCGGCGCGCGCGGCGGATCGATCTATGGGGAGACGGACGACTTCAGCTACAACATCGTCAAAGATCCCCTCCACATCCGCGACTTCCACGCCACCGTCTTGCACTTGTTAGGCTACGACCACGAGCGCCTCAGCTTCAAACACCAGGGCCTCGACGGCCGCCTCACCGGCGTCGAACCCGCCAAAGTCATCCCGCAACTCCTCGCCTAACTTCCAAACTAGCCCGACTTTCACGATTCACGAGAGCCCGAATTTTTTTCCCCCGTAAGATTTCTTATTCCAAGTCGCAATTCCCCCGGTAGGGGCGTCCATTTCGGCTTG
>JANQJH010000065.1 GCA_028281705.1 Verrucomicrobiales bacterium
GGCCAAGTAGTCGTCCGCCCCCAGCTTGAGACCGTTGATGCGGTCCACCACCTCGCCCTTCGCCGTCAGGACGATCACGGGGATGAGCCGCGTCAGCGATTGGTTCTTCAAATGCTCCAACACCTGGAAGCCATGCATTCCGGGCAGCATGAGGTCGAGCACGATGAGGTCCGGAACCCTCTCCACCGCCGCCTGCAATCCCGACGTCCCATCCGCCGCGCGAATGATCTCGTAATTCTCACGCTCGAGATTGAAGGTCAGAAGATCCAGGAGATCCTCTTCATCATCGACGAGCAAAATAGTGCTCTTGTTTGAAGGGCCGAACCCTTGCTGAGAAATCGGGTCGTCACTCATGAGAACGAACAGTGCTAACTAAACCAATCCAACTATTTCCGGGGGATCGCTGCTCCACCCGCGCTTCTCTTGTCCTCGGCCTCCTTGGCTTCCTGGCGCCGAGCGGCGCGCTCCACGCGCTTGACGTATTGATCCACCTCATCCTTGGGGCGCAGTTGATAAGATTTTTTTAGCAATGGTACCGCCTTGATGTACTCACCGCGCCCCACGAGCATCTGACCATAACGCAAGGCGGCCATGGCTTCGCTTTCTTCAATCTGCATCGCCTGATCAAAATAGAGCTGCGCCCGGGCATAGTACTCAGCCTCCTTCGTCTCTTCCTCGGCTTCCTTGGCCTGCATGGCGTAGAGCTGCGCCAGTTCGATCCGGGCTTCGCCATTGCGATTATCCTTCAAGATGATGTCTTCCAAAACCACCATCGCCGTTGCCGTATCGCCCTCCGCCCGGGCGATCTTGGCCTCCAAGGTGCGGAGATCGAGCTGCTCTTGATCCGTGAGTTCCTTCACCCGAGGTTTCAGCTGACTCACATAACGCTTGGATTGATCCACATACTGATAACCGAACAAGAGGTTGGCCGTCCGCAGCACAGAACTCCCTTTGAGTTTCTTCGAAGCCCGGGCCGCCGCGAGATAGGCTGAGAGCGCCGCGTTGGCCTTCTCCTGATCCATGTAGAGCGCCCCAAGAATCTCCAGGATCTCCGGACTCGCCTTCCCCAGATGGCGCAGGGTTTCGAAGGCGATGGTGGCTTCGTCAGGGCGGTTCAATTCCATCAAGGCGCGCCCCTTCATGAGCCAGAGCTTGTCGTCGTCCGCTTTCCCCGGCAACGCGCGGTTCACCATGCTCAGAGCCGCCTCATATTGCTCACTATTGAAAAAGACTCGGAGCAGGGCCGACTGCCACTGCGAGTTCTTTGGTGCCAGCACCACCGCCTGGCGCAGTGCCGATTCCGCCGCCAGCCAATTCTCCGCATTGAGGTGGCACAAGCCCAGGAGCCCCACCGTCTGCGGTGTCCGGTCCCCCAGTTGAACCGCCTTGCTCAAGGATTCCACCGCCCTGGCGTTGTCTCCCGTCTGGTAGTAAACCAGACCGAGATTCTTGTGCGCCCGAAGGTAAGAGGGGAACTTGCGAATGGCCGAGAGATACCACTTCTGCGCCTCGCTATTGTTCTCCTCTTGGAACCAGAGGTTGGCCAAGATGAACTGAAGCGCCGGATGCGACACATCGGGATCGAGATCGCTCAAGAGCTTTGCCTTCAACGCCGCCAGCCGATCGGAGGCCAAGAGTTCCTTGATCTGCAAGAAGTACTCCCGCTCATCCTCATCCTGGGAGCCGATAGACGGCTCCACCTCCGGAAGAAACCCGTAGGATCCCATGAATCGCTTTTGAAACTCGGGATCGCGGAAAGGGCTCTGCCCCTCAGCGGCCGACAGAGTAACGAACAACAATAATAGAGAAAGTATTGAGGATCGCATGTTCATGGCGTGGGTTGGGAAATCATCGGCCTAACTTGAATGAGATGCGCTGCAGGATCTTGGTTCGCACCGGCCTACCATTCTTGGTACCAGGCTTGAACTTCCATCGCCGCACGGCTTTGACGGCTGCAGCGTTGAATCCCGTGTCCGTCGACTTGCGCACCTCGACAGAGTTCACGCCGCCATTTTCATCGACCACCATCAAGAGTATGACAAGGCCCTCCTTCTTGGCGCGCTTCATGGCCGAAGGATACCGCGGCGGCGAGGCCCGAAGCGGTCGAGGACGTTCATCCAGGCTGTCCGCATCAAAGATGCCGCCCGAACCGAGCGCCTCTTTGGAGAGATCGATGTCGTACTTGTCATCGATGAAAAAGCTGCCCGCACCCAAACCGTCCGGAAGATCGGGCATGGGGATATCGAGATCGGGTTCTTCCGGTTCCATCTCGGGCGGCGGCTCCTCTTCCTCGGGCTCCTCCATTTCAGGAGGCGGCGGCGGGGGCGGCGGGGGCGGCGGCGGAGCCATCACCGCGGTCTGCGGCGGCGGTGCCTCCGGCAGAGCGATCTTCTCCAGCAACTGGCTCAAGGGGATCGCGAGGAATATCATCCCCGTCATCAAGAGACCGCCGGCACAGGCCACCACGATCGCCCGCCGGGATTGGGGCGGTCGATAAACGAGATGCTCGTTGGTGGTGGCGGCCATGAAGTGAGTCTCCTAACAAGCGCCGGTCACTGCTTGGTCGACACGGAGATCGTGGTGGCTCCGGCAACAAGCGCTTCACCGTGCACCATCTGCACGATGCCGTGACTGGCATCCGAATCCCCCTGGATGATCACCGGCATCTCCTTGTTCTCCTTCAAGGCCAGTTTGACCACAGTGGAGACACCGGGGATTCCAATAATCTCTCCATCATAGGCCACGTCGTTATCCGCGGTGACTGCGATTAAAATGCTATTCTTGTCCAGAGCCTTGGCCCCCTTGACCTCGGGCTTGTTCACCGTCACGCCGGTCTCGTTGACGAAGACCGTGGTCACAATGAAGAAAATGAGAAGGATGAAGATACAATCGATCATGGGAGATAGATTGATCTCCACATCATCCCTCTCCTCGGTGGCACTGCGTCTACCCATCATCGGATTTCAAATGGTATCGGTTTAGGTACCTACGCGACCTGAGGCACATTGGATTCGTTCCCCACGAGTATGGCGGGCTCTTCGCGCGCTGCCGCCTTCTCCGCCGGGGGCGTGGTCGCCGCTTTCTCCTCTTCGAAGCCCTCGTCCTCGTGGATGGCATCGAGCCCCGTTTTGTGAATCAAAGTCATGCTTTCCAGCGTGGAGATGGATGCCTCCAGCGTGTGTTTGCGCCGCTTGATCACCAGTGAGACGAAGACCCCGGGCAAAGCGATGAGGAGACCCGTCTGCGTCGTGAGCAGGGCTTCATGGATCCCTCCGGCGACGAGAGACATCGATTCGCTGCCTCCGGCGGCTAAACCGCCGAAGGTATTGAGCATGCCGATGACCGTTCCCAGGAGGCCGGCCAACGGAGCTGCGGCGACCAAGGTATTGAGTAAGACAAGCTTGGAGTTCACCTTGGCCGCAGTCTCAAACTGCACTTCTTCGAAGCGTTGCTGCACCCGCTTGGAATCCGGCTCGCCGTGCTGCGTGTATTGAATGATTTCTCCCACCTGACCCTCGCCCTTTTCTGGATCCTTGACCCACGGAAGCCAATCATCGGAGCGCCGGCCGAGGTTTCCTGAATAGACCGTGTAAATCAGATCAAAGGCGGTGACATAGAGGATCAATGCGAGGATGGTCAGAAGGATCATGACCCATCCGCCGCTTTGCAAGATGGAGATGATTTCGTGTAGGTTCATAACGAGCGCATGGTTGTCTAGTTAGGCAGCTTCTTTTTCGACTTCTTCTTCAAGCTGAGGATCATCGGGCTCGGGTTCCCTCACTTCTTTCGAGGAAACGCCGTTGAGAAAGGCCATGGCGGCAGCCTCCATGCGGCCGATGCGGCCGCGGGCCATTCGCGTGAGAATGCCGTGGATGATGAGAACGGGAATGGCCACCACGAGTCCGAGTTCGGTCGTCACCAGCGCCTCCGAGATCCCGGAGGACAAACTCTTCGCATCACCCGTGCCGAACTCCGTGATCAACTTGAACGTCTTGATCATCCCCATGACCGTTCCCAGCAGACCCATGAGAGGCGCCGCCGCCGCGGTGACGGCAAGGAAAGGGAGAAACCGCTCCAAACGCGGCCTGATCGTGAGGAGCTTCTCGTAAAGCAGTTCCTCCAGTGCCCGCCGTTTGCGGTGAAAATTCTCCACCCCGACGAGCATCATCTCACCGGCGATGCCAGGAATGGAACGCGCCTCGGACGCGGCCAGTTCCGTCTTGCGGTCGATGAGATCCTCCAGAATGGACTGGACCTGGCGGGCCGTGGGAACGACAAAGCGAATGATCTCCGCCAACTTGAAGGCGGCAATGATCAGGGCAAACGCACCGAGGGAAAGAATGGCGTAGCCCACGAGGCCGCCCTTGGCGATATGCTCACCCACAGAATCCTTGGCCCGATCCATGACCAGGGCTCTCCCTCCCGAAGGATCCGCAGGAACGACTCCTTCCTCGCCGGTGATCAGCGCCTTGATGCCCTCGCCTTGCCCCACCTCCACCACCGTCGGTTTGACTCCCTCTTCGGTCACGGTGTTGGTCACTCCGTTGATCGTGCCGTCGCTCGAACTGAAAAATGCCATCGGCCCGATCAAGGCGTACTGCCCGTCGACGATGCCCTCTGTTTGTGTCAGCGCCTTCCCCGGGTAAGCGGCACCGCCGATCGCCCTCTCCAGGCGATCGGCCGCCTGCATCAGAATACCCAGACGCTCCTCAAACTCCTCGGCCCGGGAAAGATTCCCCGCTTCGACGCGAGCGTTGCTCTGTTCAATGACCTCGCTGTACTGCTGGTACTCGCTCGCATGAATCCGGTTGAGAAAGCCCCGGACATAGTCTCTCAGGACGCTGGCCATGAAATCCCCTTCCACGCGGCGCGCTTTGACCTCCTTGTCTAACTGAAGCTGATCCCGGGAACGGGCAATCTGCTCACGGCGGAGATCCCGCAGCTTGGTCGATTCCTCACGCACTTGCGCTTCCAGCAAATTGATGTCCGAATTGAGAGGGAGCTTCTCCTTGGCCACCGAGCCGTTGAGCGTGTTGAGTTCGCCCAAGGCCTTCTCCAAGTCATGCTTGGCACTGGCGAGGGCCGCGTCAATCGATTGCGCCCCTCCCTGGCTCGCACCGGCCAGCAGAACGAGGCAGAGGATGAGAGAATGAATTCGTTTGTCCATGGCAGATCGTTCCTAAGAAAGAGAGAAAGTGAGATTCAGGTGGCCTTGTTAGTCGGATATTATGGCCGTGACGGGAACAAAGCCGACGTCCGCCTCGTCGTTGGCGATGGCAACCACGCGTGCGATCTCCTTGGTTTCGTCCGGCCGTTGCTCAAACCGCCAGCCGGTGGGACCCGGCGTTCCCAGCCAGGCGACCGATTCATCTTCCGTCGAGGAATACGCTAGAGCGAGTCCGAAATAAACCGTTCGGACGCTCTGGGTCTTGCCATTGACATCGCGCTCCTCATTCACCGCTACGACGTCGCTGTTTGCCTTCTCCGCCGCCTGCAAGATGTTCGTTACCGTCGACACCCGGGTGGCGATGCCGGATTCCTCACGTTTTTCCTTGTTATTCAAAAATTCGAGATCGACACCCAATTCACGTTGCAAGTAGGGGGGAAACTGAACCACGAGGGACACCAGGCGATCTTCTAACTGAGCGATCACCTTGGTCACGGTCTCAGCGGCCTTGCTCAGTTCAACTTGTTCCTTGGCCAGGTTCTTACTCGTCTCATCGGCCGTCTGTTCATCCTTTTTCGCCTCCTCGATCTGAGACTTGATTTGATCGACCTCGCCCTGGAGCGCTCGCTTGGTTTCGAGAAGAATGTCTTTCTCAAACTGCCAGTTGGCCATTGTCTTCGCGATGTCCTGACTGACAGCGACCCAACGCTCAATATAGCTCTGGATGGTCGCGATATCCTTCTGTGCCTTCTCCGATTGGGCCGAAACCTTCCATGGCAGCGCCAGGAGAAAGCCCAGAGCGATAAGAAAACGGAATCGTGCGTTTACTGTCATTCTGCAACCCTTGTCTGTCGGGGAGGAATTCGGCGACGGGTATCATGCGACAATCCCGTCACCTTCTCCCAAGGCCCTGGGGGGAGAGTTTCAACACATCTGCCACGCGCTCACCGAACGCCGGGAGGTCTGGAAACGGTAAAGGGCCACCGCAGCACACGGTGGCCCTTCGTCCCTTATTGCAGCAGTGAATCGATCAACCGCTGCGTGTTGTCTTTCTCTTTTCTTCTGGCTACTTGAGGATCACACGATAATAGCCCGACGCCTGACCAAGACGGCCGGCATCCGTTTCCTCAAAAACGGTCTGTTCCGCAGTGGCCTCGAGCGTGGCAATGACCGTCCAGGACTCGAGATCGACGGAATATTCGACATCATAGGTCTGCCCAATTCCGCTGCTCCACGAGACGGAACTCGATCCCTCGGCTTGAAGGCGGAAGAAATCGGTCGCGTCGTTGGGATCCGTGCCGTTCGCGATTTCCACCGTATCCAGCGTCCCGTCGTTGTCGGAATCCACCGCGGGATCGACTGGCGGGTTGGGATCGAGATCACCCAGATAACCACCTTGTGAGAGCTGGCTCCAGCCATTCATCCAGTTGATGTCGCCAAAGGCGCCCTTGAACTCCACCGGCGTGAAGAAGCCGCTCTGCTCCGCGGGAAACGCGCTCAGCGTGCCCTGGAAAGCCGGACTGCCGGGAGACGGGCGCGGATCCAATCCGGCGTCCCCGGCGCGGCTGATGCCCCGGAGGAAGGGATCGGTCACTTCGTTGCCGCGCTCGGCGGACAAGAGGAGGAGTTCTTCCGGAGAACCATTCTGCGTCAGGTCAACGAGATTGGAACCGTCGCCGGCGCCAAACCCGTGCCAGATGTTGTTTCCGAAGAAGAGATCTCCCTCGTTCACCCGGGCTTTGGTCGGGTCATCGTCGATGCGCACCGCCTGATCCTTGAAGTCCGTGAAGATGGAGTTGTGGTACTGACCGGCGAAGTTGTCTTTCAGGCGGAATGCGGTGTTCGTCTGCGGATTGGCCGCATCGGCTGCCGCGCCGGAACCAACGTAGGTCACATTGTAGAACTGGCTCCTGGCAAAAGGCTCGAGTGTCTTGTCAGGACTGTCACCACCGTCGTGCTCGCCGCCGTAGTTCGATCCATTGCCCACGTCCTTGCCAATGGCGAAGAGGAACTGGCCGCGACCGCGATAACCTTGGTCGATGTCATACTGTTCATCTTCATTGAAGGCCATCACCATGTAGCGAATGTCCGCCGTGCCGCCGAAGAACTCGACGCCGTCATCCGAGTTGTTGAAGACTTCGATGAATTCCAGTGTCGTGCCGCTTCCGACCGCACCCAGGGTGAGGCCGTTGATCTCCTCATCCTGCTGAAACTCGAAGCCGCCATAACGAATGGAGACAAATCGCAGAGCACCGGAACTGTCACCATCGTCCAGTCCGCCATACTTGATGAAATCGTTGTTCCCGCCGGCGGGAAATCCCTCAATCTCACGCTCATTGAGCACCGGATTGTCCGGCTGGATGATGGGATTGCCCGCGTCGTTGAGCACCGCATTCCCCAAGAGGATCAGGCCGCCCCAAAGCGAACTGTCTTCCAAGGTCAACTGCGTTTCGCGCTCGTCGAGAGCGGTGAAGGAAATGGGATAGTCACGCGTGCCTTCCGCGTAGATCTTGGATCCCCGCGTGACGACAAGCGAACCAAAGGTGCCGCCGTCGATGTCCTCAAATCCGAAAACAGTTGTTCCCGCCTCGATTGTCAGACTGGCGTCGTTGGTGACAAAGATCGGCTCACCCAAGATGTAAATCTTGTCGTTCGTCCACACCGTGTCCGTCGTGATGTTGTCCGTCACCATGACATCCGTCGTGGATGAAGGCACGGGCTTGGCCAGGTAACCTTTCTGTGAGAGATAGGTCCAGCCTTCGAGCCAGTCGTCGTTGGAGGAGAAGGCGCCGACATAGTCCACCGCTTCGTAGAAACCGTTGTCCGGCGTGGCCGACCGCGAGCTGGCGTAAGCCGGACCACCCGCCAAGGGGCGCGGGTCGAGACCGCCGTACGGGCGGCGGCTGACCCCGGCCAGGTAGGGATTGGCGTAGGTGTTCCCATTCTCAGAGACCAACTTGATCTCCTCCGGACTGGCATTCTTCGTCAAGGAAGCGGCCGTGCCGTCGAAAGAGCCGATATCAAACCAGAGGTTATTCTCGAAAGCGAGGTCGCCTTCCGTGTTGGCCCGTTCCTTGGTCGGATCATCATCGATCCGAACGGCTTCGCCCGGAAAATCACCGAAGATGGAGTTGTGATACTGACCGGCGAAGTTGTCCTTCAAACGGAAGGCCGTGTTCGTCTGCGGGTTGTCGTCCCGAACACCGCTCCCGAGATAGGTCGCGTTGTAAATCTGCGTGCGGGCAAAGGGCTCCAGCGTCTTGTCCGGACTGTCGCCACCGTCGTGCTCGCCACCGTAGTTAGACCCGTTCCCCACACTCTTGCCAATGCCGAACCAGAACTGGTTCATGCCGCGATAGCCCTGGTCGATGTCGAACTGCTCGTCCTCGTTGAAAGCCATCACGAGGTGCTTGGTGTTGACCGTGCCGCCAAAGAACTCCACGCCATCATCCGAGTTGTTGAAAACCTCGACATACTCGATCGTCGTTCCGCGGCCCACCGCACCCAGCGTCAGACCGTTGATCTCCTCGTCCTGCTGGAACTCGAATCCGCCAAAGCGAATGGAGACATACTTCAAGATTCCCGAGTTATCGTCGTCGTCGAGACCGCCGTACTTGATGAACTCATTGTTCCCGCCGGCGGGGAACCCTTCGATCTCGCGCTCGTTGACCACGGGGTTGTCCGGCTGGATGACGGGATTCCCCGCATCGTTGAGCACGGCACGGCCGAGGATGATGAGGCCGCCCCAGAGCGAGCTGTCCTCCAGCGTCAAGTCATCATCACGCTCATCGAGCGCTGTGAAGACGATGGGATCGGTCTTCGTGCCTTCCGCCATGATCTTGGATCCGCGGGTGATGATGAGTGAACCAAAGGTCCCGGCATCGATGTCCTCGAAGCCGTAGATCGTCGTCCCCGGCTCAATGGTCAGGGTCGCCCCGTCGGTGACAAAGATCGGCTCGCCTAGCAAGTAAGCGTTGTTCGAAGTCCAGGTGGTGTCCGTCGTGATATTCTCCGTCACGGCCACGTCGTTGAGGGCCCCGCCGTTGGCTGAGAAGCCCTCCTCCGAGAGGGCCGTCCAGCCGGCGGCCCAGTTGACCGAACCAAAGGCGCCGCGGAAGCCCGCCGGCGTGAAGAACCCGGCCTGCCCGGCAGGGAAAGGGCTCAGAGGCGCGTTGAAGACCGGACTTCCAGCCAAGGGACGCGGATCCAATCCACCATCTTTCTCGCGGCTCACCCCGCGCAGCATGGGATCCACCCCCACCGTGTTGCCCCGCGCTTCGGAAAGGAGCAAGAGTTCCTCAGCCGAACCGTTCTGCGTGTAGGACGAGAAGTTGCCTTCTTCCGCCGCGCCAAAACCGAACCAGGTGTTGTTCCCGAAGAAGAGATCTCCGTCATTCACCCGCGCCTTGGTCGGGTCGTCATCGATGCGGATCGCCTGATCCTTGAAGTCACCGATGATGGAGTTGTGGTACTGGCCGGCGAAATTGTCCTTCAACCGAAACGCCGTGTTCGTTTGTGGATTGGCCGCCCCTTCAGCCGCCCCCGAACCGAGGTAGGTGACATTGTAAAACTGACTCCGGGCAAAGGGTTCCAGCGTCTTGTCAGGGCTGTCCCCGCCATCGTGCTCACCACCGTAGTTCGAGCCGTTCCCCGTGTCCTTGCCGATGGCAAAGAGGAACTGACCACGGCCGCGATAGCCCTGATCGATGTCGTACTGCTCGTCTTCGTTGAAGGCCATCACCATGTGGCGAACGTCCACCGTGCCCCCGAAGAACTCGACGCCATCGTCCGAGTTGTTGAAGACCTCGACGTATTCGATCTTCGTGCCACTGCCCACGGCGCCGAGAGTGAGACCGTTGATCTCTTCGTCTTGCTGAAACTCAAAGCCGCCATAGCGGATCGACACGAAACGAAGCGCCCCCGAGCTGTCTTCGTCGTCCAGTCCACCATACTTGATGAAGTCATTGTTGCCTCCGGCGGGAAATCCCTCGATCTCGCGCTCATTGAGAACTGGATTATCGGGCTGGATGACGGGATTCCCGGCATCGTTGAGCACCGCGTTCCCCAGAATGATCAAACCGCCCCAGAGCGAGCTGTCCTCCAAAGTCAACTCTGCATCTCGCACGTCGCGTGCGGTGAAGATCACCGGATTCTCCCGCGTGCCCTCGGCGTAGATCTTGGAGCCTCGCGTGATGACAAGCGAACCAAAGGTGCCCGCAGCGATATCTTCAAAACCGTAAACGGTCGTTCCCGCTTCGATCGTCAGCGTGGCGCCGTCGGTGACAAAGATCGGCTCACCTAACAAATAGGCGTTACCCCGCGTCCAAACCGTGTCCGTCGTGATGTTCTCCGTCACCGTGACATCGGCCACGCTCGTGGGAGCGGCGGAGGGCAGGTAGCCCTTACGTGAGAGAAAAGTCCATCCGTCCATCCAATTGTCCTCACTGGAGAACGCTCCGATGTAGCTCACTTGATCGTAAAAGCCATCGTTGGGAACTTCCGAACGCGTGTGGGTGTATGCCGCTCCATCCTTGATGGGGCGCGGGTCGAGACCGCCGTAAGGCCGGCGACTGACACCGCCGAAATGCGGATTCACATAGGTGTTGCCGTTCTCGTTCACGATCTTGATTTCCTCGGCGCTGCCATTCAGCGTCAGCGATTCGGGTGTGCCGTCGAATGAGCCAATGTCGAACCAGAGATTGTTGGCAAAGAGTAGATCACCCGCGGTGTTGGCCCGCTCCTTCGTCGGGTCATCGTCAATCCGCACCGCCTGGTCCGGGAAATCTCCAAAAATCGAGTTGTGGTACTGGCCGGCGAAATTGTCCTTCAACCGAAACGCCGTGTTCGTCTGCACGTTGCCGCCCTCGACGCCGCTACCGAGATAGGTCGCGTTGTAGACCTGAACGCGGGCGAAGGGCTCCAAGGTCTTGTCCGGGCTATCCCCGCCATCGTGCTCACCACCGTAGTTGGAACCGGCGCCCGCACTCTTGCTAATGCCAAACCAGAACTGGCCCTTGCCCCGATACCCCTGGTCGATGTCAAATTGCTCATCCTCGTTGAAGGCCATCACCATGTACTTGGTATTGACCGTGCCACCGAAGAACTCGACCCCGTCGTCCGAGTTATTGAAAACCTCGACGTATTCGATCGTCGTCTCGCGGCCCACGGCGCCCAAAGTGAGTCCGTTGATCTCCTCGTCCTGCTGAAACTCGAACCCGCCATAGCGGATAGAAACGTATTTCAGAACGCCCGAGTTATCGTTGTCATCGAGACCGCCGTATTTGATCAAATCATTGTCGCCCCCGGCGGGAAATCCCTCGATCTCACGCTCGTTCAGCACCGGATTGTCCGGCTGAATAACCGGATTGCCGGCATCATTCAAGACCGCCCGGCCGAGAATGATCAGACCGCCCCAGAGCGAGCTGTCTTCCAGGGTCAAATCGGCGTCACGCTCATCCAAGGCAGTGAACTCAATGGGCGCCGACCGCGTCCCCTCCGCCATGATTTTGCATCCTCGCGTGATCACCAGTGACCCAAATGTGCCCGCCTCAACGTCTTCAAACCCGTAAATTTTTGTGCCCGGCTCGATCGTCAGAGTGGCGCCGTCGGTGACAAAAACGGGTTGGCCGAGAAGGTACTCGTTATCTGCCGTCCACGTCGTGTCCTGCGTGATATTGACTGTGACATTCACGTCAGCAGCCCTCACAGAGAGCCCGCTCAACGCCAAAATGGCAGCCAAGGTTAGGGGTAGTCGCTTCATTTTCTTCATAGATGTTGCCCCCTATCTAGCGCCACCCTCCAATAATGTGGGATCGAAATGCGTGACAAATCTGTCACCGCTCAAAGACAGAATATATCAGCCCCAATGATGGCTTAAATCACTAATAATAAGCACCTTACAATCTTATACAGTTAGGCTTTCAACCATGGCTCATGCCGGCGTGAATCAATCGAGGTGTCGACAATGTCACATGAGACTTTCAATCTCGAGATCGTCGCGGAAGCGGTCACGCTTCCCCTACAGAACACACCTAATAGTCGTAACTCAGACTCAAGCTGAAGGTGCGCCCCGTTTGATACCCGTCGTAGACGAGGTCTTCACCTTCATAGTACTGCTCCTGTTTGGAATCCAACAGGTTCTTGGCCGAGAACTTCGCCTTCCAGCCATTCTCCCATTGCTTTGAGATGATGAAGTCCAACCCATGAATTCCCCGCTGGAAGATGTTGGAGACCCTGGGATCCGCACTCACATTCGTCAGGATATCATCCACGTAGTTGTAGTTCAGGTCCGCGCTGATCCCCCAGTCGGGATAATCGAAACTCAATCGCGCATTGAAGATATACTCCGGCTGCCCTTCAAAGACAGTCCCAGATCCCAACGACCTTCCTTGATCATCAAACACACCTTCAATCTCCGATCGGATATACGTCGCATTGGAGGCAATGGTAAAGTAATCGAGAAAGCGCTTTCGATACTCCAGCTCCACACCTTGAATGAATCCGGATGGGCTGTTCTGCCAACTTCGGAAGGTGCCGCTCCCTGACGTATTCTGCACAATGGTGACGATCGGATCCGTCATCTCTTTGTGAAAGAGACTCAGTGAAATCAGCTCGCCGGGATTGGGGTAGTACTCATAGCGGAAATCAAAGTTGTCGATCACCGTATCCGTCAGATCCTGGTTCCCCCGGATCTCGTCTCCCGTCGCCTGGTCCACCGTTCGCACCGGTGCGTATTCGTAAAAGGTGGGACGCGCCAGGGTACGCCCATAGCCCA
>JANQJH010000130.1 GCA_028281705.1 Verrucomicrobiales bacterium
ATTCCACCACCGGGGCGAGCACGGGCATCGGCTTTGCCATTCCGGTGAACATGGCGCTGCGTGTCATCCGCAGCCTCTTGGACGAAGGGCGTATCACCCGTGGCTACCTGGGCGTGCAGTTGGAAGATTTGAGTCCGGCCCTGGTGCGCGAACTGGGGCGTCGCGATCTCTCAGGGGCGCTCGTGGCCAGTGTCGTCCAGGGGTCCCCGGCTGATTCGGCGGGTTTTCGTCAAGGTGATCTCATCGTGGAGCTTCAGGGGCGCCGTGTCGTCGACCGGAACACGCTTCGATTGGAGGTCAGCCGGACACCTCCGGGGACAGTGGTGCGTTTTGTCATCGAACGTCGCGGACGCCGGCAGGAGCTACCGGTGCGTTTGGGCGCGATGGTGGTGGGAGACGGCGCCTACGTGTCCCCTGCCAGACGAAAGGGTGGGCAGTCGGAGGCGGTCGGTTCCGGTGACGAGGAGACGGAACCGCTGGCCACGCCGTACTACTTGGAGGGCGTGGCGACAAAGACCTTGAATGACGCTCTCCGTCGGCAGCTGGGATTGGACGCGACGTATGAGGGTGCCGTGGTCGTCCAGGTCAACCCGCGGAGCCCGGCGGGGCGTCGAGGCCTGCAGGTCGGCGATGTGATTGTCGAGGTCGGCCGGAGCACGGTGCGCTCGAGCCGGGAAGCCTTTGAGGCCGGGCAGGATCTCGAGGGAGATTCGGTGATCCTGGGATTGATTCGTCAGGGCAAGGAGGAGTTTGTCCTCGTGCCGAAGCCCTGACGGGAGCCTGTCGTAGGCAGGATGCAAGAACGGGATCAGCGAGACGCCGGTATCACGTAGTCGCTTGGACGCTTAGTGGGCCGGATGGGCTTCGTCCTCTTTTTCCCGGACGAACCCGAGGACTCCAACGGCGGCATAGACGAGAAAGAAGGCGATCTTGAACAAACTTCCGCCACCGTCGATGTGAGGGAGGGTCGTGAGGATGCAGAAGGCGGCGATGATCACCATGAAGAGCCAACCGAGCCGGTTGGTGAGGCTATCGCTCAAATCCCAGCAGCCGATGAAGACCATGGCGGCAATGACGGCGGAGACGGCGACCCAGAAAACCCATGCATTCACTTGGGAGGCAAACACCATGGCGTGCGTGAAGAAGGCGATGAACCCGGCGAAAATGAAGAAGATGAACAAAAGAGTCCTCATGGTGGTGCGACCGTAGCATCCGCCGCTGGACCGTCAAGCGCCGCAAAACGAGAAGACGCGAGGGCGCCCAAAGTCCATTTCGGGGTGGCGTAGCCCCGTGAGTCGAGTTGGTCAGGCTTCTTCTCCCTCGCCGATCCGGATACTGGCCGATCGGGCGTGGGCATCGAGTCCTTCGACATCGCAGAAGGTGCGGATCACGGGTTCGGATTGGGCGATGGCCTCCCGATCGAGTTTGACCACGCTGGTGCGCCGCTGGAACTGATCCACGGTGAGCCCAGCGAAGGATTTTCCGGCCCCGCCGGTGGGCAGTTCGTGGCTGGGACCGGCGAGAAAATCACCGGCGGCCACGGGTGAGTAGTTCCCCACAAAGATGCCACCCGCGTTGGTGATCTTCGGCAGCCAGTGGTCCTCATCCTCGCACACGAGACTGAGATGCTCGGGGGCATAGTCATTGGCCACGGCCACGCCCGCTTCGAAGTCGGTCACCTCCATGAGGAAGGTGCCCTTTTCCAGCACTTGATCCACGATGTGGGAGCGGCTCAAGAGAGGCTTCTGTTTCTTGATCTCCTTGATGACGGCGTCGATCAACTTGCCGGATGGCGTGACCAACCCGACGAGGCTCACGGGATCGTGTTCTGCCTGGGCGAGCATGTCGGCGGCGATGAAGGCGGGGTTTGCGGTGTCATCAGCCAGCACCAGGATTTCACTTGGGCCCGGCAAGAGGTCGACAGAAACCGTGCCGAAAACTTGGCGCTTGGCTTCCATGACATAGGCATTCCCTGGACCGAACACCTTGATGACGTGGGCCACGGTGGGCGTGCCATAGGCGAGGGCGCCGATGGCCTGGGCGCCGCCGAGCTTGTAAATCTCGTGGGCCCCGGCCTCTGCGAGCGCGTAGAGCAGGGAGGCGTTGACCTTGCCGTAGGCGTCACAGGGCGTGGTCACCACGATCTCGGGAACGCCGGCCGCAGCCGCGAGGGCGACGGTCATGATGGAAGTGGAAACCAGGGGGGCGGTCCCTCCGGGGACGTAGACGCCGACGCGTTGAAACGGTTGAAATCGTTCGCCCACCTCGGCGCCTTGGGCATTGGTGATGGTCCAGTCGCGCCGCATGGATTCCTCGGCGAAACGGACCACATTGGTCTTGGAAGCGGCGACCGCGTCTTTGACCGCGGACGAAACCTGGGCTTGGGCTTCCTCGAGTTCATCGGTGGAAACGCGCAGGCTGCCGGTGTCGAGGTTGGCGCCGTCGAAACGGGCGGTGAGTTCGAGCAAGGCCTCATCACCGCGGGAGCGTACCGCTTGAAGAATCTCGGACACGGCGGATTCCACCTCCGGCGTGGGGGCCGTGCGGCGATTGAGCTGAGCCCGTTGTTCCGAAAAATCCGGATCGATGTGCCTGATGATTCTCATGCGGCAACACAGGCGCGCCCTGGGGAATCTGCCAAGCGGGAATTCCTGGAAATGGCCGGCAAAAGGGTTCCTCGCCCGATCTTGACCCCGCCGATGGCATACGCAAGGCTCAGCGAAACGTTCACATCCTGATGCACGACTTCATCGCACCCATGAAATCCCGCTTCCTCGCCGTTCTCACCGCGCCGCTCGTCTTTCTCGCGAACCACGCCCCGGGGGCGGTCGAAGCCACGGCGGTGAAGGACCTGTTCGTGAAGGAGGGTTTTTCGGTGGAACTGCTCTACTCCGTGCCGAAAGAGGATCAGGGGTCTTGGGTTAGCATTTGTGCCGATCCCAAAGGCCGCTTGCTCGTCTCGGATCAATATGGGGCACTTTATCGTGTGACGCCGCCCCCCGCCGGCGAGCCTCTCACGGCGGCGGGGATCGAGAAGATCGATTTGCCCATCGGGCAGGCCCACGGGCTCCTCTATGCCTTTGACAGCCTTTACTGTGTCGTGGCCAACGACGCCTTCGAGGGCCGTGGCCTCTACCGGGTGCAGGACACGGATGGCGATGATCGATTCGACAAGGTGACCCAGATCCGCTCCATGAAAGGAGGCGGGGAGCACGGCCCGCATTCCATAGTGCTGTCTCCCGACGGCGAATCGCTCTACGTCGTTGTGGGGAATCAAACGGAATTACCGCCGATGCAGAAGAGTCGGGTGACGCCCGTCTGGGGGGAGGATCAGGTGATTCCCCGCGTCTATGGGCGGGGCTTCATGCGCGGGACCTTGGCGCCGCGGGGATTCATCGCCAAGACGGACCCGGAAGGGAAGACCTGGGAGTTGATGGCCACGGGGTTCCGCAACGAGTACGATGCCGCCTTTTCCCGGGACGGTGAGCTTTTCACCTTTGACGCTGACATGGAGTGGGACATGAACACGCCGTGGTACCGGCCCACTCGGGTGAATCACGTGGTCAGCGGCGCGGAGTTTGGCTGGCGCAACGGGGCCGCCAAGTGGCCGGCCTACTACGAAGATAGTCTTCCCGCCGTGGTGGATATCGGGCCGGGGTCACCCACGGGCGTGTGTTTTGGTTATGGCGCCAAGTTTCCCGCGAAGTACCAGGATGCCTTTTTCATCTGTGATTGGAGCTACGGAAAGCTCTACGCTGTGCACCTCAGGCCGGACGGCGCCTCCTACGCCGGGGAGCTGGAGGAATTCATCAGTGCCCAGCCGCTTCCCCTGACGGATCTGTGCGTGAATCCGACCGATGGGGCGCTCTACTTTGCCATCGGTGGGCGCCGAACGCAGTCGGGGCTTTATCGCGTCACCTACTCTGGGAATGAGTCGACGGCGCCCATCGCCGCTGAACCATCGGCCGAGGGAGCGGAACTTCGAACACTGCGCCGGAAGCTGGAGTCCTTTCATGGCGTGGTCGACACTTCCGCGGTGGCTACCGCCTGGCCCTACCTGGGGCATGCGGATCGGCATATCCGTTATGCGGCCCGCACGGCGATCGAGAGTCAGCCGGTGACGGCCTGGAAGCACCTGGCGGCGGCGGAAAAAGAACCGCAGGCGTCTTTGTTAGCCACGATTGCCTTGATCCGCTGTGGCCACGCGAACCTGAAGAGTCAGGCCTTGGCCAGTCTGGTCAAGTGGAGGTGGGAGCAGCTCGATCGGGACCAGAGATTGGTGTGGACGCGCGCCATCGGCCTTTTCCTCGCGCGCATGGGCGGTTTCGAGAAGGATTCGGATAGGAAGAAACTGGTGCGCCGCCTGAGCCCGGCCTTTCCTACCGGCGACCGGGATTTGGATGTCGAACTCTGTCAGTTGCTCGTGGTGATGAATGCCCCTGACATTGCCAAACGAGGCGTCGATCAGCTCGAGAGTGCGCCGACCCAGGAGGAGCAGATCGCCTATGCTAAGGCTCTTCGCGTTCTGGAGGAGGGCTGGAACGAGGAGGACCGGGAGCGTTACCTCGCGTGGTTTCAAAAGGCGGCGAACTACCACGGCGGCGCCAGTTTCGGAAAGTTTGTCGAAGCGATCAAGAAGGACGCGGTGGCGCATCTGAGCGAGGATGAGCAGTTGCGTTTCGCCGAAGTGCTCAAACCGGTCGAGCCCAAGGGGCCGGAGTTTGGCCTCGCTCCGCGTGAGTTTGTCAAGAACTGGGCCATGGGGGATTTGGAAGGGCTGCTCGGCGCCGGTCTCGAAGGCAACCGGAACTTCAAGAACGGACGCCAGCTCTTTGGGGCGGCAGCCTGTTTCGCCTGTCACCGTTTCGCTGGTGAGGGAGGCGCCATGGGGCCGGATCTCACAGGCGTTGCCGGCCGCTTCAGTCCCCGGGACTTGCTTGAATCAATCATCGAGCCTAGCAAAGAGATCAGCGATCAATACAACGCCACCGTCATCACGAAGGAAGATGGTGAAATTGTGATGGGGCGGATCGTGAATCTCAGCGGGGATCAAGTGATGGTCAACATCAACATGTTGGACCCCAATGCCATTGCCCAGGTGAACCGCGGTGAGATCCTTTCGATGCAGCCGGCCGAGACTTCCATGATGCCCCCGGGATTGCTCAGCACCCTGAAGGAGGACGACGTCCTCGACCTCCTGGCCTACTTGCTCTCCGCCGGAAACCCGGAGCACGAACTCTTCCAGTAGGAGTCTTGGTCCGGGCAACTCACCTATCCTGCGATCGATGAAACGAGTGCTAGGTGTGCTGCTGGCGCTCGCGGGGCTCGGGCTGCTCTCCTGGCAGGCCTTCTTCCACATTGATTTCGATGCCGAGCCGCTGAATCTGTTGCCCCAGGAATTGCCTCAAGTCGAGGCCATGCGGGCCTACGACAAGGCATTTGCCTCACAGATCGACGTCCTCATCGCCGTCACCCAGGAAGATGTGGCCATCGGCGAGGAAGCCACGGTTTCCTTGGAGGAACATCTCCGGGAGCGAAGGGATCTCTTCACCTCTCTCAGTCATCGGCCGCCGTGGGAACAAGCTCCCTCACAGATGGGCGAGCTCCTGGCCTATCTCTGGGCCAACGGGCCTCCAAGTGCGATGGAGGCGATGGTGGAGCGGCTCTCGGGAGACGGCGCTGCGAGGGAGCTCTCCAAGAGCCTGGACTTGCTGGAGAATTCCATGGATTTAGCGGCAGTCACCCGGGTGTCACACGATCCCTTTCATCTTTCGAACCTCGGTGAGGGCGCGGGTGGGTTTCAGTTAGGGGATGCCATGCGCATGTCCTTTGTCTCGGATGATGGCGAACTGCATCTGCTTCTGGCGGAGCCCAACGGTGATCTCAAGGATGGTGATGATGTCGTGGCCTGGCAGGCGGCGGTGGAGGCCTCCCTGGAAGCGTGGCGATCCGCCAATCCCGAGCTGGCCGAAGGCACGCGCATTCAACTTACGGGGCGGAAGATCTATATGACCGAGGTGACGAATGCCCTGCGGGGTGATCTCATGATCTCGGTGCTCATCACGCTGGCCTTCGTCGTGGTCCTCTTTGGCCTCATCTATCGACGCATTGTCCCGCTGCTGCTGCTGCTCGCCTCGCTCTACGTCACCTTTGTCCTCACCCTTTTGATCGGTGAGCAGGTGTTCGGCAGCCTGAGCCCCATGAGTGTGGGCTTTGCCGCGATTCTCATGGGGCTGGCTGTCGATTATGGCTTTGTCATCTATCAGGAATCCTGCTGCAGTGGCAAGGACCCGCGGCGATCGCGGCGAGTCTTTGGCCGCAGCATCGGCTGGGCGGCGCTGACGACGGCCTGCGTTTTCCTGGCATTGAATCGAAGCATCATGCCGGGTGTGGCCCAGTTAGGCACGATGGTCGCCATCGGCGTCAGTGTCGGGGCGCTGATGATGATCTTTCCCTATGCCAGCGGATTGGGTTCGCTTCGTTGCTATGGTTTTCGGGGCCGTGAGACCTCCCCTCCGCCGGGAAAACCCTGGTTGGCATCGGGGCGCTTCGCTGCCTGGCTCTCCTGCCTCATGGTATTGGGATTGGTTGTCATCTTGAGTTCCATGGGTTTTCCCCGGTTGGACTCCGATCCGGAGAAACTGCGACCCGAGCGGCGTCAACCGGCTCTCGAACTCTACAAGTCCGTGATGGAAAAGTTGGGCGGGGACCGGCGAACGCTCACCGTGATGGCCAGCGGAGACGACGAGGAAACCGTGTTGCAGATCTTCCAGCGCGGGCGCGAGATTCTCGAGGCCGAACCCACGGTGAGCGGCACGATGATTCCCATTCGCCTTTGGCCCAATGAAGCCAACCAACGATCCAATCGCGAATTGGTGCGAACCGTTATCGGTGAGGAAGCGAACCTTCTCGCGGTTGCTGAAGCAGAGGGATTTACCGACGAGGCCTTGGTGCTCACGAAACGCGCCTTTCTCGCCTGGCGGGAGTGGATCGCCGGCGAGGGGGCCTTTCGTGTGGAGGATGCCGCCAGCCGGTGGTTGCTCGACCGTTTGATACAGACGAGCCCCGAGAGTCACCGGGCCATCGGATTTGTTAGGATGGCGGAAGATGCCTTCACCCTGCCGGAGGAGACGGTGAAGTCGCTCAATCAACAGGGATTGCGTCCCATTGGCTGGGAGTTTCTCACGCCTGCCATTGGCCAAGTCTTGCGGCACGATATCAAGCACGTGGTCATCCCCACCGCCTTGATTCTCCTCGCCTTGCTCGCCATGGTGTTTCGATCGGTGAAGGGAGTCTGTATCTCCATCGCCCTCCTCGGTTTCAGCGCGCTCATGTTGATGGCGGTCATGATGTTGATGGGCCGCGACTGGAACATCGTCAATATCGCCGCCGGCCCGCTTCTTCTCGGTCTGGGGCTCGACTA
The DNA here is from genome assembly GCA_028281705.1 of Verrucomicrobiales bacterium. Classification (GTDB taxonomy): domain Bacteria; phylum Verrucomicrobiota; class Verrucomicrobiia; order Verrucomicrobiales; family DEV007; genus JAACDM01. The sequence continues at coordinate 7,424 of JANQJH010000130.1, forward strand.
CAGCATTCACGTCATTCTGGCACTACGGCGAACTCACGGTAATGTGGTGGAGATTCGTCAAAACATCGGGCGCGCGCTCCTCTTGTGCGGCACCACCACCGCGGTGGGATTTGCTTCGTTGCGCTCGGCGCGTCACGGAGGGCTTCCCATGTTGGGCGAGCTCTGCGCCATCGGGATTCTCATCACCATGGTCACCGCGATCTTCCTCGTGCCTCATTGGTGGCGTGCCCTCCATCGTGAGGAACTGCACGATCGGACGGCGCCGGATGATGCCTCTTCGTGAGGTGCCAGGTAGGGAGACGGGTGAGCGTTTCAAGGAGGAAGCGTCACCGCTTCCGCTTCGAGCCCTCGTTGTCAGTTGGTTAGTTCTGGGTAGTCTTCCGTGGACTTCGTTTCCTGAACGAGGAACTCGAGGAGGATGGGCCGGTGATCTGAGCCGATGGGCGGCCCGATGTGGCGTTGGTGCACGGCGATGTCTCTCGTGATCACGTGATCGATGGGAATTCCGGCGAGAAGGAAGGGAAACATGTACCAGGTGTTTTGAATTCCCCGGCCGGCAGCGCTATCGGAGAGCCGGCCATTTTTCAGGAGATCTTGGAAATGCGGCGACCAGGGAGTGACGTTGAAGTCTCCGGTAATGATCACGCTTCCCGGCAATCCGGCAGCATAGTTTTCCAGCTGCCGGAAGAACTCATTGCGCGCTTCGGCGAAGAGAGGTTTTATCGGGTGTGGAGGATGGATCCCCAACAAGGTCAAGCGGCCTTCCGGGAGTTCGTAAACCACCTCCACCGTAGGCTCGTAGAGATCGGGGACCATGCGAATCGATTTCCACGGAAGCTTGCTGTAATAGGTCAGCCCTTGAAAATCCGGCCGCGGCTTGGCGAATCGATGTGGGAAGTGATCGCGCAGTTCGAAATCCATTTCGTCGCTCCACGTCTTATCCACCTCGAGGAGGAGCAGGAAATCCACCCGCTCCGTGGCCACGTAGTCGGCGACGTCCTGAAAGCGCTCATTCGTTTGCAGGACGTTGTAGGTCAGAGCGCGATAGAGACGCTCGTGATCCTGAGGCTCCACGGTGGCGACTTCCTGGAAGGGGAGCTTGAGATAGGGAATGATGGGAAGCGCGAGGACGAGCGTTCCCAGAAGAAAGAGGGCGGCGGTCAGCTGGCGGCGCAAGAGGACCAAGAGAAAGAGACAGCCCAGGAGGCAGACGAGAAAGTGGACTTGAAAGTTGACCAAGAGATCGGCGAGCCAGAACCGTCGAGCGAGGAACATGCTGACCACGCCGAGGACAAGCACCGTCCCGCCGGCGCCATTCACAGCCGAGATCAGGGACTCGCGGAACACCTTTTTGATCATAGGGGCGCACTGAATCTGGTGACACGGCGTCGTGCAACCTTCTTTATTTCACCTTGTCTCCCGGCGACGAACTCCCTCCATTGTCGCGGTGGGGTTCCGAGTCGGTGTGTGGTGGTGTAAGTGTAAGTTTAATCTCTAAGCTTAAGTTTGATTAAGTAAGTAGTGCTACTTAGCGGGTGCGGGCTTCCCAGGAGACTACTTTGTCATTGAGGAACTCGACGGAGCCGACATCGACGGGGACATAGGATGTGGTCACGGAGGGGTGAAATCCGTAGTAGGGATAGCTGTAGTACGGTCCGCGATAGTGCCTGTAATAGGGATCGAGACCATAGCCATAGCCCAGGGAGAAACCGACGCGGGAATAGGGGCGGTGGGTCTTGTAGTGCCACGTCTCATAGGGAACGCCGTTCTTGCTGCCGTTGCGAATATCGTCCGGCCTTCCCCAGGCGAGGAAAACCGCCTCCTTAGCCAGGCCCTCGCGAATGCGGCCGGAGTTGACGAGTTGCCGGTCTTCTGCGGAGAGCTTCTGATAGATCTGCGGATTGGCCTCGACGCGTTTCTGGCGAAGTGTGGCCGACGTGGCGCAGCTCGAGAGGCAGATGGCCAGGACTGGGAGCAGACCGGGATCTAGGAGGCGGTGGAGGATCTTCATACCACGGGAGATTAGCGGTAATCGGAGACGCAGGCAACCAACCGCCGCGCCTCGATCCGGTCTTGGGCTCGGCTGGGGGAGAACAAACGAACAAACCACGCTCGCCACTTGTCTTTTCCGCGGCGTGCGGACAAATTACGGTTCTCATGGAAGACGCCTACGGTCATCAAATCGCTTATCTTCGGGTCTCGATCACGGATCGGTGCAATGAACGATGCCACTACTGCATGCCCGATGAGGTGCAGGAATGGCTCCCGCGCGAAGGCATCCTCAGCTACGAGGAGATTCTTCGAGTGATCCGGGTGGGCGCTGGACTGGGGATCCGCAAGGTGCGCATCACCGGTGGCGAACCGCTGACGCGGCGCGATGTCCTCACTTTTTTCCGGGAACTGCAATCGATTGAGGGGATCGAAGACATCGGGGTGTCGACCAATGGCACGCTATTGGCCTCCGAACCGGAAGGCGAGGGAATTAGCATGGCGCAACATTTGGTGGATGCCGGGGTGCGGACGGCCAACATCTCCTTGGACACGCTGGACCGGGAAATTTATCACCGGACGACGGGGCGAGATTACTTCGATCGCGTGTTGCGAGGGATTGAGGCGTCGCGGGCTGCGGGATTCGAGAAGATCAAGCTGAACACGGTGCTGATGAAAGAGAGCAGTGAGGATCAGTTGGTGCCCATGGTGCGTTTTGCCAAGGAGCGCGACCTCTTGCTGCGTTTCATCGAACTCATGCCGGTGAGCACCCAAGACGTTTTGCACGAAGATCGTTTCCTCGCAGCCAACACCGCTCGGCGGATCCTCGAAGAGAGCTTGGGGCCGGCCAAGCCGAGGCCCGACTTCAAGACGAATGGACCGGCGAGTTACTACGAGTTTCCCTCCATGGACGGGCAACTCGTGGGCTTCATCGGTGCGATGACCAATCTGCACTTTTGTGAGACTTGTAACAAACTGCGCCTGACCTGTGACGGCAAGCTCCGTCCCTGTCTGGGCAGCTACCTGGAATTCGATCTCAAGGAGGTGTTGCGTCGTCCCGGTGTTTCGGATGCGGAGATCGCGCATTTTTTCAAACACGTCGTGGATCGGAAACCCAAGGAGCACGATTTTCGCAATGACTACGCGCCCAACCGCAAGATGATTGCCATCGGCGGTTGAGGCGGATGCGAGAGTCGGCTCACGCAAAGTCGCCAAGGCGCGAAGAACGATTTCTTGACTCGCAACGAACGTGAGCCCGGTGGTGCGGACACTCCTTTCCGCCGATGCGCCTTTGCCTAACCTAACGGAGTCTATCTTCTAGATTGTGGCGCGGACAAAGGTACTGAATCTTGAGGCATTACATCTCGTAGCCAATCTCTGGCGTTCTCGTGCCCATCACGTGACACAACACGCGGTAAGGTGACGTGGACGCCCGGCTGGGAGGGACCCTCCGGGAGGGACAGAGGCGATGAGGCGGTCACTTTGTCGTACCGCCGTTGTGTCATGTTTATGACGCAGGAGGCGTGACAGCGCGCCGGTGGGAGGTTGGCAGGGGTTGGAGATCAGCGGAAGTGCCAGGGATGAGTCCGCTCCCGATGAAAGCGAAGCGGGGAGTGGGCGCATGCCTGGCGCGGACGGTGCGGGGTTGGGGGTGGTTGGCGCGGAGCTTCTGCAGGGGCCGAGCGTTAGCGAGAGTGATTTTCTAATCTAATACCCCGTCCCCATTTCTTCGTCCTCGTCCCCATTTCTTCGTCCTGCGCTGCGGCATCTACGCCCCATGTCCTCTGCTCCGGACAGTCGAGGGTTAAGTTTTACTTTCCTGCGGAGAGCCAGTCCAACAATAGACCCTAAGACTATCAGAGCTTCCGTATGGGGCTCGGGTATAACAGTGAACCTTACGTCAGCAGGAGCGCCATCAAGTGCCAGTATGCCCTCATCGGTATGCGTTGTATAGGATGCAATATCTATTGATGGCCAAATTGGAAGCTGGCCGGGACCAGAAATCGGCCCAAGAGAACTCTGCCGATCCCAAGCGGCCAAAGATGCACCGTCATTTGGCACCCAATCTCCTTCCTCGTTTTCTACCCACCCAGGCTGGAATGGCCCGGCTAAGGCTCCTACTATGCTGGGGCGGCGCCCGAAGAAAGCCCTAGCCCCACTCAGAGGACTTTCATAAATCAAGGTGTGTGTCTCACTAATAATTTCTAAATCCCCAAGGCCATCTATCTCTATTGAGGCCGTCAAGTTTGGCAATCCTGTCAAATATCCAGACGCCGACACTCTCTGCCAATCATCGGTATCGGCGGTTGCTACGATTCGAAAATCTGAAGGCCCAAATGCTTGTCCGGCTAAACTCCCGCTACCACGAGACTCGAACACAAACATTAGATTGGCTCCCTGTCCCGCAACGGCTGTCACCCAAAGAAATGCTAGGTAAAGTCCAAGTTGCTTGAAATTTTTCATCTCTGTTATGACTTGTTAGTCTCGTTTAAAGGGCTTGCAAGTATAAGTTGCCGCATGATGCCTAACAAGAGAACTTGCTGTTAGACCATTCCCGAGCCTGCGAGGGACGGGAGGCACCTGGCACGGACGGTGCGGGGTTGGGGGTGGTTGGCGCGGAGCTTCTGTAGGGGCCGAGCGGAGCGAGGGTGGTATCAATTAACTATCTGCAACCAAGTTTTCCAAGCACTCACTAGCATACGTATGTCCCATATCCGAACCCATTCTGTAGTAATGTAGCGCCTTCTCTCTAGATGAACCCGAATAGTTTGCGTTCGAGTACAGATGCCCCAATAGAGTCGCTGCCCATACGTGATTCTCAGCAAGAGCCTTTTCGGCCCATTCTTTAGCTGATTCATACCCCAGCAACAGCGGCCTTGGTGAAGACGCATACGTATAACAGAGTGTAGCTAATTCATACATAGCATCCTTGTTGCCACTACTAGCCGCAGAAACAATATCCGAGTACTTCTCCAAAAGATCTACAGTTTTAGCCATATGGATAAGGGTGTTGAACACTTAAAGGAATTAAATGTCTCCTCACAGCTTCCAGCTCTCGCCTCGTCTGTGGATTCTTGATGTGTTTAAGAGCTTCATTCACATTACGCAAATCATTATGGGGTTTGGAGAGCAGTGGGCGTGCCAGGTGTTAGACCGTTCCCGAGCTTGCGAGGGACGGGAGGCACCTGGCACGGACGGTGCGGGGTTGGGGGTGGTTGGCGCGGAGCTTCTGTAGGGGCTGAGCGTTAGCGAGCAATCTAACAGGCTTCTGCTTCGAGAAGATATTCAAACCTTCCTTCCGGAAGCCTATCTCCAAGCAAGTGCTTTGTTTTGGTAAGTGCGCTGTTAGTAATCGGATAGCAATCATACATTGGATGGCTCTGATCATAATCCAACCATAGCCGGATCGACTCAAACTCTTCGTTTGTTAGATAAACGCTATCCACAAAATCTTCGCTGTCCCTCTCAAAGATCGTGATCAAGCGCCGAACTTTGTGCTCTTTCAAGGATCTACCCTCCTTGTCGGATCTGCAGGCTTTAGTTGGTCTCCCGTTGTAGAATCGAATTCGCCAAGATGTCGTCCACGTTTATTGAATTTTTCCACAGTCCCGTGCTGGCTATCCCATTCGTAAATATTACCATCTTTGTCCTTCCATCTTTTCCGTAATCCGCCGCCTCCTTGAACAGTCGTCTTCCGCTTGGCTATTTTGAGCTTTGGAAACGCTGACGGCACTTTTGGAGGAGGCGTATAACTTGCATGAATTTGATTTCTGTTATAGATATTCTTTACGCCGGGAATGCGCCGCAGCATCCTATCAACGGCAATGCCTGTCGCTAACGACTTCAACGCCCCTCCATAGCTACCCTTCATCGCATCAACGACCGCATCCCTGGCGCCAACACTCTCAGCGTGCTCAAGTCGTGCGATGAGTTTCGCCGTCGATGTGTCGGAATCATTCAGATCGAGTTCAACTGCCGCAACTTCGCGACCAGTTACCTTCGCGATATCCCTGGCGGTTTTTCCTAGCTTGTTGATTCTCTCGGTATAGGCGTTCCTTTGCCTTTCATAAACACCTGCCAATCTGTCCAATCCGGCTGCTCGTTCCTTGTCGGAGATTCCAGTCATCGCATTGATGTCAGCAACCTGCTTCTTGTAAGCATTGTCCAGCCTGTCTCGCATTCCTTCCAGTTGACTCTTGGTCTCCAACCCCAAGGGATCCCAAAATGTCCACGGGTTCTGCCTCACATAAGTGTAAACGTTGGGACCATCAACAAATCCCGCTGGATCACGTTGCAAGTAGATCCCGAGATTAAGAAAGCGTAAGCGGAAATGATCATTGACCAAACGCAGGTCACCTGACTCCTCTTTGGTGTTGGTCCGGTGAGGATCGCTATCAATGCCCGAGGTGTCGGCCGCGAGGTGTTCGCCGTGGGATTGATAGGCCGTCTGCCAGGTGGTGGAGGCGTAATCGTCGCTCTTGGTCGTGACGTCGCCCCGGCTGTTGTAGTGATAGTAGGAAGGATTGGGGCTGCCGCCGCTGCCTCGCATGGAAAAGAGGATGCCGCCGATGCCACCGCCGAAGTCGGAGCCACGGATGTAGTGCGCCTGGTGGTCGCCGCTCGCTGTGTATTCCTGGACGCCGAGCCCGCCACTAAAACTGACGGTGGTTTCATAGAAGGTCGTATTCCCCGGCGTGGTGCTGCGCTCATCCCGAAAGACGCGGCGCGTGCGGTAGTCGTACTGGAACTCATAATGCCGCTGACCAGGGAGCGTGGTGCCGTCCGGGACGACATAGTTGTTCGGCAGGGTGGCCTTGGTTAGGCGGTTTTCGTGATCATAATAATACCAGAGCGTCTTTCCTCCCTCGGTTCGGGTCACGAGATTGCCCTTGTCGTCGTAATTCAACGTGGAGATGAGGCTACTATCCTTCTTTACCTGGTAGAGCTGGTTGCTGTTTCGATTGTTCCCGCCCCCCGTCGCTCCATAGATATAATCCCACGTGCCCGTGTCCGCGGGACCGCTACCGGAGACCACCTTCTGCGTCCGATTGTGGGCATCATCATACGTGAACGTCGTGGTTTGCGTGTTTCCACTGCGCAGAACAGCCTCGCTCGTCAGCCGGTAGATGTGATCGTAGGAGAGCGTAAGGGTCCGGTTGGGTACACTGCTCCCGTGGGTTTCGACAATCTGGCGCACGTTGCCCATCTGATCGTATTGCTGACTGTAGACCGCTAGATCGGTGCCATTCGACTTCTGGGTCGTCAGCGTGACCAGCCGATTCCGGGCATCGTGGTCGCGGATTTCCTCGACGGTATTGGGATAGGTGCGCTCATGCAGGTTGCCCACCCGATCGTAGCCGAAGATCACCTGTCTTCCAGTCCCCTCGGTGCAGCTCTCCAGGCGATTGAGGGCGTCGTAGACACTTGTCAGGGTTCGCCCATAGGTGCCTCCGTAGGTCACGCCGGTGCGGTTCCCGACCTTGTCATAGTCATAGTCGTGGGTCACATCCGCAGAGGTCTCCGTTTTGACCCGGTTCAGAGCGTCATGTGTGTAGTAGGCGGATCTGAGGGCATCGACGTCACTGGGGCTGTTGGTCTCGCCGATTTCGACCGCCTGAATGTTCCCGACCTTGTCATAGTCATAGTGGCGGTTGTCGGCTTCGCTACCGTGGTAGGTGACGGTCTTGAGACGATGTTGATCATCGTGGGCGTAGCTCGTCCGCTGGAGAACGGAACCAGTGCCGGAGAGGACCTGGCGCTCCACGAGATTGAGCGCATCGTAGACGAATTTGGTGCGCTCCTTGCGGGTGTCGTTGGGATCGAAACACGTCAACGTGGTGCGATTGAATCCATCAAAAGTAAAGGTAGTGACCTGGCCCTTGCCGTCGGTCACCTGCTTGAGATTGCCTGCCTTGTCATAGAGGTGGTTCACGGTGATGGCGCTGGCGTGATTCGGATCAGATTGATTGCTCGTCGGATTGGTCGTGGTGGCGACCAAACGATTGGCAACGTCGTAGGTATTGTGCGTGATGTTCCCTTCGCCATCGGTGACTTTGACGGGGTTTCCGTTGTCATCATACTCCGTGATCGTTTGAGATGTCGACGCCGTACCTCCATAAACGGCAACCGAGGGCGAGGTGACATGAGTCGGTCGATTGGCCGCATCATAGGACGTCACGGTGCTGTAGTCCGCAGCGTTGGCTGCCGCGGTGACGCTCACGGTGCCGGTAACGACGGGATCATTGAGCCCGCGCCGATCGATCACCTGGACGACGTTGCCCGCCTCATCGTAAACCGTGAGTGTCGCTGGGTGATAAGTCGTGCCGGTGACGGCATCAGTGACGGCGGCCCCGATCTCAGCCGTTCGCCAGTCCCGCTTGTCGTAGACATACAAGGTGACATTCCCCTCGGGATCAGTCACGGAGACGACATTTCCATTCTTATCGTAGGCTGTCACTGTGGTGGGCGATCCCGTGCCATCGGCGTCCAGCTGGATGATTTCGGTCTGTCTGCCGGCGGGGTCCCACTTGAATTGCGTTTCGCGCCCTTCGGCATCGGTCGTCTTCCAGAGAAAGCCGGTCGAGGTGTGGACATGCTGAGTGATGGCCTGATCACTGGTTGGCCCCTTGGCCACAATGGTCTTGATCACCCGTCCGAGAATATCGCGTTCCTCCTCGCTGATTTTGCCCAGTGGATCGATCTTAGTCACGATCCGCGATTCATCATCGTAGAGCGTCGTGGTCTCGGCGTAACTGGCCGCGGCGAGATCGTAGGAAGCTTTGCGGTGAATCTCGCGAAAGCGCCCATCGTTCGCCATCAGGGTTTCGTAACCTCGGGGGTCGACGATACGCGTGGGTTTCCAACCGTCGCGATTGAAGACGCTGGATCCCGGATTGCGGCTCGTACTACTCAGATCGCTTTGCCCATCGTTGCGCTCAGCGGCGGTGTAACGACTTTCATAAAAGAACTGTGTCAGGGCACTCTCGCTACCGTTGAGGGGCACGGTGGTGCTGGTGCGCCGTTGCGCCTCATCGTAGGTGTGGGTGGTGATATTTCCTCTGGGATCCTCGGCAGTCAGGATCGAGCCAACATCATTGTAGGTGTAATCAGTACGCAAATCGATCCCGCGCGCTTCCAGGGTGAAGGTGCCGTTCCCGTTGTCGGCGTCGCCGTCCATGTCACGCCCCTCGGCAATGAGCCGGTTCAACTCGTCATAAACGTAGACGCTCCGGTGACCTCGCTCGTCTTTCTCCGCAATCTTGTTCCCGTTTCCGTCATAGTAGAGATTCTTGACAGTATTGGGATTACCGGCCCCCTCATAGGTGATTGTCTTCAGGCGATTTCGGCTATCGTAGGCAAACCTCGTTCGATGGCCCAGCGGATCTTGGTGCAAGGTCTCGTTTCCGTTGCGGTCGTACCAATGATAGGTATAGAGATTGACCGAGCTATTGGGCCAGAGAAGGACGTCGATGTCCTCGGGTCGGGGTGGGTTGGCGATGCGCCATTCGACCCAGGCCACGCCGGAGCGTTGTTGTGTCTCGTAGACTTCGGCGAGCCGGTTGCCCATCCGGGCATAGACTTTGTGCATGATGATAAGCGGCTCAAGGGCCTCGGCTGGCATTTCTCCACCGATGGGTTCAAATTGCGGCGGTTCGCCGGGGAGATCGGGGGGATGACCGTGCCAATCGTCCTCACCGATATTCTCGCTCCGCCTCACTCGCCAGTCTAACCAGAGAGAGAAGCGGCGGTCTTCGATCTTGAATCGACTGACGGCGGCGAGATGCCCCCAGTGCACGTTGCTCCAGCAAGAATACTCGGTGCCGTGGTGGCGCCAGCTTACCAGGCTCACGGCTTCATCGAAGACGGTGGCGGAAAAATGCAACTGCCTCTCCCGGTTCGCCGGATCCTTCAACAGACGAGCGAGTTCCTCTGCTGTCAGGTTCGAGGCCGGGAATTGATTTGGCGAGGGTTTTTGCTTGGGGGGCGGACCGTAGCGCGTCTCAACGGGTTCGATCCAACGGGTTCTGAGTTTTCGGCCTTTGGAGAGGGCGCGTTCCCGTGCTGAGAGGACGTTGACGGCTGGGAGTGGCCTGTGCTCACGTGGTGCCGGGGGCGGGAAGGTCACGGAATCAATGGGATTGAGAATTTCGATCTTTTCTTGAGCGATGATCTGCTCTTCCCTCGCTTCATCCGGGGGCGGCCCTTCTTGAGGTTGTTGGCTCCAGGCCGGGGTGGAGGCGACCTGGAGGGCCATGCCGCCGAAACACAGTGCTTTCGTAGCTACTCGCAACATTAGATGGGCTCCCATGGCGTTCTTCTTTCAATAGGGTCGGTTGTATGTCCTCGCAGATCTCTCGTTTCACTAGGGGGTGTAAGGAATGGGGGGGATCCACCAGACGGCGTTCATCGGTGGGCGCTTGCGCGCCAGGATGGGCGCGCCGCCTTCAAACGTGTGATCTTGCGTCCCATCTCCAAGATCGTCATTGTTATACCAACCTGTAGGTCCAAACGGTCCGTTATAATGAAAATAGAATCGGTTTGGCGCTCGATTGATACCCGCCGGCGGATCGCCAACCCAGACAATCAGTAAGTCCACAGGGTCGAAGGCAATGGGCGATGACCGCACGGCTCCACTCTCATTGAGATGGGAATTGGTCAGGGAGATCGGCACTGGGTAAGGGTTGATCAAGCGCACGTCATCAGTGATGGCGAGACTGGTGTCACCTGCTTTCATCCCAATTTCGCAGGTGGGCACGGTTCCCACCACGTAGAGGTCCTGAGGATTTCCTCCGTGGCGGATGAGAAGAAAGCTGGCGCTGGGAAGGATGACGTGATCCTGCAAGCCCCCACCGAGATTATCATTGTCGTACCAGCCTTCCGGAGCGTCGGGGTGGAAGCTTCCGTCATGGTAGAAATAGGTCTTGCTTGGGGCCTGGTTGGGTCCGCTGCCGGCGCTATCGTAGAGTTTGACCGTGCTTTCCGGAGAGAAGGGATTTGGAGAATTGGCGATGCCCGTGCCGCGGGGAAAGAGCGACCCCAGCGTCCAGTGAGGAATCACATGGACCTCATCGCCGGCTTGAATGGCTTCCGGAGAGGTGTCGTCGGGCGCCACGCTGATGGTGATGGCTGACTCGGTATTGGATACGACCTCATAGGAAACCCCCTCCAGTGCTCCCGAGGCGATGATGATGTAATAGCTGTCGTCGCCGGGAGAGAACTCGTCGGGCGTCCATGAGGCGCCCCAGAACGCGAGTTCGTTGTTTTCCACATCCACTTGGCTCACCGCGCCAGAGAACGCGATCGATCGCCAAAGCGGGAGGCCAAAGATGACATCCGTATAAGCATATCCTTGGATGCGAATGTACCCTTGAGGGCGGGTCTCGCCGGTTTGAGACAAACCAAGAGTAATCGATAAGAGAAAAAGCGTTGTGAGAAACAGAGCGATGCGGCGCATGGTGGTATGAGTGTGATGAATCTGCAAAGATCGACGCCTGCCATGGCAGCAGGAACGCGTTCTTTTTTTGGCTTAACTTTTTGACATAAGTGTAGCGCTTCCGAGCGGTCAAGAGTGACTTTCCGATGTTGTGGATACGGGGCTAACGTATATCTAGTTTAGAAGGTGGCCAGCTCTATGAAGTTGAGAATAGGCGCCCAACGATCCCTGTTTTGTGGCATTGGTTCGGTGAACGTGCCGATGTTAGGTAGAAATACCTATTCATGAAATGTGCCCAGGAGATGGAATGGTGCTTATGCATGGGAAAGTCTAACTTGGAAGCATGATATCGTATCGTCTCTATCCGCTAGGGTGTGACCCCTAGCGTGATCTACCTGTGCCTGATGATCTGTGTCCCCGACGTCGGTGCTCCCAAGGTGAAACCGGCGTCCCGCCGGTCCCTCTCTTGTGATTGCCTGCTCTAATCGATAGGCGAGACGCCTATCCCACGATCCACTTCTAACGAAGCGAACAAACGGGCGCTACATCTGCGACGAATTCGTCATCGCGCCGAGACGTGTGCGCCTACTGAACTAAAAATCCCGTCGCCGGGTCATGCACTCGGCGTCACTTTGGCCGCTCGATGGTGAAAAAATCGCGTGTTCGCGTGTAGCCATCCGGCCCGTGCATGCGTCCGACGGGGAGGTAGGCATCCAGAGTCACGTGTAGAGATTCCGGATCGAGGATCCCGTCCTGCACATGGAGCCGTTTGACCACGCCGATGACCAGGCGGTTGCGGCCGATCTCGAGGGTACTCCATTCCGTACACTCCATGCTCACCGGGGCCTCCGCGATGCGCGGGGCGTCGATAGTCACGCTCGGGCGGGTGGTGAGCCCCACGTGATCAAGTTCGCTTTCTCCCGGGGGGAGGGAAGCAGCGCAGGCCACCATGGCTTCGGCTAGGGATTCGTTGGCTAGATTGACGACAAAACAGCCCGTTCGCCGCAGGTTGCGCGCCGTGTCCTTGGGGATGCCCGGCGAACGGTCCCCCGGGGCGAAGGCCACAATCGGTGGCCGGCTGCCAAAGACATTGAAGAAACTGAACGGAGCCGCGTTGACCTTGCCCTCTTCATTCACGGTGGTGACCCAGGCGATGGGGCGCGGCATCACGAGGCCTGAGAGAAGCTTGTAGGCTTGGGGGAGATCTTTGCCTTCGAAATCGAATTCCATGGGCCTACCCTGCCGAAGAGCGGCCATTCCGACAATGGGCTTTTCACTTGCGATCCCGGGTCCGACTAGGTAACGAACGAACGCAAACAACCAGCCAGCCATGAAGACGACGTCCCTGCTCTTACTTCTCTCGACCGCCCTCTCTATCCCTGCCCGGGGCGAGGTTCCGCTTCCCGATGTCTTTTCGGATGTCCCCTGGCAGCCATTGGTGAAGGACGGCAGCCTCGATGGGTGGAAACAGCTCGGTGGACTTGCGCGCTACGATCTCATCGACGGCGTCATCGTCGGCAAGGCCGTCCCCAACACGCCCAACAGCTTTCTCACCACCGAGAAGTACTACGGCGATTTCGTCTTGGAGTACGAGTTCAAGGTCGATGAACGGCTCAACTCCGGCGTGCAGATTCGCAGCAATTCGCTTCCCGATTACAACAACGGAAGAGTTCACGGTTACCAGGTGGAGATCGATCCCGACATGGAACGGGCTCGTCTCTGGACCGGGGGCATCTATGACGAGGGTCGGCGCGGCTGGCTGAACGATCTCAAGGACAACGAACCGGCCCGCAAGGCCTTCAAACCGAACACGTGGAACCACATTCGTGTCCTCGCCGATGGGCCTCACATTCGGACATGGCTCAATGGCGTGCCCGCGGCCGATCTGGTCGATGCCATGACAATGTCAGGATTCATCGGCCTGCAGGTCCATGGGATTGGAAGAAATCCGGAGAAAGAAGGTGCCGAGGTCGCCTGGAGAAAACTGCGGATCAAAGATCTGGGGACCCGGCAATGGAATTCCATGACCAACGACGAGGATTTCGCCGGGTGGAAGATTCTGCCAGGGGGAGAGTGGAAGATTGAAGGCGGCGTCATCCGTGGCCGGAGTCCCGCAAGCGAAAAACGCCATGGCATCTTGTTGAGCGAAAAAGCCTACGGGGATTTCACCGTCCGGGTGCAGTTCAAGGCTGACGCTGGTGATAGCGGCCTCTACTGGAGAGCCCAGCCAGTGGAGTCCAGCGTTTCCCTCCATGGATTTCAGGTGGAGATCGAACACGCTCTCGAAACGGGCGGGCTCTACGAGACCGGCGGTCGCGGCTGGGTGGTGAAACCCGATCCGGCGTTTATCGAAAAGCGCGCCAAGTACCGTCCCGGTGCCTGGACCGATCTCCGGCTTGTCGTCGAAGGGCGTGACGCCCATGTTTTCATCAACGGCGTGGAAACGGCCCGCCTCGAGGATGATGCCAAGTTGTCCGCCGAAGGGCATTTTGGCCTTCAATTGCACGGCAACATGGACATGGACGTGTCTTTCAAGAACTTGGAAATCCTCTCACAACGCGAGTAGAGAAGTTAGTTAGGCCGTTTCTTTCAAGGAAACGCCTTACCCGACGTGTTGTAACCGCTGTCACGCCCCCGCGATATCGACACACTCAGCTACTACTACTGGCGCACCACGAGGCGCACGTAGCCGGTGTCATTCGTCGTGATGATCAAATCGCGATTCGGCGCCATGACGATGGCTCGCGGTTCGCTGATCTTCATCCCCGGCTCATCCAGGGGCCGGCCATCGCCCCGGTGGTGATTGCCCCCGCCCTCGCCCTCGATGAAGAGATGGGCCACACCCTTGGTATCGACGTACCAAATGTCTCCTCCGCGGTGCGTGGCCAGGAGAAAGGCGCCATTCTCCAGCAAGGCGACCCCGCGTGTCCCCGGCATCGCTGTCTCCAAGGCGGGGGATCCGTGACCTCCGCCGGTGGACCGCCCACTGCCCGCGATGGGGACTTTCTCCCCATTCCCGCCAATCCTGTAAGCGCGACCCGCACCACGATCGGTGGCGTAGAGCTGCCCCTTGGCATCGACCGCGATATTGCCCAGACTGACAAAACCCTCAGCCACCGTGCCCAGGCCCTTGTCCGGTGTCCAGGAGCGGATACGGCTATTGCTGCAGTAGTAAATCAGATCGCCCTTGGGGCTGACCCACAGCCCGCGCCCGATGACAATGCGCTCGCGATCGTGCACCAGGGTCACCAGGTTCCCCTGGAGATCCAATTTCCGAATTCGATGGTTTCCCAGATCGAGGATGAAGACCGTCCCGTCCGGCTGCACGTAGAGTCCATTGGGGAATGTCAGGTTGCATTCGAGACCTTTTCCATCGCCGGAAAAGCCGGCTCTTCCCGTCCCGGCGATGGTGTGGATGCTCCCATCCGGAAGCACCTTGCGAATGGCGTGCGCCTCCTTGTCCGCGATGTAGAGATTCCCCTTGGCATCCGCCATGGTCATGTGAGGGCGCGAGAGATCAGCCCGGGTCGCCGCCTTCCCTTCCATGGAAGTGAGCCAATCGTTGCCGCCGTCTTTGGCCCCGTTCCCTGCCACGGTCCGTAGCGTGCGGTACTTCTTCCGGAACTCCGTGAACTCATCGGCATGGACAAAGGTCGCGCAAAGAAGGCCTAGGAAAAATATCGAAGAGGTCTTTTTCATCATGGTCACCGGGATTGCCGTTTCTTTTTCTTGGAAGGAAGAGCAACCCTACCAACGGAACGCACGGATGACACTCAATATCGCCGCCACAGATTCTTGGAAAAGAGAGCCAAGACGGCGAGGTACTCCAAACGCCCCACGATCATCAGGACCGGCAGGAGCAAATTGCTCGTCGTGGAGAGTCCGGCAAAATTCTTGCTTGGACCAAACTCGGCAAATGCCGGGCCAATGTTCATCAAGCAGGCCACTACCGCCGAGACACACCCCATGGCGCTTTGGTCCGGTTCCAGTGCCAGCAGGAGGCCGCTGCTAAAGGCCGTGATGGCCATGGCCGTCGTCAGTATGATGAAGGTTTGTCCTCTCGCCGCCGCCGGCACCTGATGTCCGTTGAGTTTGAGCAGGACGACTTCGTTAGGCCGGTAGATCCTCCGAATTTCCATGCGCAGGAGCCGCAACCAAAGGAGCATCCGGCTCACCTTGAGTCCGCCCGCCGTCGACCCGGCACACCCGCCCACGATCATCGCACCCAGAATCAAGGCCTTGGCCAAGGGCGGCCAAAGATCGTAGTCGCTACTGGCGTACCCTGTCGTCGTGAGGATGGAGACCACGTTGAAAAGCGTGTTCACCGTCTCCTCGAGTTCCCCATCGGAGAAATCGCCCGACGAAAGCCGGATCGCCATGATGAGGCTCACCAGAACGGCGAGGATCCCGATGAAGACCCAGGTCTCTTCATGTTGTTTCAAGAGGCGGACCGATCGTTTGCGCAGCATGGCCACATAGAGCGGCAAGCTGATTCCGGAGAGAAACATGAAGAGGATGGTCCAGAGCTTCAATCCAAGGCCAAAGCCGGGTGCTCCAAAACTGGCGTTCTCCGTGCCGAATCCGGCCGTTGCCACCGTCGTCATGGCATGATTGATGGCTTGAAAGGCGCTCATCCCCAAGAGCCACATCCCCACGCCACAGATCAATGTGAGAAATACGTAGAGCATCCATAACCATTGTGCCATGTGCCGCAAGGTCGCTCCAGCCAGATCCTGGCCATGGGCGGAGGTCTCCGTGCGAAACAAGGTGAGTCCGCTGGCGCCCAGGCTGGACAATACGAGAACGAACATCGCCAAAATCCCCATGCCGCCTAACCACTGCGTCAAGGACCGCCAGAGAAGAATCGTTTTCGGCAAACTTTGGAGATCTGTGATGACGGTGGCTCCGGTTGTCGTGAGCCCTGACACCCCTTCAAAGAGCGCTTCCGTGGCCGAGAGCCGAGGCTCGCAGAGACCGTAGGGCAGGGCGGCGAAGAGACTACAGACAAACCACGCCAGTCCCACGATGCCAATGGCATCCTTCCGCAAAATCCGTTCGTTCCCCATCCCCCGGCCAATGTAGACCAACACGCCCCCGCCCAGCAGCGTCGCCCCGACGGCGATGAGCCAGCCCACCAGACCGGTATCCCGGCTGTGCTCTTCACTCGCCGTCGGCAAGAGAGACCCGGCGACGAAACAAGCCACCATGGCCACCGCCAGGAGGAGCAAGAGAATGCCCAGGCTACGCGAGACGAGGCGGGTGTTCATCGTGGCACGGCTTCAATCTGGGAGAGGCACGTCTTCAAGCACCACCGGCGGCGCCATCCCATTCGAGCAGGGCCACCGAAGCCGCCTCAATCTCGCCTAACAAGGGATCCTCCAGCGCACTGAGCAAGGGCAAGTGGGGTCCCGTATCCGCGATCCCGGCGAGAGCCACGGCATGATGTAGCACCGGGATGGGGCCGTGGCCGTTTCGCAGGTCCTCCAGCGCGGTGAAGCCTCGCCGCAGTGCCTCCGCCTCATTCATCTCCCCCGCTTTCAACGCCTCTAGCATTTTCATCGATCGCTTCGGGGCCACACAGACACATCCCGAGGTGAAGCCCACCACTTTGAAGTGATCGAGATGCGCGATCGCAGGCTGCTCGCCAATCCCGCTGACGACTTTGTTGGCGTCCACCTTGTCCAGGAGCTCCTCGAGATAGGGGTCCTGCAGCGGATCATCCCGGACCACGGCATACTTGATCCAGGAGACGAGACCATCGTCCACGAGCTCCTTCACCGCCTCCGGCGTGATGTAGTTGGCATCCTTGATGTAGATCACGGCGCGGGCGTGAGACCGCTCGACAAAATGTCTCACCGCCGTCTGCACCCCTGCCGTGGTGGCGGGAAAGGTGGTCGGCAAGATCATCGCCGCGGGAAACTGGCGCTCTTTCAGTATGGCGGCCTGATCGACGATGTTTCCATAGAACGGTCCCACGGAGGGCACGACGAGAGTGTCCTCGGCCACGGAATCGGCGAGAAAGTCTAACAAGGCCGGGTACTCAGAGACCGCGATGTTGTAGAGATTGGCGTTGCCTCCATAGAGAAGGATACGCACGCCCCCGCTTTCCAGATGGCGAATCAGCTTCAAATTCTCTGCCTCGGCGAGCCGGAGATCGGCAGCGCGGCAGAGCGGCGGGACAGAGACGACCGACCGTGCAAGATCCGCCGAGGTGATGGGAGTGGTCTTCATGAATGGATTTTTTGTTAGTGAATTTCAGGTTCCGCGACCGTCGCTGGAGCGCCATGGAGAAAATCGAAGTCGCAGCCCTCTTCAGCCTGAGTCACATGATCGAGGTAGAGTTTTCCAAACCCCCGGGCGTAGTGGGGAGCAGGTTCCTGCCAGGAGCGACGCCGCTCTTCCCACTCCTCCTCGCTTAAGTTGGCCGAGATCGATCGACCGGGAATGTCCAGTGTGATCTCGTCCCCGTCTCGAAGCAGGGCCAGTGGCCCGCCAATGGCGGACTCTGGAGAGATGTGCAAGACGCAGGTGCCGTAGCTCGTGCCGCTCATGCGCGCGTCTGACACCCGCACCATATCTCGCACTCCTTGTTCTAGCAATTTCTTCGGAATGGGAAGCATCCCCCATTCCGGCATCCCGGGGGCGCCCTTGGGCCCGGCGTTTTGCAGGACGATGACCGAATCCTTCGTCACCGGAAGATCCGGGTCATCGATGCGGGCCGCAAGGTCATTGTAGTCCCGAAAGACCACGGCGGGTCCCGTGTGTTGCCAGAAAGCCGGATCGGCCGCCGTCTGTTTAATCACTGCCCCGTGGGGCGCGAGGTTCCCTCGCAAAATGGCCGTCCCCCCCGCGGTGGAAACCGGCTGATCCAAGGGACGAATGACTTCCGGTTGGTGGACCTCGGCTGAGGCGATGTTCTCCCCTAGAGTCTTGCCGTTCACCGTGAGACAATCCAGATGGAGAAGCGATTCCAGCTGCTTCAAGAGCGCGCGCAAGCCCCCGGCGTAGTAAAAATCCTCCATGAGAAACCTCCCCGAGGGCCTCACGTCCAAGATGAAGGGAACACGCTGGGATATCTCATCGAACTTCTCCAATGGAAGCTTCAATCCGGCCCGGCCCGCCATGGCCACGAGATGGACGATGGCGTTGGTCGATCCGCCGATGGCCATGTCCGTGACGATGGCATTCTCAAACGCCTCCATTGAGGCGATCTGCGAGGGTTTCCGATCCTGCCAAACATTCTCCACCGCCTGCCGCCCCGATTGCGTGGCCATGCGTTGGTGATTGGAATCACTCGCCGGAATGGAAGAGGCCCCCGGCAAGGTAAACCCCAGGGCTTCCGCCAGGGCCGTCATGGTCGACGCCGTGCCCATCGTCATGCAATGCCCCGGGGAACGCGCGATCCCGTCTTCAATCTCCGCCCAATCATCGTCCGAGATGTTGCCCGCCCGCTTCTCATCCCAGTATTTCCAGACGTCCGAACCACTCCCCAGGACTTCGCCCCGCCAGTTTCCCCGAAGCATGGGCCCGCCGGGTACATAGACAACTGGCAGGTCCATGGAAAGGGCACCCATCAGGAGGGCGGGAGTGGTCTTGTCACAACCGCCTAACAAGACGGCGCCATCGATGGGATGACATCGCAACGTCTCCTCGGCCTCCATGGCGAGGAAGTTGCGATAGAGCATGCTCGTGGGCTTGGTGTAAATCTCGCCCAGAGACATCACCGGCATCTCCACCGGCAACCCGCCCGCTTGCAAGATCCCCTTTTTTACCTGCTCGGCCAAGATCTTGAAATGGGTGTGGCAGGTATTGAGATCCGACCAGGTATTGAGAATAGCGATGACCGGCTTCCCGTCCCAGTCTTCGCTATCCCAGCCCATCTGCTTGGCTCGAGAACGGTGGCCAAAGGACCGCAAGTCCGCCGGACCGAACCAGCGCCGGGATCGTAAGTCTTCTGAACTCTTCATCTGCGTCGTCTCAACATTCACACCATGGGGAAAAGCCAAGCGCCAATCACCGTCGCGATGAGACCGACCACCCCCATGAGAGACATCATCGGCGTGACAAATCGAAGCGTCTCGGATTCCTTCATCCCGCTCATTCGCGTGATGATCCAGAATCCCGAATCATTCATCCAGGGAATCGGCTTCGAACCGCAGCCTATCGCCAGCGCGAGATACACGGGGTGAAAGGTGATCTGCGTGAGGAAGGCCGCGGCCACTGGAGCCGCCGTGATCATGGCCACGGTGGCGGAGCCCTGAGCCGTGCGCACGATCGTGGTCACAAGAAACACGACCGGCAGGGCGAGCCAAACCGTCGAAGCTCCTAGCATTTCTGCAATATCGGCGCCGATGCCCGTCTGCCGCAGGACCGCCCCAAAGGCGCCTCCCGCCGCCGTGATGAGAATGATGCCCGCGCCCGATTGCAGGGCGCTCTGGATCTTGTCCCGTTTCTCCTCCCGCTTGTTCGCCCCGTAAATGCCTAACATTACCAGGGCAATGGCCGCTCCCGCGATCAGAGCCAGATTCTTGTCACCCAGCAAACGCACCCACAGACCACTCTGCTCTTGCGCCGTGAGAACGCTTCCGGCGCCGAGCCAAAGAATGGGCAAGAGGACCGGAAGAAAGGCCAGGATCACCGGAGGGAGGACCTCCCGCGTCGCGCCATAGGGACCGGCAGCGGCCGCCGCTGCATCTTCGACCTCTTCCGGGAGTTCGATTTCATGGTGACGATTGCGCCACACCGCCCAGGCATAACCAAAGGCCACGGCAACCGATCCCACGATGAAACCCGCGATCATCATGGTCCCGATGTCGACCTTCAATTCATTGGCGACAAACATGGGCCCCGGCGTCGGAGGGATCAAGGAGTGGGCCATGGTCCCCCCTGCGACAATGGTGAGAATGTAAAGCAGGTAGTTCTTGCCCGTCTTCCGTCTCATCGCCTTGCCGATGGGCATGAGAAGATAGAAAACGGTGTCGAAAAAGACGGGAATGGCTAACAAAAATCCAGAGAAGAGGAAAGCCAAGTGGGCCCGCGCGGCGCCAAAGCAGGCCAGGATGGCCTCGACGATGCGCTGCGCCGCTCCCGATTCGAGGAGACAGACCCCGATGACCGATGCCATGGCGATGAGGATACCAACCTTACCGCAGGTCTCCCCAAAGCCGTCCACCACCCGTTTGGCGGGCGTTTTTCCCGCCAACTCCGCCTGGGCCGAGCGGATCTCAAAATCCGATGTCGGCCCCTTCCGCAGCAGCTCGGACTCCACGTATCTCTCCAGCGAGGTCGCGGGCGTGAGGAAGGCGATGACGAGGGCTCCTCCAATCAGCGCAAGGAAGGCATGAAGGCGCAGCCAGAGTATCCCACCTAACACCAAGGCCATGCCGATGGACAGGAGAACGAGGGAGTGCATGAGTGCCCTTCTTCTAGAGAACGGGCTGCGGAAGAGCAAGGATTCGCCTCTATTTGACCCCAACTTTCGCGAAATCGAGATGACTTTCGCACTGCGGACTTTTCTCGTTGCCGTTTGCAAAACCCTGTTGGACGCTGGCAAGATCTACCTCAATTCCATGAATGTGTGGCGCTATTTCACGCCTGACGAAGCCAACCGGATGCTCCCGTTGGTCCGCGTCATCGTTAGAGATATCCAGGAGAAAGGCGATGCCCTCCGCTCTCTCGGCTCGGAGGGGCGTGGAAAATCGCCTCGCTTCCAGGCAGTCATGGACGAGATCGCCGAGTTGGTTGCCGAACTTGAAGATCTTGGCTGTTTTTACCGGGACGGCGGCTTTCAGACTGGGCTCGTCGTCTTTCCCGCCTTGATCAATGGGCAGATCTTCTACCTCTGCTGGCAGAGCGACGAACCGTCCGTGAGTCACTACCACCGCCAAGACGAAGGCTTTGCCGGCCGTCGGCGCATCCCTCCCAACTGGTACGCCGGCGGTCCACTCCCCTTGCCGCAAACGATCTGAAGCCCGCCCCCGCACAGGACGCGGCCCTCGGGCGCGCACCGATTGAGCGCCGCTCCGGCAACTTTTCCCGACAGCTTCCCGTTCCCTCATTGCCCACCTAACGAAGCCATGCCTCTCGAGTGGACCACTGTTTCGCCATGGACCGCCGAGGTGTCCCCCGACGTTTTTCTCCGGGAACTCGCTGCCCTCAATCTCGACGACGCCTGCGAAATCTATCGCATTCGCCACCGTAGCGTCTTCAAGACTTCGCTCCCGCCACTGGGCGAAGTGGCGGTCAAGGAGGTGCGCCACCTCCGCCTCAAACAGCGATTCAAACTGCGCCGCGGCGGTCGATCGAAAGCCGAACAAGAGTTCCGCAATGCGCAGGCTCTCTTTCGCAAGGGGCTGCGAACACCCATTCCCTACGCCATTGGACTCGACCGCGATTGGTTAGGGCTACACCGTGTCCTCCAGATTTACGAGTGGCTCCCGGCAGCGGAGTCGCTCACGGAATGCGTCCACCGCGGCGATTGCCCCTGGGACGAAGTCAGTGACTTTCTCTGGTCCTGTGCCCGGGCCGGGCTGGTCCATCGCGGCCATAGCTCGGAGAATCTCATGCGCTGCGAGGGCCAGTGGTACGTCATCGATCTCGCTGATGCCTCCGTCACCGATGCTGGCTACCAGAGAGAGGGTTTCGCGCGCGATGTCGCCCGGATCGCCCGCAAGCTTCTACGCGAAAAGGCTCTCTGCGAATCCGGGGTCGAGGCCTTCATTCAAGCCGTCGTCGAGCGATCCGAGGGCGACACTGCCTTACAAAGCGATATCCACCGGGCCATGGATCAGCTCGTGCGGGAGGGCCAATCCAAGGCCTTGCGCAAGTCTCCGGCATCGTGATTCCACTTGAGTCCGGCCCCGATTCGTGGAAGAGATTCGCCCCCATGGAGCCCTCCGAATCCAAATCCAAGATCAAGCAAGTTCTCGTCGACGAACTCATGCTCCCTCACGGCCCGGAGGAGATCGCCGACGGCACCCCTCTCTTCGGGCCCGAAGGCCTCGGCTTGGACTCCGTCGACGCCCTCCAATTGGTCGTCGCCCTGGAAAAACACTTCGGCCTCAAAGTTGCCGATGCCGAGGTGGCGAAGAAAGTCCTCCACAGCGTCGACTCCATCGCTGAGGCCATCGCTCAAATGGGCTGATTGGGGAGCGAGTTCACTGTTAGTTGGCTCCCAACCCTCAGATTGTCATCCCGGAAATGGCGAAGGGACTAAAGTCCCTGGCACTTTCTTGGAATGTGGGAGGGACTTCAGTCCCTCGGTTAGTTGGAAGCATTTCAATCTTGGAGATGGACTTCGGGAAATCAGGACACAGATGGGGCGGACAGGAGTGTCCGCATCACTGGGCTCCGCTCATTCGGAAGATCCCTCCACCCCGGCGATGACGATGTGCGCTTCCGGGTTGTAGTGGCGGTATCCTGGAAAGCGGTCTTCGAGTTCGCGTTGCAGGGAAATGATCTCGATGCGATCACAACCTGAGGTCTGGAGAGATTCCGTGAGTTCGGTGATGCTCAAGGCGTTCCAGTAGTAGTTTCCCTCCTGGCTGAACTCGTGCACGGGCGACTCGCTGAGATTGAAGAAAGAGAGCCAGAGCTCATCCCGGCAGACCCGGACGGATTCATCGATGGCGGCATCGAGACCGGTAGGTGAGAGGTGTTCGTAGAGGTCGAATGCCATGACCACGTCGTAATCGTCATCGTCGGCATCCAGTTTCGTCACATCGTCTACCTGGAAGTCGACCTCGGGATACCGTGCCCTGGCATTGTCAATATTTTCCGGACAGACATCCACACCGGTGTAGTCGAGAAAGGCGGCCTGACCATAGTGATCGAAAAAGCGATAGTCGTTGGCCGAACCGCAGGCGAGTTCGAGTGAGCGAAGGCGCTTCATGGTCTCGGCCGATGGTACGGCCGCGATGGCTTCATTCCAGGCTCGATGAAAGGGGCTTTGGAAGAACTCGAAGCCCAGGGTGAGGCATTTGGCAAGCTCTTCGAAAAGCGCCTTGATTTCGAAACGGCTGGAGGTGCGTTGGTGGAACTCCCGCTGTAAGAATTCAGGAAGCTCGCCGTCCACACCCCCGTCCGTCTCCTCGACTCGAGCAAAGAGCTGGGGGAACCAGCCTTCGCGCTGGCCCAGGAGGGCGAAGCAGGCACAGGCTGAGAAGTAGAGTTCTTCCTCCACCAACGGAGAGAACTGGCCGGGAAACAAGCGATCCATGAGGAAGGCCCGCATGAGCACGCTCTGGGGATTGACGGCCGGGTGCTCGACTTCCTGGATGAGGTAGGAGTCGAGGTATTCCCGTCCGTGACGGGACCACTCGGCGGCGTAGGCGCTCCCTTCTTGAGTGATCATGGCCTACCGTGATTCATCCTCGATCGTCAATCAAGCAAGCGAAGGCGGCCAATCATTTCTCGTCGCGCCGGAGGCGCCACGGGGCTCAAGCGGCTTGCCGGGGACGAATGCTAGCGATAGTCTGGCGGCATGCAGAGTTTTCCCGATGAGCTGGATTCGGTCGATGTCTTGGAGGACTGGCTCAGCCGGCCATCGGAGACTGCGGTGGAGTCGCTCGAGTCGGTTCCTGGCGATGTGATGGTCCTTGGGGCCGGCGGCAAGATGGGGCCCACGCTGTCGCGGATGATCAAGAGGGCCCTTCCCGATCGCCGGGTGATCGCGGTCAGCCGATTCAGCGATCAAGGGTTGCCCGAGCGGCTCCGTTCTCAGGGAATTGAGGTGATTGCGGGTGATTTGTTAGATTCCGGGTTCTTGAGCTCCCTGCCCGAGTGTCCCAATCTCTATTATTTGGCGGGGATGAAGTTTGGAGCCACGGGGAATGAACCGTTGACCTGGGCGATGAACGCCTGGCTGCCGGGCAGGGTCTGCGAACGCTTTCCGGAGAGTCGCATCGTGGCGCTATCGACGGGGAACGTTTACGGGCTGACGAGTTCAGGCGGACCGGGTTCGGGTGAAGCGGATCGGCTGGCTCCGGTGGGTGAGTATGCCAACAGCTGTTTGGGGCGCGAACGCGTGTTCCAGTATTTCTCAGAGTGTCAGGGCACTCCCGTGATCCTGGTCCGGTTGAATTACGCCAATGAACTTCGTTATGGTGTGGTGGTGGACGTGGCGCAGAAGATCCTCGGTGGTCAGCCGGTGGATCTCGGGATGAGCTGGGTCAACCTCCTCTGGCAGGGCGATGCCAACGCCCAGATCGCGGCGGCGATCTCGCGAACGGCTTCGCCCGCTGCGATGGTCAATGTTGCCGGGGCGCCCCACATTCGCGTGCGCCAACTATGCCAGCAGATTGCCGCCCTGGCCGGTGTCGAAGCCCGTTTTGAGGGAGAGGAGTATGAGGATGCCTTGCTCAGCGATGCCCGGCGGTCGCGGTCCTGGTTGGGCGCACCGGAGGTGCCGCTCGAGGTCCTCTTGCGCTGGGTTGTCGGATGGCTCAAGCGTGAGGGGCCGACCCTGGGGAAGCCCACGAAGTTTGAGAACCGCGCGGGGAATTTCTGAGATCCAAGTCAGCTGGTCCCGACGTTTTCCCTGGACGCCATGAGGATCCAGAGGACGAGTGCGGATACGAGGAGGGAGGAGAGCCCGATGTGCAGGACCTGGGCCACGGCGAGGATGCCGATGTGTGAGAGGACGAGCCCCAGGACCATTTGGCTGAGCACGAGCCCAAAGATTGAGTTCTCCAACCACCGGTTGCCGCCCGCGAGGGCGGCGCGTGATCGCCAATAAAAGATCACGGCGGCAGCGAGGACGACCCAGGAAAAACTGCGATGCACGAGATACATCCACGTTTGCTCGAGCTCGGCCGTCCAGGAGGAGCGGGGCGTGTCGACGTGGATCTTGGCCAACTGATCGGTCATTTCCCGAACCTGAGAGCCCATCAAGCCCTCGAAGATGGTGAGCGCGAGCAATCCGATGGCGATGGCTCGCAGTGGGCGCCGTTTCTCGCTGGGCACGGGCAGTCGATGGGGCCGTTCACAGGCAAGCCAGCCGATGTGGATCAGGACGCCGAGAAGCAAGATGGCGAGAGCCATGTGCAGGGTGATGATGCCGGGTCGCAGTCCGCTCAAGACCACCATGCGGCCGAGCCAGGCATTGACCAAGACGAGCAGCAGTCCGGTGAGGCTTCCGGCAAATACCAGCCATCGCTTTTTCCGTCGGGCCTGCCGGTAGCCCGCGATGGCTGTGAGAAGACTGAGGAGGCCGACCGGAAGACTGGTCAGTCGATTGATGTACTCAGTCCAGACGTGGACGGGATTGAACTGCTCGCGCAGGGTGTCCTCGCTGATGCTCTCGGGATCGATGCCGTAGCGCTCCGCCTTGATGCGGAAGCGTTCGAGATCGAGCCGGTCAAAATCGATCTGGTCCACCGAGGTCGGCGGGATGAGGCAACCCCAGCAGGTGGGCCAGTCGGGGCACCCC